>NZ_CP036292.1:6331570-6637884 GCF_007751715.1 Rosistilla oblonga | reverse complement strand
CCGAAAATCCGGTCACTTCGCACAACCAGCTTTCCAGTTCGCGGAACATCTGTGTGTAGCCGCGCCACTGCGTGTCGGGAGCAAACGGATGCAGTTGCCCAAATTCGGCCCAGGTCACCGGCAGCATCTCGCTTGTCGCGTTCAACTTCATCGTGCACGAACCGAGCGGGATCATGCTGTGTGCCAACGAGAGATCGCGTTGCATCAGTTTGTAGATGTAACGCAGCATTTGCGTTTCGCTGTGGTGTTCGTTGAAGATCGGGTGCGTCATGTATTCGCTGGTCCGCACCAGTGCACCATGCGACAGCATGCCGTCGGCTTCCGCTTCGGCCAGCAGATCGTCGATATCGAACCCGGTGTAGTGGCCAAAGTTGAAAGCGGCCAACAGATCGGCGACCAACGCCGCGTCGGCGGTTTCGTCCAACGTCACGCCCAACGTGCCGTCGGCGTATTCGCGAAGATTGATCTGACGTTCCAGCGCTGCATCGACAACCTGACGCGTCGCGCTCGCACGCCCTTTGCCCAACCGGATCCGGATCGTGTCGAAAAAGGGTGTGTCGCTGGTTCGCGAGTGCCCCAGTCGCTCGAGTCCCTTCAGCAACGCACACGTGAAGGCATGCGTTCGGTCGGCGATCTGTTTTAAGCCGCGCGGCCCGTGATAGACTCCGTAAAACGAACTGATGATCGCCAGCAGCGCTTGCGCCGTGCAGATGTTGCTGGTCGCCTTGTCGCGGCGGATGTGTTGTTCTCGCGTTTGGATCGCCATCCGCAACGCGCGGTTGCCTTGGCGATCCTTCGAGACGCCGATGATCCGCCCGGGAAGCTTGCGGACATGGGCTTCGTGGGTCGAAATGAAGGCGGCGTGTGGTCCGCCCAAGCCCATCGGAACGCCAAATCGCTGGGCGCTGCCGACGCAGATATCCGCTCCCCATTCACCCGGTGGCGTCAGCACGGTCAGGGCCAATAGATCGGCCGACGCGACGACCAAGCAACCGTTTTCGGCCGCTCGCGCTGTCAACGCGGCATAGTCTTCGATCCGACCATCGGTGGTTGGATATTGAACCAACAACCCGCCGAGTCCTCCTTGGCCGTGGTTGAAGTCGATCTCTTCGATCGGGCCGACCTTCAGGTCGATCCCCAATCCGTCGGCTCGCGTTTGCAGCAGTTCCAGCGTCTGCGGATGGCAGTCGTCCGACGCCCAGAAGCCGCGTTTCTTGTCGCGAGCAATCGCCACGCACATGCACATCGCTTCGGCTGCCGCGGTCGCTTCGTCCAACAAGCTTGCTCCCGCCAAAGGCAAGCCGGTTAAGTCGGCGATCATCGTTTGAAAGTTCAGCAGCGCTTCGAGCCGTCCCTGAGCGATCTCCGCTTGGTAGGGAGTGTACTGCGTGTACCAACCCGGATTCTCGAGCACGTTCCGTAGGATCACCGGCGGCGTAACGGTCCCCGTGTAACCCATACCGATGCACGAACGGTAGACCTTGTTCTTTTCGGCGATCACCCGCAACGCACCCAAGAACTCGTGCTCGCCGCGAGCCGACGGAATGTCCAGAGGTTGGCTCAACCGAATGTCCTCGGGAACCAACGCGTCGGAGAACTGATCCAGCGAATCGAAGCCCAGCAGTTCCAGCATCTGTTGGATGTGAGTGTCCGACGGGCCGATGTGACGTCGCACAAATCCGTCGGCGAAGTCCAACAGGTTGCCGGTGGAATCATTTACGGGTGACTTAACAGTGGTTTGCATCATGTTTCCTGGCGGACGTGGGGCCGGTGCGTTGGGTGAATCGCGAACTCGATGGGCGAGGCATTTTAACATCGCACAATTTAATTGACTATGACGGCAGCCCGGCCACGCGCCGGCCGCAGTGGTCGCGACGACGTTCGGTCGCTGTGAATGTGCCAATGTTGGCCGCCCGTGGTATAACAATCGCGGCGGGCAGGACCGCGTTTTCATCCCCCTTTCGAAGGCACCAGACAAAATGTCTGCGATCGATACGGCTTCCCTTTGCCACGTTTTTGGCGTGCGGCATCTGTCGCCGATGGGGGCGTGGCAGCTGCGGCAATTCCTCGATCAAGTGCAGCCGCAGGTCGTGCTGATCGAAGGCCCCTGCGACGCGGAGGGTCTGTTGGACGACGTCGTTCGCAAGGGAACGGTTCCGCCGATTGGGATCCTCGCCTTCTCCAACTCGGTCCCCGTGCGAACGTTTGTCTACCCGCTGGCCCGCTACAGCCCCGAGTATCAGGCGATCCTGTGGGCCAAGGAAAATAAAGCCGATTGCGAGTTCATCGACTTGCCCAGCGATATCTTCCTCGGGTTGCAAGATCGCGAACATCGACGGATCGCCGAAGCGATCATCGCTTCGAAAAAAGATGCTCAGCCCGATGCCGCCTCGCCCGATCCGGCAGCAACCGACGCAGACGACGATCCGGCGGTCGGCGAACCGGCGATCGAACCGATCGTTTCGCGTGGCTCGTTGTATCAACAGTTAGCAGCATTGGCGGGCGAAGAGCATTACGAGAGTTATTGGGAGCGGAACTTCGAGCACAACACATGTCTCGATTCGTATCGCAAGACATCGATGGAGTTCGGACGCAATCTGCGTGAGATCGAATCGGACACCGCGGCCGATGCGGCGGAGAATCTGGTTCGCGAAGCGTTCATGCGGCGGCAGATCCAAGCCGCGATCGATCGTGGCGTCGCGCCCGACAAGATCGTTGCGATCGTCGGTGCCTATCACGCACCGGTGTTGTCGGCAGAGTTTCCGCCGATGAGCGATCAGGAATTGGAACAGCTGCCGCGGCTGGAGAGCAATCTGACGCTGATGCCCTATTCTTACTTCCGACTGTCGAGCCAATCGGGCTACGGCGCGGGGAACGAAGCTCCCGCGTACTTCGAGTTGTTGTGGGAGGCGTTGTCGGCGCGGGAATTATCCCATCTGCCCGCCCGCTACCTGTCGATGGTCGTCCGGTACCAACGCGATGCCGGAACGCACCGCTCGACGGCTGAGGTGATCGAAGCGGTCCGGTTGGCCAATTCGCTATCGGCATTAAAAGCGGGGATGGCACCGACGCTCAACGATCTCCGCGACGCAGCGGTCACGCTGATCGGGCACGGCCAACGGTCGAGCGTCGCCGAATCGCTGGCTCAAGTCGATGTCGGGACGGCGATCGGCAGCCTTCCCGAAGGCGTTTCACAGACATCGATCCAAGCCGACTTTAACCAGCAGTTGACCGCACTGAAGTTAGTCAAATACCGGACGGCGGTTCGGCAGGTGTTGTCGATCGATCTGCGAGAGAACCGCCGCGCGAAGACCGCTGCGGCAGCCTTCTTGGACCTGCATCGATCCAGCTTCCTGCATCGGCTGCATCTGCTGGGGATCAACTTTGCGTCCCCCGTTGCCTCGCGGCAGCAGGCGTCGACGTGGAGCGAGAAGTGGGATTTGCAGTGGACTCCCGAATCGGAGATCACGCTTGTCGAATCGGTGCTGTTGGGCGAGACGATCGAATTGGCAGCCGGTTTCAAATTCAAGACGCTGTTGGACGAAGCAACAACGGTCGCGCAAGCCGCTTCGGCGGTGGCGATCGCGTGTCGCTGCGGCATGATGGAGGCGATGGATCAGGCTCGCGGGCGGTTGCAGGCGTTGGCGGCCGAATCGAGCGACTTCACCGCCGTCGCCGGCGCGGCGGCTGAATTGGCCAGTCTGGTAAAGTATGGCGACGTCCGCCAGTTCGACGCGGCGCCGCTGCGTCCATTGATCGAAACGTTGTTTGTGCAAGGAGCGTTGGCGCTGATGTCGGTCGCCAATTGCGATAACGACGCCGCTCGCGATCTGATTGCGTCGATCGACGCCCTCAACCGCGTCGCGCTCGAATTTCACGATCTGGTCGACGAACCGCTGTGGATCGCTGAGTTGCATGGTTTAAGCGATAGCGACGATCGCAATCCGTTGCTCAGCGGGTACGCATGTGCAATGCTGTTGGAGCGCGATCAGATCGACAACGCGCGGTTGGCTCGCGAGGTCTCGCGGCGACTGTCCCCCGGCGCGCCGGCTGATCTCGGCGCCGGTTGGTTCGAAGGCCTCTCGCGACGGAATCGATACGCGCTGCTGGCTCGGCAACCGCTGTGGCAGCAATTGGCCGATTATGTGGAGTCGTTGGACGACGAACAGTTCCGTCGGGCGTTGGTCTTCCTGCGGCGTGCGTTCGGTGAATTCAGCCCGCAAGAAAAACAATCGATCGCCGAAAACCTGGGCCAGCACTGGGGCGTCGATCAGGACCTGGCAAGCGAAGTGTTAAACCAACCGCTCTCGGAATCGGAGTCCGAAGCGCTCGATGAGCTGAACGATTTTGACTTTGGCGAGTTTTAAATATTTCGAAAGACGGTCGGCTTCGCTGCGGCGAAACGAATCGATCCCATCGATTGTGGAATGGGCGAGTCTTCATCTCGCGAGCAGACAATCAAATCAAACTTCATTTAATAAACAGAAACCTTTAGGCGATACCGATGAAAGCAGCTTTTATTAAGACGACGGGCGACGCAGACGTTATCCAATACGGCGACCTTCCCGATCCGCAGCCCGGCCAAGGCCAGGTTTTGGTTCGCACCGAAGCGGTGTCGGTTAACCCGATCGATACCTATGTCCGCAGCGGGATGATCGCGATGGACCTGCCCGATCCCTTTATCATCGGATGCGACATCGCCGGTACGATCGCGGCGGTTGGCGAAGGTGTCACCGGATTCCGGATCGGCGATCGCGTTTGGGGCAGCAGTCAAGGTTTGCTGGGCCGGCAGGGGACGTTTGCTGAGTTGTGCGCGATCGATCAGGATTGGCTGTACGAAACTCCCGACGGCGTCGCTGCCGAAGATGCCGCGGCCTGTGCGTTGGTTGGGATCACTGCCCACCTGGGTTTGTTTGGCCGCGCGCGACTGTTAGCCGATGAGACGATCTTTGTTCGCGGCGGGACCGGCGGCGTTGGATCGATGGTCGTGCAGATGGCCAAAGCGGCTGGTGCAAATGTGATCACGACCGGCGGCAGCGATGAGAAGGTCGAGCGTTGCCGCGAGCTAGGAGCCGACTTTGCCATCAACTACAAGACCGAAAATTTGCAAGAGCGTTTGGCCGAACTGGCTCCCGATGGCGTCGACGTCTTCTGGGAAACGATCCGCGAACCCGATTTCGACTTCGCCGTCGAAGCCCTTGCGCCGCGAGGCCGGATGGTTTTGATGGCCGGTCGCGACGCGCGTCCCGAGTTTCCCGTGGGCCCTTTTTACGTCAAAGAGTGCACGGTGCATGGATTTGTGATGTTCAAGGCGTCGGCGGACGAGATGAAGCTGGCGGCCGAGGACATCAACCAATGGCTCGCCTCGGGGCAATTGAAGAGTCAGATCTCGCAGCGATTGCCGCTGTCGCAAGCTGCCCAATCGCATCGCCTTCAAGAAGCGGGAACGCTCGCCGGCGACGGCTCGCTGGCCGGCAAGGTTGTGTTGACCGTGGGCGATTGATGCGCATCGTCGGCTAAAGCCTCGACTCCAGCGCGTTAGCGTTTGCGGCGGACGCGTTGGAAGCGGATTCGGCAGCCGATCGGTACGGTCTCCGCGACGGCGGGCTTGCCTCCGGTCAACGCGGCGTCGATCGCTTGGCGAACGTAGGGATGTTCGATCTGTTTGCCATCGGGGCTGTCGTCCATCGCACCCATGTAGACGACGCGTCGCTCTTTATCGAGCACATAAAACTCGGGCGTCGTGATCGCCCCGTACGCCTTGGCTGTCTGCTGTGTTGGGTCGGAGAGATAAGCGAAATTGAACTTCGCCGTCGCCGCACGCTCTTTCATCGCTGGCAGTTCGTCGTCGGGAACCTTGTTGGAATTGATCGCGACCACCGCGACGCCATGATCTTTGTAGTCCTTCGTCAGTGCGATCAATCGCTGTTCGACATCGGTCGCGTAGGGACAGGAATTGCAAGTGAAGGCGATGACCACCACCTCCGCCTGTTTCCAATCGTCCAGGCCATGCTTGCCGTCATCGATTCCCGGCAGATCGTTCCACATCGGGGCCGCGTCGCCGATGCTCAACACCTGATTGAACTCACCCGCCCAGGCGGGACTGATCACAAGCAACAGCAAGGCGTAGGGTAGAATCGATCGGAGCATTGGGTATCGTTTCGTTGTCGTGCAGAAATTCAGTCCCACTGGTTGCGATCGGGCCTGCGCGGCGCGATCGACTGGGCAAAGCATGTTACCAAGAAGCCAAGCAGGCTTCCAGTTTGAGCGTTGGCGTCCGGTGCCCTTGAGCAGTTGGAAGCAAACACTTGCTGGCCAATTCGGCGGAACCCAAACACTGATCAACTCGGGTGCCTGTTGTCGGTTCGTTGTTTGTCGGTTGGCGAACTATATATAGGACGGAAGTCAGGATGAAGGTTCGAGAGGCGTTGGAAACCGAGCGTGATTCGCTTGTCGATATCTGGTTGCGTTCGGTTCGGGCGACACACGATTTCCTGAGCGAAGACGACATCGAGCGGATCCTGCCGCTGGTTCGCGATCACGCGTTGGTCGATCTAGAGATTTGGGTGTTGGCCGACGCTGCGGATGAGCCGATCGGTTTCATGGGGCTAGCGGATGATAAGCTCGAAGCTCTGTTTCTGGCCCCCGAACATCGTCGCCGCGGCGGTGGGGGGCGGATGGTCGATCACGCTCGAGATCTGAAGGGGCGATTGCGAGTCGATGTCAACGAACAGAACCCCGCGGCGCTAGCGTTTTATCAGTCGCTGGGGTTTGTCGTGGAGGGGCGTTCGGAGCTCGATAGCGCCGGGATGCCCTTCCCGATCCTGCATCTGCGGGACCCGGCCGAGTAGGCTTTTCTCTCGTAAAAGCTAGCGAAAGCTGCGGTTTTGAGCTCGTTTGCCGCCTCGCGTCGCGGGCCGCCGAGAACCGACGCGGTGGTTTGCGGGAGGCTGTTAATTTTTCCAGCTTTGAACCGATTCGGCTTGACTTTTTGAGCAACTTAAACAATTGTTTTAAACAGGTGTTTAAATCGCAGATTAACGAGGTGAAGCCATTCGTTCGACGACTGTTCCCGACGAGGACACTCGCAATCGTTTGCTCAACGCAGCGGGGCGGGTATTTGCTGCTCGCGGTTATCAAAACGCAACCGTCCGCGAGATCTGTGCCGCGGCGGGAGTGAACATCGCCAGCGTCGCGTATTACTTTGGCGATAAGATGGGATTGTACCGGGCCGTCGTGCGGCTGATTCGCGATGAGGAGTCGCGTCGGTTTCCGATCCCCGACCCGGCTGTGCAAACCGATCCGACGGAGCGATTGTTTGCATTTGTCCGGACGCTGTTGCAGCGGATGTTCGACACCAACGAAGACGATGGATGGCAGGTGCGGTTGTTGATACGCGAACTGCAGCAGCCTACCGAAGCGATGGAAGATATCGTCAAAGATCACTTTGCGCCGATCCAGGATCAGTTGTATCAAAACCTCGCGGAACTGGTGGGGGAACCGATCGATCCGAGTTCATTGATGCATCTTAGTTTTACGGTGATCGGCCAGTGTTTCCACTATGGCGTTTGCGAAAACGCGGTCAACGCGTTGCTGATCCAGCGAGGATTGGCGGCGGAGCTGGATATCGATGAATTGGCGGTCCACATCACCAGCGTCGCGATGGCGGCGGCAGCCAACGCAGGATTCGTCAAGCATCAAGCAAGGCTTCGCGAATTGATTCGCTAACGCGTTCTTATCAAAACTAATCGAAAAACGACTATGAAACGTCTCTATTCAAAGTTCCACAAATTGATCTCGGGTGTCGTGTTGCCGACGGCAACTCTGGTCGCCTGTATTCTCATCTTCCGCGAACTCGGCGTGACGACGCCCCCCGAACGCCCCGACCCTAGCAATTCGATCGCCGCTCAGATGCAGCGACTGGCTCCCGCCGAGGTGATGCCGGTGCTGTCGTTGGACAAGGTGGATGGCGTTATCGATATCGCGTTGGAGGGAGAGGTGGTTCCCTATCGCGAAATTCAAGTCGCGACCGAGGTGGCGGGGACGATCGTCTACAAATCGCCGACGGTCGAAGCGGGCAATTATGTTCAAAAGGGAGACGTCTTATTTCGGATCGATCCCACCGATTACGAACTGGAATTGAAACGCTTGGAACAAGAGAAGAAATCGGAATACGAATCGCTGCGTGAGATCGATCAAGAGATTACCAACGTCGAGAAGTTGATCGAAGTTGCCAAAGACGATGAGCTGTTGCGGGACCAAGAGATCGCGCGGTTGGCGCGGTTGCCCAAGGGATTTGCTAGTGAAACCGAGTTGGATCAAGCACAGCAGTCGCGTCTGCAGGCGTTGAACACTCGGATCGGATTCGAAAACCAATTGGCGCTGCTGCGGAAGCGTCGCATCCGCCAAGAGACAGCGGAGCAGCGTGTGGAGACTCAGCTGGAACTGGCTCGCAAGAACCTGGAGCGAACCAGCATCGAAGCACCGATCGATGGCGTGATCTTCCGCGAAGATGTCGAGGTCAATTCGTTCATCCAACGCGGTGCGGTGATGGTCACGATGGAGGATACATCCAAGGCGGAGGTCGCTGCAAATCTGCGGATGGACCAGTTGTACTGGGTGTTGGACCAGGATCACCAGCACGCTGCCGATTCGTCGCTCGACAGCCGCAGTTACAGCCTGCCGCCGACCCCTGCGACGATCGAATATCGCATCAACCAACGCGATTCGGTCTATTCGTGGGAGGGAACGTTGGAGCGATACGATGGGATTGGAGTCGACGCGCAGAGCCGGATGGTGCCGGTTCGATTGGTCGTCGATCGGCCAGCTGATGTGACCGGCGACAGGGCTGGTGAAGGGGAAGCGTTGAGTCAGCGGATGCAGGGGCCCAAGGCGCTTGTGCGGGGGATGTTTGTGCGAGTCATCTTGCACGTGAAACCGCAGTCGTCGCTTTCGTTGGTTCCCAATCTGGCGCTGCAGCCTGGCAATCGGATCTGGAAGTTCCAGCCCGACGCAAGCGTATTGGCGGTGGAATCGCCGGGCGAATCGACGTCGGCGCAGGCGTCCGGGCCGGAAGTGGCTGCTTCGCCGTTCGAGCTCCAGGCGTGGACCGCGGGGCGGTTGGTGGTGTTGGACCGAATCACGCCGATCGTTTCGGTAACGCTTCCGACGAAGGGGGCCGAGGACGAAAAGTATTGGATTTGTGAATCGCGTAACGGCGATCTGGAGCCGGGCAATTTTGTCGTCGTTTCGCCGCTGGGAGGCGTTGCGGGAGACGGCACCGATTTGATTCGAGTTCCCGCGCCGAAGTCGACTGGTGGCAGCGTCGCTCGCGTTGTCGACACCAAGTTGGGCGAGCGGTCGGTCGCTCAATAGATCCCCATGGGGCTTGCCGCGACGGTGCGACGATCCGCGTCGCTCCCGCCGCATCGAAGGCGCAGCCATCGCAAGTTGTGATGATGCAGCGAATCGCGAAACACAAACAACGAAAAACGAAAAGCGTTAAAGAGTCCTATGAAAAGTGTCATTCGTTGGGCGATCACCAATTCGCCAGGCATGAACGTGATCATGCTGGCCACGATGCTGTTGGGCGCTGCCTGTTTCTACGGCATGCGTCGCGAGGTGTTTCCGGAGTTCGAATTGGAGATCGTCGTGGTGACGGTTCCCTATCCCGGTGCTACGCCCGAGGATGTCGAAGACGGGATCTGCCAGAAGATCGAAGAGGCGGTGCGGTCGATCGAAGGGATCAAGAAGGTCACCTCGATCGCTCAGGAAGGCAGCGGCAGCGTGATTATGGAATTGCAGGCCGACGTGGCCGATGTGCAAAAGGTGCTGAACGAGATCGATCGCGAAGTCGCTCGGATCCCCAGCTTTCCCGATCTGACAGAAGAGCCGACGGTCCAACAGATCACTTTCCGGACGCCGGCGATCCGCGTTGCCGTGGTCGGTCCGCGAACCGACGACCCCGATTCCGAACTGCGCCTGCGAAGCGTGGTCGAAGATCTGCGCGACGATCTGTTGCAGCTGAAAACCGTTTCGGCAACCAGCATCATGGGGGCCAAACCGTTCCAGATCGATGTCGAAGTCTCCGAGGAGATGTTGCGCAAATATGGGCTGTCGTTAAAACAGATCGCTGCGATCCTGCGGGCGCGGAACATCGAATTGCCTGGCGGGCAGTTGAAGTCCGACGGTCAGGAGGTGTTGCTGCGAGCGAAGAACAAAGGTCGCTTTGGCGATGAGATCGGGCGGCTTCCGATCATCACGCAATCCAACGGTTCGGTGCTGACCGTCAACGATATCGGCACCGTTCGCGATGCCTTTGAAGATCTAACCAGCATCAGCGAAATCAATGGCGAACCGGCGATGGTCGTCAACGTCGAACGGACCAAAAGCGAAGATCTGCTGGCGATGGTCCGCGAGGTCCGCGAGTATGTCGATCGCGCTTTGCCTCCCGAACCGCACGGCGTCAGCCGTTTCCAGCGGCTGAAAAAGTGGCTCACCCGCAGTTCCGACGCCGATCAGGATCCGGAAGCGGAGGCGGCCGATGCCGAACCAAAAGCTGGCGGATTGGCACCGCGGTTGCCACCGGGATACAAGTTGGTCGTTTGGGGCGACACCAGCCAGGACGTGCAGGATCGCTTGAGTCTGTTGATCCGCAACGGTGCGTCGGGGTTGGCGTTGGTCTTTTTGGTGTTGGCCCTGTTCCTTGAACTGCGACTCGCATTCTGGGTGGCGCTTGGAATTCCGATCTCGATCCTCGGGGCCGGATGTATCCTGTGGTACGGCGACAAGACGCTGAACATGTTGAGTCTGTTTTCGTTCCTGGTCGCGCTGGGAATCGTGGTCGACGACGCGATCATCGTGGGGGAGAACATCTTCGCGCATCGCCAGCAGGGAAAGAAGCGATTGCGAGCGGCGATCGATGGCGCGGCGGAAGTTTTGCCTAGCGTCACCGCTTCGGTCTCGACGACTGTGATCGCATTTTCGCCGATGTTTTTTGTCTCTGGCGTGATGGGGAAGTTCATGGCGGTGATCCCGTTTGCGGTGATCGCGATGCTGGTGATTTCGCTGTTGGAAAGTTTGTTTGTCCTGCCGGCTCACCTGGCTCACGAACACTCGGGCTTCTTCCGTTTCCTAAACGTTCTGTTGTATCCGCTGCGTCCGATTGGGATGTTGTTGTCGGCGGTCGGTCGCCGCAGCAGTCGCGGTTTGGAGTGGTTCGCTGAACACGTCTATCTGCCGGTCTTCAAATACGCGTTGCAGTTCCCAACGATTCCGATCAGCATCGCGATCGGAATGTTGATCGTCACGGTGGGAATGGTCCGCGGCGGGATCGTGCAGAAAAATCTGTTCCCCAAGCTCGATAGCAACAACGTCAAAGCGACGGTTGTCTTTCCCGACGGAACGCCGGTGGCGATCACCGACGCGGCGACGCAAAAGATGGAGCAAGCGATTCGGCAAGTGAGTGCCGAGATCGCGGCGGAGCGATCGGCAGCGGAAAACAAAACGCCGTTGGAGCTGTATCCCGACAGCCCACTGAATATGACCGGCCCGGTGAAGCTGACGTTTCGCCAAGTTGGATCGATGACAACCGGAGGAGGCGCGGCGGAGCAGACGACCAGCGGCAGCCACGCCGGGCAGGTGTTGGTCGAATTGTACGACACCAACGTCCGAACGACTAAGTCGAGCGATCTGTTGAATCGCTGGCGCGATGCGGTTGGCGAATTGCCAGGTGCCGAGAGCGTCGTCTTTGGAACCGAGGATATGGGCCCCGGCGGAGCGGCGATCGAATTCAAGCTGTTGGCTCCGGCTGACAAGATGGACGCGTTGGAATCGGCAACCGAAGCGGCTAAGGCGCAATTGGCCAGCAAAGAGGGAGTGTTTGATATCCGCGACGATAACACGCCGGGCAAGTGGGAATTTCAGTTCAAGGTGAAAGAGGATGCGTTGGCGACCGGCGTGACGCCAACCGATTTGGGTGAAACCGTTCGGAACGCCTATTACGGTGCGGAAGTGATGCGTCTGCAGAGGGGCCGCAACGAAGTCAAGTTGATGGTCCGGTATCCCAAGGAGCAGCGGAGCACGCTCGGCAACTTCAACGAGATCTTTGTCCGCACCGACTCACCGAATCAGATGGAGTCGGTGGAGCGGCCGATCACCGAATTGGCCGAGCTCGATATCCGTCGCGGATTTTCCGAGATCAACCGCGTCGACCAACGCCGATCGATCACGATCACTGCCGACATCGACGAAACGAAGGCAAACGGTTCCGATATCGTGGCCTACTTGCAGCGAGAGTTCGAACCGACGCTGCAGGAAAGTTTCCCCGGCGTAAGCATTCGTTGGGAGGGGCAGCAGGAACAGAGTCGCGAATCGGTCGGCAGTTTGATGATCGGATTTGGGGTGGCGATGTTCTGCATGTTCATCCTGCTGGTGCTGCAGTTCCGCAGTTATTTCCAACCGCTGTTGATCCTGGCGATCATTCCCTTCGGCATGATCGGAGCCGTCTGGGGGCACGCGTTGATGGGCTTGCCGCTGTCGTTGTTCAGCATGTTTGGGCTGGTTGCGCTGGCGGGTGTTGTGGTGAACGATTCGATCGTCCTTGTCGACTTCATCAACTCCCGGATCCGCGCCGGCGAGCCGCCGGTGATGGCGTTGATGGAATCGGGACAGCGTCGCTTCCGGCCTGTGATTCTGACCAGTTTCACCACGATCGCGGGACTGTTGCCGCTGTTGATGGAACGCTCTTTCCAGGCTCAGTTGCTGATCCCGATGGCGACAAGTTTGGCGTTTGGATTGTTGACCGCCACCGTGCTGGTGCTGTTCATGGTCCCGATCCTGTACATGCTGTACTTGAAGATGCTGGAGCGGTTGGGCATTCCCTATACCGATCACACCGCGACGAACCTCGAGATCCAGACGCATCCGTCGACGGACTGATGTGCGTCCAGCGGCGGTTCGCCGCGTTGAGCATTGGCCCCCCCGAGGAACCTAAAAGATCTCGGCGTGTTCGCCCTGTTCGCGTTGGCTGCTGGTCTGGTCGTACATCGCCCGAATTAGGTCGATGTCGCACTGTCGCTGTTGAACCTTTCGGCGGGCGAACATCCGCGCTTGGGTCGCGACCATCACGTCGGCGGGGATCTCGGCGACTTGGCCAAAGATCTGAGCGTAGTTCATAAAGCTGGGGACGTTCTGCGTCACGAACCCATACAGCATGCTGCAGACGCCGATCACCTTGCCGGTGAAGATGCCGGTGTTGATCGCCGACTTGGAATAGTCGCCGACGATGCAGCCCAGGAACTGCATCTCCGTCGCCATCTTGCGGTCGTCGTATTCGATGTTGATCCGGCCGTAGGTGTTCTTCAGATCGCTGTTACAGGTTCCAGCACCGAGGTTGATCCAGCTGCCTAGGTAGCTGTGCCCCAGAAATCCGTGATGCTGTTTGTTGGTGTAGGGTTCGATCACCGACGCTTCGACTTCACCGCCGATCTTGACCGTATGACCTAGCGACACGCCATCCTTAAGGGCCGCGTGTTCGATCACGCGAGTTCCCGGTCCCGCGTAGACGGGGCCGCTGAGATAACAAAACGGTCCGACCGTAACGTTTTCGTCTAACAGGATCGGGCCTTCGGAAGTGTCGATCACCGCATAGTCGCCGATCTTGGCACCGGGGGCGAGGAACACGCCATCTTCGCGCTGTTCGTAATTGCCCTGGGCGATCCGGTCTTCCAGCGACGCATTCATCAATTGCATGTGCCAGCGGACGACTTCGTGAGGCCAGTCGAACATCGCCACCGATTCGTCGATCGGTGCGACCCCGTCGACCGCCAGCATCTGCTGGCTGACGCTTGTCCCGGGCATCGATTTCGATTGGATCAGATCTTGCGGCATCAACAGGATCGCCGCGACGTCGTGTCCCGATTTCACGATCCCTGAGTTTTGGCGGGCGGCGATCCGCTGGAATGCTTGGAAGTTCTCGATGCTAGGGACACACCTCGCGTTGATCGCCAGGACCGGTTCGCTTCCCTGTTGCCAATCCGCGGGGCTCTGGAGGTCGGCAAAGTCGGCTTGTTGGATCGGTTGCTGATACGCTCGAACCTCGCCGGCGATCGAAGCGTTCATGCGGCGGACCCAATCGATCAAGCGATAGCTGGCGCAGGTAATCGCATACGCCGGGCGGCTGATGGTGATTGGAGCCAGTTGGTCGGTCGAACTGTCTTCGAAGAGCAAGATCCGCATCAAATTCAATCCAATTGAGAGCGCGACGAATGGAGTTACCCCAGGCTGGCGAACGCTAGCGTGGGGAGAGCGACCGGTGGTGTCGGCCGTCAAAACGTACCGGTTGCAACGGTTGTGCGACCGGAGTGCAAGTATCGTGCAGCAAGATTGCTTTGGTCAACCCAACCCGGCCCGACATCGCGGACCATAATTCGTTAGAAACAGCGACTCAACGCGAACTCTCTTCTTTTCATATGACGCACACATTCGCTTCTCCCACCTCGCTGAGCGCCTGGCTGTTCGCGATCGCATCGCTGACGTGCGATCCGTCTCGCGCTCTCTCGGCGGAAGATTTGGTCGAACCGGTGGAGCAGCGACTGGATCTGCAGATCGATCGTCTGGGAGCGTCCAGCTATCGGATGCGCGAGCGAACGTCGCGAGCCTTAGTCGCCGCCGGGGATGCGGCGATCGAACCGCTCCGCTTGGGGCTGGACAGCGACGACGCGGAGATTCGCTTGCAGTGTCAGCGGTTGCTGATCGAGATTCGGGAACGCCGAACCGCTTGGGAATTGCAACATCTGCTGACGCAATACGATCCAGAGCGGAGCTATCGGTTGGCGGGCTGGCAACCGTTTGTCGAGGCCTGTGGCGACGACGCTTCGGCGCGCGGGTTGTTCAAGCGGTTGTTGGATCGCGACGCCGCCTTCATGGCGTGGCTGCAACGCGTGTACGACGATCCCGGCTACGACATCGAGAATCAATTGGAGGATCAGCAGCGGTATCTCTCTCCCGATACCCAGCGACTGAATTCGGGCGACCTTGTCAGTTGGAGCATGTTGTTGTTGGCCGGCACCAACGCAAAGATCTGCCAAGTGCCGGTATTGGGCAGCCACATTCGCTGTGGCCTGCAATGCAGTCCCGCGATTCACAGTTTGACGCGTGGCAATAACCGTGTTGCGACGATGCGATTGGTCCGCAGCTGGCTGCAGCGTCAGGCGAGCACGGCGGCGACGCGGTCGACGTTGCGGATCGCGATGCTTTACCAGTGCGATCAAATCGCCGAACAGTTGGCCAGCGCAACGCTGAGCAGCGAACATGCTTCCCCCGCGTCGGTGCAAACCGCGTTGTTCTTTCTTGTCGCGCATGATCCGCAGACCGCGCGGCCTCGCTTGGTCGATGCGTTACAGGATCACCGCGTCTGCCAGGTTTGGCAGATCGCGTCGCGACGCCGCCGCGCGATCCAAACCCAAGTCCGCGACACCGCCTTGGCTCTGCTGCTGCATCTGCAGGGGATCGATCCTCGCACCATCGGCTTCCGCGATCTGCAAGCTGATCCGGTTACGATCTACAGCGAACAGACGCTCGGCTTCGAGACCGAACAAGCACGAGCCGAGGCTCACGATGCAGGCCAGCGTTTGATCTCGGAGTTCGATCCCGACGCAATCGCTCACTCGTCGTCGGAGTAATGATTCGGCAGCGAGTCGAGCGGCGAGGAGTCTTCCAGGAATTCGTCTAGCATTTGATGGGTTCGGTGAGGCGAATCGTCGTCCGATTCACATGCCTTTTCATAGCTCTCAAAGAAGTTCTCTTCGGCTTGATGGCTCGACAACTGGCTGAACATCGCCGTGACTTGCGTCGAAAGCGCGTTCGCCCGGCGGACGACTTCGTTTAAGCGATCGGTGCAATGGCTGAGCAGCGTTTCAGCGCGTTTGCGAGCCTGGTGCTCGGTCTCCGCTGCCGCTGCGGATTGCGATTGCTGTTGTTTCGCGTCGTGCAGTTGTTCGTTGATCCGATGCGTTTGGGCTCGCAATTGGCGGATGTGGTGAGCGGTTCGCTGCCGCTTGGCCCGCTCGCGTTGGAACATCTCACGCGTCGCGGCTAACTGCTGCCCCAGGTCGTCGATGGCACGGGCGTGCGTTCGATCTCGCTGAGCGATTTCTTGGTCGAACCGCGTCTGTAGATCGTCCAGTTGTTGCGAGGTGGTATGTAAAGATTGTTCGAGGCGTTCGATCTGCTGGCGTTGCTGCGCGGTTTCTTGATCGTGTTCCGCATTGTTGACGGCGATCGCTTCGTGCCGCATCAGTTCAACGATCTCTCGGTTCTCAGCGATCACCTGCTGTTTCTCGATCTCCTTGGCGCCCAGTTGGGTCCGCAGTTCGCTTGCCGTCGCCCGGCTTTCGCGGAGCGATTGTTCGAGCGCTTCGATGCGTTCGCTCAACCGGTCGACCTGTTGGCGATGGCGGCGATAGATCTCCGCAAAGCGATCGATCCCCTGGTCCGGCGCTTGATCGGCTTGCCGCAGTTCCGCCGGCAGATCGTGATCGGCAGCGAAGGCGTTTAAAACCGCGGCGCGGTGGGATTCGAGCGTATGCGGCAGTTCGGTCTCTTCGGTCGTCGCAGCGACTTTCGCCTCGGTGTTCCATGAGGCTCCGGAGCGTCGCGATTTCTCGCGGGCTCGCAACAACGCCGGGTAGTTGATGTCGACCGACAGTCGCTTGCTGAACGGAGCAAGTTCCGCGGCAACCTCCGCTGCCGTTGCAAACCGCTGTTCCGGCTTGCGTCGTAACATCCGCTTGATAATCGGTAGCAGGTTGTCGGGCAAGTCGTCGCGGTGCGACAGCAGTCGCGAGATGCCTGTCTTGGAACTTGGGTAGAGGTCGGGGGAATCGTCGCTGGGCGGACGCCCGCAGAGGGCGAAGAAGAGCGTGCAGCCGAGCGAGTAGACATCGGTGCGGGGATCGATCGGATAGTCGGTGACCGATTGTTCGGGAGCCGCAAAACGCTCGGTGCCACGGCGTTTACGCAGCGAGAAACCAAACGATTCGTCTTCGCCTTTGTATTGGGCCAAACCAAAATCGACGACTTTGACGATCCCCGAGGAGGAGACGATCAGATTTCCCGGCTTCACGTCGCGATGAACGAAGCCGTGTTCGTGGGCGTAGTGCAGACCCAACGCGGCCTGGTGGACGATATCGCAGGCTTGTTGCCAGGGCAATTGGCGGCGGATCACCGTCAGTTCGTAGAGGTTCGGGCCGGGGACAAATTCGGTGACGAGATAGTGGGTCTCGCGGCGCATCGATTCGATCGCGTCGTATTCGATTCCACGCATCAAATTGGGATGCTTGAGCGTCATCACGGCGAAGGCTTCCAGACGGAAGCGTTCGATCATGCGAACCGATTCGCGGAGCTCGCTGCGGAGGATCTTAATCGCCACGGGAGTGTCCGATTCGGACTGCCGTGCGAGATAGATCTCCCCCATCCCACCAGCGCTCACCGGTTCAAAGATCCGGTACTTGCCGATCACCAACCCACGCCAACGGCCGTGCATCAGATACTTGGCTTGGAAGGGAGTTAGCAGTTGCGCGTTGAGAAACTCACGAGCGATCGCCGAATCCTCTGCGTCGCTCAGTCCACGCCGCTCCACAAACGGATCGATCTCTTCGTCCGCCAGCAACTGGCTGCGCCGCAGCGTGTCGAGGAATCGACTTTCGGTGGCCTCGCGCGCGTTCATGAATCTCCTGTTTTCGCCCTCTCTTTACTATACACGTGTTGCCGAATGCAATCGCGATCCTCGGCGGAAATGGAGCCTGCGTCGCGTCGCGGTTCCAGCCGGCTGTCGCGATTGGGCGAATCGTTAGAATCGATCCAGTTCACCCTATCCGCAGCGGCGCGTCGTCGGCGCGCGGAGCTGCGATTTAGGAGGCGTGGAGGCCCGGCGAGTTCAGCTGATCAGGCCAGTTGAGATTCGAGGTGAAGAGAGGTCAACGCCTTGTCGTCGAGCAGCAGTTTCGATCGCAGTTCGACTGGGATCGCGCCGGCGCCTCCGCTGGCAAAGGCGGCTGCGATCGCTTCGCGTTCCGAATCGGAGAGGGGCATGTTTGATGCGGTCGACGATTGGACTCGCGCATGTCGCAAGAACGCCTTGGGGTCGGCGATGACTGCTTCGAACCAGCTTGTCGCCGGTTGGGACTTCCCGGACGCACGCTCCGCCTGTTCGAGTGCCCAGCGATGGTAGACGCAGATCGTTGGCGGAGCCGATTCCGCGGGGATCAACAACAGACCGCGTCGCCGCAACGCGAGCCCGATGCGCTGGCTGCCCAGCACCACCGCGATCGGTATCGACAACACAACGCCAACCAGCAGCGGCGAGAACCATGCGAGCAGCGAGGGAACAAAGATCGCCAGCAACGCTGTCACCAACAGACCACCGATCGTCAGACCGCTGAATTGTCGGGTCGCTTCGCCCCACGAGACGCTGCGTTCGTCCCGTTGCTGAGCAGACCAGCGGACGTTCGTTCCGGTAAGGACTGCGATCACGTAACGCGTGTGGAAGACAGCCATGATGGGAGACAACAAGACGGAGCAGACGGTTTCCAGAAGAGCACTTGCCCACAGGGCCAGATACCCACCGTGCCGCGCGACTCGCATCCGACGCTGCGATACCAACAACACGCCCCACAACTTCGGCAGCAGCAGCAACAGCATCGCCGCGGTGAAGATGATGATCGCCCCGGGAAGATTGTCTGACTGAGTGGTGACCGTTTCCCCACGCATGTCTACGATTGTTCCGGCGATACATAGGATCGTGAAGACGACCCACAACGGAGAGGCGAGATACGACATCACGCCACAGCTGAAGTGCAGTTGACTCAACGTCCGGAACTCTTCGTTCACCAACAGTTTTGCATGCTGCAGATTTCCCTGGCACCATCGTTGATCGCGTTGAGCGTAATCGGACAACGTGGTGGGGCATTCCTCATAGCTGCCGCCGAGGTCGGTCGCAACCTGAACCTTCCAACCGGCGCGGACCATTAACGCTGCCTCGACAAAATCGTGGCTCAGAATTTCTCCGCCCAGTGGTGGTTCGCCCGGCAGCACGGGGAGGTCGCAATGCCTGCGGAACGCTTCGACGCGAATGATCGCGTTGTGCCCCCAGTAGTTCCCTTCGTCGCCGGCCCAGATCGAAAACCCTTTGACAAAACTGGGGCCGTAGACGCTGGCAGCAAACTGTTGCAGCCTGGCGAAGAAGGAGACGCGACCGATCGGGACCGGTGGAATTTGCAGGATGCCCAGTTGATCGTTTTCATCCATCCGTTGGACCATCGCTTGCATCGTCGAAGCCGCCAGCAGGCTGTCGGCATCCAACACGATCATATAATCGTGGCGGCCGCCCCATCGTTCGACAAAGTCGGCGATGTTGCCAGCTTTGCGAGCTCGGTTCTTCGGTCGGTGTCGGTAGAACAACGAGTCGCCGGCACCAAGGCTCTCCACCAACTCCGACCAAGCTGCCTCCTCCTCCAGCCAAACCTCGGGATCGGTCGTATCGCTGAGGATGTAAAAATCAAATCGATCGTCTCCCTCGCGATGTCGCAGTTCGGAGATCATCGCTTTGACACCGGCAAAGACGCGTCGGGGCGATTCGTTGTAGACCGGCATCAAAACGGCGGTTCGCTTTTTCGCAGCTGCCGGATCGGCTGGTTTTAGATCGCGTTTGCGGACGTGGTACTGCCAGTGCTCTCGAAACGCAAACAAGAAGCCAAGCGTAGCGAGCCAAAACGAAAAGGATATCCAACCGAAGAGGACTGCAAAAAATGGAACGCTGATCAGTTCCAAAAGGTTCAGCCCGTTGCCCGCAGAGGCGACAGCGAGATAGCTGCTGGTTGCCAGCGCTGTCATCAGCAGCGTCGCCAAAGCGACAAGCACGCGGATGAACCGGGTGGTTTTTCGAAGCGGTACGACGCGCCGAGGAAGTGCCATGGGAGAGGCTCGTTGAAAAGGGAGAAGAGATTGTGCCGAAGCGGCTTTGCCATTTGATGCAGTTGGCAACGGACCTAAACGAATGAACGTAAATCACAAAACGTGAGGTCAGCGGGCGAGTGCCCCACCGGTTACGAGGTTCTCACCGCCGGGTTCGGCTTGGGAAGTCGCAGCAGCGATTGACCTAACGAGATCAGTAACCGTGTTCGCCGGTGGCGGCGTCGGCGATGGGCATCGCTGGCTTTCACCATCGCTTGCCAAGATTCCGTCGGGACCGAACGATTGGGGAGGCGCTGGTCGCCGTCGGATTGAGCTTGCACGTGCGCGATCGCCAGCGAGATCGCCTGGCGTTGCCGGACTGTGGGATCGTCGTCGCAAGGTTGGCGGGAGACATCGGATGTGATTTGGTCGGCAGCTTGTCGAGCGTGCGGTTCGGCCAGCCCCGCTCGCATCAGGTACCGTTGAACGCGCTGTTGAATTTCGGTTTCGCCGTTGGGAGTCGCTGGTCCATCGACGAGCGAGGGATCCAAAAAGTGGGGCGTGATGAGTTGTTGAGTAGCCATGGGAATCGCGACCTTTCGCTTTGAGGAGGACGTGCGAATCGCAACTTGCATTCGCTCGGTCGCTGGCCTTCAGTTCAAACGGTGTGCCAAGTTGCCAACCGTCGGCGAAGAACGATCCGGGGGAAAGTCTGCGAGACTGGGACAGCATTTGCTAAGGGAGCTAAGGTCGCCGTTTAATTCGATTCACGGCGAATCGCCGGGCCACACCGTTAACTGAAGCTTTTTGCCCTGCGGAACGAACGTGAGCGAGGCGGGGTGAATCGCCGTCAACCAACGCATGCAGCGTTGTCCAGCAACCTGGTCGTAATCGGACCAGCGGCGGATCGCGCGGCGTAAAGATGTCATTCGAAAGTAGATCTCGATGAAGCGAAGAAGCTTTTTATTTGTGTCTGGGCTGTCGTTGCCACCGCTGGTGCAGGCAGCAAACGCTGATGTGGTGGCACGCGACGATGGCCTTTTCTTGCGCGACATGCAGCAGCGATGTTACCGTTATTTTCTCGAGGCGTCGCACCCGGCGACCGGGTTGGTTTCGGATCGATCGGCAGCCGATGGCAGTCGGGCCAGCGAGCACTCCAGTATCGCTGCTTGTGGATTTGGGCTCGCCGCTCATGCGATCGCCGCCGATCAGGAGTGGCTGCCGCGCGGCGAGATCGCCGAGCGCGTGGAGGTGTTGCTTCGTACTTTGGTTGAACGGGCCGATCACGAACGCGGGTTTCTGTATCACTTTCTAAACCGCGCCGACGCGCGGCGGACTTGGAACAGCGAAGCGTCGACGATCGACACGGCATTGGTCGTTGCCGGGGCGATGACGGCGGCTGGCTGCTTCAGCGAAGAGCGTTCGATCGTCGCATTGGCCGACGCGCTCTATCGGCGCGTCGAATGGACTTGGATGCTGGGCAGCGACGATTGTTTGCACATGGGTTGGACTCCCGAAGATGGTACGATTCCGCATCGATGGGACCACTTCAGCGAGCTGTTGATTCTTGTGCTGTTGGCGATCGGAGCACCGGAAAATCCGATTCCCCCGCGTTGTTGGCAGGCTTGGAACCGGAGACCGATCCTAACGTTTGGCGATACTTCATTCCTCAGCTACCCGCCGCTGTTTGTTCATCAATACCCGGCTGCGTTTTTTGATTTCCGCCGCTTTCGATCTCCCAGCGGGCGAAGCTACTTCGACAACGCAGTGACCGCCCACCTGGCTCAAATCCAATTCATGACCGACCTTGGGAGCAAATATCCCGATCAGCTTGGCCACTACGGGCCGCGGCTTTGGGGGCTGACCAGCAGCGACAGCGACGCGGGCTATCGCGATTGGGGAGGTCCCTATCAGGACGGGCGGTGCGAGCCGGACCGCGGGATCGATGGCACGCTTGTCCCCAGCGCGGCCGCCGGCGGGCTGCCCTTTGTTCCACGCCAGGCGATGGAAACGCTTCGCTATCAGGAATCGCAATTTGGAGATGCGATCTGCGGCCGATATGGCTTCGTAAACGCTCACAATCCCGCCTCCGGATGGATCGATTCGGATGTGATTGGGATCGATACCGGGGTCTCGCTGCTGATGGCGGAGAACTTGATTTCCGGGAGTGTTTGGGATTGGTTCGGGCGTCACCCCGCTGCGATCCGAGGCCTGCGGCTGGCCGGTTTTTCTCGCGACGAACAGATCGATTGATTCCTGCGGTACAGGACTTGCTAATCCTACGCGAAGTCCTCTTCGATCCCGTTGGAGTTTTACGATGCGGTTCTCAGCTCTTCTTTTGGTTCTGTTCCTTCTTCAGCCTAGCGGTGCAATCCCCAGTTGGGCCGAGTCGCCGCAAGTCGATTCGAAGCTAGCGAAGGTCACTTCGTTTGAGACGCTTCTGAAATTGGTCGCCGATCTATCGAAAAGCGACTTTGTTCCGCGAGCTCCGATTCCAAAGTCGCTCGAGAGTCTGGACTACGAACAGTACCGCGAGATTCAATTTCGACACGAGAAAGCGGTTTGGAGAAACACGCGGTCGCCGTTCTGGATCGAAACCTTTCACCGCGGGTTTGTGCAGCGGGATCGTGTTTCGTTGTTTGTTATCGAAGCGGGGGCATCGCGCGAGATCCCGTTTTCGACCGACAACTTCCACTATGGCGTTCCGATCGCCCAGCCCGACACGTTAGCCGATGCGGGGCATGCTGGGATTCGAATTGTCGGTCGCTTTCCCGAGACGCCCGATGTTCAAGAGATCCTGACGTTCCTCGGATCCAGCTACTTCCGCGGTCGCAGTGCAGCGACCGTCTACGGCGCTTCGGCTCGCGGGCTGGCTGTCGATATCGGTCTGCCTCGCGACGAAGAGTTCCCGTTTTTCAGAGCGTTTTGGCTGCCCCTGCCTCAAGCGGCCGATACAGGGCAAACGGTCTTAGCGCTGATGGACAGCGAAACCGTCTGCGGAGCCTACCAATTTGAACTGCAGCCCGGTGCGCTGGAGACGCGGATCCATGTCCGCTGTTCTCTCTTTTTTCGTCGGGTCCCGGAGAAGGTTGGGATCGCCCCGCTGACAAGCATGTGGATCTGGGGAGATGGTTTGCAGGGGCCGCCGATGGACCAGCGGCCTGCGGTTCACGATTCCGATGGACTGTTGGTTCGCGATGGGAATGGTGATTGGATTTGGCGGGCGTTCTCGCGGCAATCGTATCCTTCGGTATCGAGGGTCGCGGCCAAGCAGGTGACAGGGTTCGGCGTGATTCAACGCAATTGCGACTACGACCACTTCGCCGATTCGAACGCTCAGTATCACAAGCGGCCGAGCCTTTGGATCGAGCCGAGCCAGAAGCTGACGGCGGGATCGATCGAGCTGATCGAGCTGCCGGGGGCTCACGAGGGGATCGATAACATCGGGGCGTATTGGGTTCCCGACCAGCTGCCGACGCTCGGCGAGCCGATGGAACTGGATTATACGATTCGCATCTTCCCCGGCGATCTTCCCGAGCAGTCGGGCGTGGCGCGGGCAACCGGATTTTCTGTAACCCGGGACGCGGATCGGATCGCTCTGAAAGTAACTTTCACACCCGATGCGATGCGACAGGATTTGCGGCAAGTCGGCGACGATTCGCTGATCGTCGACACGTCGCTGGTTCGCGGTGAATTGATATCCAAAACCGCGAAGACGACAGCGACCGGCGATTGCGAGGTCGAGCTGGTTTTCCGGCCTAGCGAAGAATCACCTGTCGAGATCGGCATCACGTTGATGCACGGCGGCAAAGAGATCTCCGAACGCTTCACTTACCTGTGTCCCGACAAGCAACCGACCTTTATGTATCCGCAAGTCTATACGCGAAAGGAGTGAGCAAGAGTTAGACCCCGTGGTCGTTTTTATCCCCGACGCATCCGCTGGAGGCAAGGATTACCGATCGATGATGCCGTGGTGATGGAGCGATCCGTTTAGACATCGATCGCAAGGTAATCCAAACGAGGAACGCTACCATGAAAGCTATTAATACAATCGCTGCTCTTCTGTTCGCAGCGTTTACCGCATCGCAACTGCAAGCCGATTCGGAGTATCCGATTCGGCCTCCCGACCAGATCATCCAGCGAGACGTCGACGAAGAACTGCGGTCGCTGATCCATCGGATCCCGGCCGCCGTCGAGGCGCGTGTGGTTGCTGGGGAGGTGACTTTGCAGGGAGGTGTGTCGAGCTTCCTCGATCGGATGCGAATCGGTCGAAGGGTTGCCGGTGTCGAGGGAGTGAGTCGAGTGAACAATCGGTTGCGTGTCGAACGCATGCCGGTTCGGACCCAGCAACGCGATGATCGCACTGTCGATCGCCGCGACGATTTCGCGGATCTATCGAAGAAGCAACCGGCGGGCAAGCATACGCTGCGTGGAATGATCGATTCCAAACGGGAGGGCATGCTGGTCGTGCGCGACTTCCGCGCCGGACGCAGCGAAGTTGCGATGCTCGACGCCACCGAGGTGACGTTAAATGGAGCTCGCGTCGACGGCGACCAGATCGACGAAGGGCTGCTTGTCTTTATTCGCGGCCGGCGCGATGGCGGAAGGCTTGTCGCGGCTTCCGTCGAAGCCTATTCACCCGATTAGAACCAGCGGTCTCGCTGCGGGGCCGTCTGTGTTGGGAAGCTGCTAATCCCCGAGCCCTCGCGTTTCTGTTGTTGCCGAAAAAAAACGAGCCGCATTCCTCTGTAGGAGAAACGCGGCCCGCTTCGATTTGCCAATAGAATCGGCCAGTGTGTAGAGGCCGGTTCGATCGCGAGACTATTGCGTCACGATCTCGCCACCATTCTTGGATCCCATCGCGCCCCAGACGCCAAACGGGCTGGTGCCGCTGTCGTATCCGGTGCCGCGCCATGCCGCGACCGACGACAGGCTGCCGGTGTCGATGGTGTCGGAGATGAACCGGACCGAACCATCGCAGAAGACCGACATCACGCCACCGGGATGGTAGCTGCTGGGCGAGATCACCGAGTGAGCGGCGTCGGCGTTGACGTCAGTTCCTTCGTGACACGATGGACCGTTGGGAGGAATCACTGTGGTGAAACCTACACGTTCGGTTTGACCATCGGTCCAACGCGTTCCAAACCGCGACTTGACCTCGGCGACGTTGTTGTAGATCCCGTTGGTGTGGGTCTGCAGGCAAGCACCTGGATTCGTCCGCGGGTCGACGCTACCGATGATCGACATCTGGATGCGTGGCTGGCTGTTGGTGCCGCGCGAGAAGTTGCCTCGCTGATGTTCGCTCATCGCAATCGTGTTGCTTGTGCCGTCGGTGATGTCGGCAAATCGCGCTCCGCGACGATAGGCGAACACGCCGCGAACGTCGGTGCGATCGCGGTTGTTATCGATCTGGTCGCCGACGCTGAACATGTAGTTGTTCGTCGAGTCGGGAGTTCCCGAGTAGGCGCCCGATGGGCAGCGAAGCCCTTCGGGAGCTTGGTCCCAAACCGACCAACTGGCCCAGCCTTCGGGGCCGCCAGGTGGACGTGTGCCATCGCCAGCCATGATCTGATCGTACATCGGTTTCTGTTCCATGAAAGGAAGCAGCCCGATGAAGCCGCTGAGTCGATTGCAGTTGTCGCGTGGAGAGCCGCAGGTACCGGTTCCCTGTTTGCGGGGAACAAACGACTTGTAAGTGTCGTGGTAGTTGTGCAGCGAGATGCCGAGTTGCTTGAGGTTGTTGCTGCACTGCATTCGGCGGGCTGCTTCGCGCGCCGCCTGAACCGCTGGCAGCAGCAGACCGACCAAGATGCCGATGATCGCAATCACCACCAGCAATTCGACTAATGTAAAACCGTTTCGACGTGAGAATTTTTGCAAGCTAAGTATCTCCAAGGAAAAATGGATTGTCGAATCGAACGAACCATTAGATCGGCCGCCCCACATGCAACGTTGCTGGGGGGGCGTCGCGGGTAGGCGACACAAGATTCGACAAAGGAGCCTTGCACTCTAGTTTTGGGTTTGATTTTACGCAACGACACGAATTTCTTAGTATCAATCTGGTGGGTTTTTTAGCCCCAATAGGATCTGGATGTTTCCTGTGCGCTGCATTCCGCTTACGCTGTTAGGATAGGTCGATAGCACGATGTTTGCTGCGGCCACCGTTTATCTGCCGCCAATGTTGGGCAGCGGCGAAACTTCCCCCTGACAGAAGAGAGATCCATGCGTTACGAAGAGTTCCGCTTTGCAAAGTTGACCTCCACCCTGCTTGTCCTGCTGGCGATGGTCGCCGGTACCACAAGTGTCGGCTGCGGGCCGACATCGAGTCCGGAAGATTCCGCTGGCGAAGCGGAGGTGTTCGATGAGGATGCCTACGCTGAAGAGATGGCGGCTGAGCAGAAGCGCGTCGCAAAAGAACTCCGCGAACAGTAGAGTTCTTCGATTGAGCGTCCGGGAATGTGGGCAACAACAGTGCGTATCTCTATTCGCCTGTTGAGGAGAGATCTCCCGGCACGCTCTCTTCCGGCGCACTATCTCGCTGCATCGCAGTGGTGTGAACCGACGAGCAGTTGCCAGAGTCGATCGATCGGGTCGGCTTTGGCAAGCGGAGTAGTGAACCCGCGATCGCGATCGGCCCTCGATCGCAATCGCTGTTCATTCTTTCTAGCGGTTGGTCGAACTTGGATTTTAGGCCTGATGGTAGTGGACGAGGTCACGAGCTGTTGATTACCCACAAGTCGCCGCAAAAACAGCTCGTTTTGGCACGGTATTTGCGCTTGTAGTATTTCATTTTGCACAATGAAATCTTAAGGTGAAAGCATGCAACCGACCAGTATCGCATACGAATTTCAAGATATTCAACTTGGAGACAAACGTCTCAACGATCGAGCCGAAGCGTTGCTCGCCTCGCTGGCGGCCAACCCTTCGGCCAGTATCAACGAAGCTTGCAGTGGCTGGGACGAAACCAAAGCCGCTTACCGTCTATTCGATAACCCCAACGTCGATCCCGAAGCCATTCTCGGGGCTCACGCTGAAAAGACACTCCAACGAATCAAAGCCCAAGACACCGTTTGCATCGCACAAGATACCACCGAACTGGACTACACCGCGCATCCGCCCGAAGGCGTCCGCAATCTCGATCGCTTAGGCCGCCGTGGACTTTACGATCATTCCCACATCGCCTTCACGCCGGAGAAACTTTGTCTCGGGGTGGTCGGTGTTAAGTTCTACGATCGCGACAAAGAAGCGCTCGGCACCAGCAAGAAGCGAGAAGGCCAACCCCTACACACCGGCGAAGGGCAACGATGGCTCGATGGTTATCGCAAGGCCTGCGAGATCGCCGGAAAATGTCCTGAAACTCAGATCGTTTCGCTGGCCGATCGCGAAGGAGACATCTACGACATTTTCGTCGAAGCCGATCAGCATGAAACACCGGCTCAGTTCGTCATTCGCTCGCAGCGAAAACGCTCGTTGCCGGAGAAAGACCCCGATGGCGGGCCTGCGGCTTATAAGAAAATGCGTGCCGAAATCGCATCCGCCCAGCCGGTCGCTTACCGCGAAGTCCAGCTTCCCCAAACGCCCGAGCGAACCAAAGGATCAGGAAACAAACAACACCCTGGCCGTGAAGCACGCACTGCGAAGTTAGAAATTCGAGCGAAGCGGATGACTCTTCGTGCGCCACACAACAAGCAGTCTTCGATGCCGCCGGTCGAGATCAGTGTCGTTTGGGTGAGCGAGATCGATGGCCCAGGCGACGGAACCGAAGTCGACTGGCTGTTACTGAGTTCTCTGCCGGTCGACACGATTGCCCAGACGCTGCGGATTGTGGATTTGTATGTGGCTCGTTGGCCAATCGAAGTATTCTTTCGAGTTTTCAAAACTGGCTGCCGGGTCGAAGAGATTCAACTCGAAGCGAGAGACCGACTGATCCGCGCGTTGATGTTTTACAAAGTAATCGCATGGCGGATCATGTTTGTGACCTTCTTAGGCCGCGAGTGTCCAGAGCTTCCCTGTGATGTCGTCTTCAGCGAAGCGGAATGGAAGTCGGTCTGGAAAGTGGTGGAAAAGACGGCTCCCCCAAAGCAAGCTCCTGAGCTGTCACAATTCATCCCGGTCCTTGCGACCCTTGGCGGCTACAATCACCGCCAAGGCGACGGTCCGCCGGGAGCCGAAGTGATCTGGCGAGGCACGCGGCGAATGCTCGACTTCGCCCTCTGCTGGCAAGCCTTCGGACCAGACCAATGACTTGTGGGTAATCGACAGGAGGTCACGAGTCCCCATCATCTCTGGCGCCGAAGGACTCGTGACCTCGTCCACTACCTTAAATTTTAGTGTTGATGCTGCATTTGTTCCCGGTGGAGTTGTCCGCTGGACATTCTAACGCGAGCGGAAGGTTGGCGGTGCCGAGAGCGTTCCGTTGTTCGACGGGAAGCTGTTGCTGGGAACGGGAGTTGGCGAGGCGGAGCGGTTGCCGCCGCTGTTGGCGTTGGTGGGGACGTTGTTCGATTCGGTTAGGTACCAGCGTTTGCCATTGAGTCCAGCGATCGAACTCCATTGCAGGTTGGGGACCAGAAGGATCGATGCGATGCTGGGGCCGTTGACTTGAGCGGCACCCCATTCGGTATCGATCGTCAATCGTTTGACGTCGGTCGCACCGGTCACCGAATCGCCATTGAGCATCACGATCGTGGTCGAGGTGTCTTCCTGTGAAGCAAAGCGAATCCCGGCGACTTCCGACAGCGGGATCATCAATTCGCCAAACCCTGTCTTCATCTGTACTTCGGTCGTGTCGGTCAGCGTTCCGCGGATCACGCTTTGATTAGCGAGCGTGATCGTAACGCTCAGCGGCCGCGTGGCGAGAGCGCCAGGCGAGGAAACGGCTGTCGCGACGGGGTCGTCGCCACTTGCTGTCGGCTTGGCAACCGGAAGATCTTCGTCGCCGGTGGGAGTTGCCACCGGGAGCTCTTGGACGACGCTCGATTCGTCTTGAGCAAAGGCCGACGATCCGACCAGCAGCGGCAGCGACAAGGCGAGGGTGCAGTAGAGCAGACGCATGGATATCTCCCAGGATTGATTCTAAATATCGAGGACGTTGGATTTCGTCTCTAGATTAATCAACCGCTGGGCGATGAGGCACGGAACAACCACAAAAGAGCTGGTTTTTACGTTCCGCAGCGTTACAACCCGATGGGGACTGCTTAAGCTTCCGTCGATGGGCGATCGTTTGCCCCGTTGCCCGGACCGTTGAGCGTTGGAGCATCGATCGGATCTTTGTCGCTTGGGCTGTCGATCGTCGAGTCTTTTGCAGGTGCGTCGGTCGCTGGATCTGCTGTTGGTTCGGGGCTGTCGACTTCTTCAACCTCTTCGACTGCTTCCAGTTCGGTCTCTACCTTGTGCGATGTGACGCCTGGTTTATCTTCCGTGGCTTCAGCTGGCGTGGGGGTGATGGACATCGATGTCTCGACGGGCGAGCTGGAGACGATCGCAGCGCTGTAGGGATCGTAATAGGTCAGCGGCACGCGTTGCATGACTTGGCGTGGTACCAATCGCGTCGTGGTGTAGGGAACGTAGCGAGCTGTCGTTTGCGGAACGCGAACCTTCTTAACAACCGTCTGCGTCTTGTAGACCTTGACCGGGACCTGTTCTACACGCGTTTCGTAGGTGATCCGTTGGGTTTGCACGGGAACGCGGCGGACGTGTTCCTCGGGAACCATCTTGTAAGACTGAACGGGAACCTGATGCTTGATGTATTCGGTAACCGGACGACTGACTTGATATGGGATCTTGCGAACCTCGGTCGTCGGTTGCATCGTCGTCACCTGGACGGGGATGTTTTGCGTGACAACTTCGCTTTGCATACGTGTGACTTGGATCGGACGCTGTTGTTGAACAACCTGCGGGACCATCGTCGTTTGTTGGTATTGTTGTGTGACGTAGTTCGGGCGATAGGTCATCTGAGTTTGAACTGTCGCTGGCGTCGCGTAGGGGACCGCTTGGTACGCACCGCGACGAGTGGCAAAGACGCCGAAGGGGCCGGGCTGATAATAAGCGGCTGGATTCCACTGAGCTGCGTAGCCGACGGTTCCCGGTTGAACGTATTGCTGGGCGACGTAGCCACCTTGGTCGACGACCTGCTGTTGAACCGTTGTGACGGGACGGAAGGTCGTGACGTTTTCGGTTTGATATTGCGTTTCGACAACCGGGCGTTGAACGACCTGTTGTTGCTGTTGATATTGCGTGGTCGTCACGGGGCGATAGGTCGTGACCTGTTCCTCGCGTTCGGCGGTTTCGGTGACGTACCGAGTCTGGGCTCGCATCTCTTCGCGATAGCTGGTCTCCAGCACTGGCTTCATGACCGTGTAGCGATCTTCGCGATAGGTCGTCTCGACGATCGGTTTAGCGACTCGATAGGTCCGCTGTTCCATCTTGGTCTCGACAACCGGCTTCTCTTCGGTGATCTCCCGCTCGACATAATTGGTTTCATAAACCAATCGGTAGTTTGTGACCTTCTGCTCTTCGTAGACGGTTTCACATTGCATTCGGTAGGCTGGGCGGAAACAGCACTCATCTTGAGCTTCGACCGCAGCCGGCACGGAGACTGCCGTGCAGAGCGAAACAAGGGCGATGATGTTCTTTTTGTGCGTCATAACAAATCCGACCGATGCGATTCGGGGCTGAAAAGATTGATAGCGATTTCAACTGGACCAAGGCCTCTATGCACATCGCGTGCGATAGACATCTTTAGTGTGTCCAGCGGGTAACCAATATGCAAATCATTACTTGCCGAGCCGCAGAGGCAAATCCGCAATGGGTAAGTAGTTACGTTTTTCAAAAAAAATTAAAGTCCCAGCCGCTCCCTGTCGACAGCCTTTTCGGCAATGTTTCGCTATCTCCACCAGCTTGTTTCACCGACGGCACAAGCGTTGCATTTTCGCAACGTCGACTCCCCCGGCGGCTGGGCGCTTCTGGGGGGATGGAAACCGAAGCGATTCACCGCTTGAATGGCAGCACCGAGCGATGGTGCTCGCGTCCCGAGAACCTTTGACGACCCAAATCTATGCAGTTACTCGATCTATCGTTGCCCCAGTCCGCGGGAAATCTAGCGCTCGACGAGGCGTTGTTGGAGGCGGCCGAGGCGGCCGGCAGCCAATCTGATAGCGAGGTGCTGCGGCTGTGGAAGTTCGATCGTCCGACGGTGGTCGTCGGCCGTGGCTCCAAAGTCGAGGACGAGGTGAATCGCGAGTTCTGCGATTCGGTCTCGATCCCCATCCTGCGGCGTTGCAGCGGCGGAACCTCGGTCACCGTGGGGCCGGGCTGCCTGTTGTATTCGCTGGTCCTTAATACCGACCTCCGTCCGGAACTGAAGGACCTCGATCGCGCCCATCAGTTTGTCATGCAGACGATCTGCGACGCGGTCGCTCGGCTGTTGGGGCGGATCGAATTCCAAGGGACCTGCGATCTCACCTGGCAGAATCGTAAGTTCTCCGGCAACAGCTTGCGCGTCGCCCGCCGCCATCTGCTCTACCATGGAACGCTGTTGTTCGATTTCCCCATCGATTTGGTGCAGCAGACGCTCCGCGTTCCCCCCCGCCAGCCCGACTACCGCGAGGGACGATCGCACGATCAGTTTGTGATTAACCTGCCGCTGGGTGAACAGCGGCTGCGCGACGCGATGGCTGATGCCTTTGAAGTTCAGGGGAACCTGCAACAATGGCCCCAAGAACGTGTCCATCAGTTAGTAGAATCGCGTTACAGTAAGTCGGAATGGAATTTTCGGCATTAAATTTGCACGGCATGCGTTCCCGTAAGAACTCCCTACCGACCCAGGAACCTATGAATACTTCATTGCAATCAAAACTCGCCAGCTTCGGTCAGGAACATCTGCTTCAATTCTGGGATCACATCGATTCCACGCAGCGGCAGCAGCTTACGGAACAGATCGAGCAGATCGATTTCGCGCGGCTGCAACGCTTGATCGACGCCGCCGATGCGGAGGTCGATCTCGAGGCGATCGCTAGTCGCGCCGAGCCGCCACGCGCCGTCCGCGCCGATGGATCGGGAGCCGCCTGGAGTATCGATCAAGCTGTCGAAGCGGGCAGCGAAGCGCTGGCGGCCGGCAAGGTCGGGATGATCTTGGTCGCCGGAGGCCAAGGCTCGCGACTGGGGTTTGAGAAACCGAAGGGCCTGTTTCCGATCGGCCCGGTCTCGCAGCGAACACTCTTTCAGATGCACGCCGATCTTTTAGCGGCGATCTGCGAACGCTATCAGGTGATGATCCCGCTGTACGTGATGACCAGTCCGGCAACCCATGCTGAGACGATCGAATATTTTGCGGAGACCGACAACCTGGGGCTACACGACGACCAGTTGCACGTCTTTTGTCAGGGAACGATGCCGGCAGTCGATCGGGCGACAGGTCGCGTGCTGCTGCAGTCGAAGCATGAATTGGCGCTCAGCCCCGACGGGCACGGTGGCACGGTTTCGGCGCTTGCCGCCAGCGGTTGCTTGAAGGATGCGATCTCGCGCGGCATCGAACACCTCGCCTACGCTCAGGTCGACAATCCGCTAGCCAATCCCTGCGACGCTGCCCTGATCGGGCATCACATCCTCGCCGACAGCGACATGACGACTCAGGTTGTTCGCAAACGCGACCCTCTGGAACGCGTCGGCAATGTCGTGCTGGTCGACGGGAAGGTGCAGATTATCGAATACATTCACCTGCCCGAAGCGGCGGCTCGGCAGACCGAGGCTGATGGTTCGCTGCGGCTGTGGGCTGGCAATATCGCGATCCATGTTTTCAAAACGTCTTTCCTGAAGATGGCGACCGATCACGACGACAAGCTGGCGTTCAATCGCGCCTATAAAAAGGTCCCCCATCTCGACGGCAGCGGCAACGCGGTCTCGCCCGCTGATCCGAACGCTATCAAGTTCGAACGGTTCATCTTCGACCTGCTGCCGATGGCGAAAAACGCGTTTGTTGTCGAAGGGGTTGCCGCGGAGATCTTCGCACCGGTGAAGAATGCCGATGGTGCCCCGAGCGACACGCCGACCGCATCGCGACAGGCGATCAGCGATCTGCATCGCGGATGGTTGACTGCCGCGGGAGCAAGCGTTGCCGCAGGTGCGATGGTCGAGATTCATCCCGGTTGGGCTCAGGACGCTCAAGAAACCGCCGACCGAGTCGAGCCAGGTTTGTCGGTCACAGAGGATCGCTATTTTGAACCTCAGCCGGGCGATCTGGTTCAGGTCGTAATCGCTCGGGCCGACTCGGCGACCGAAGCGAGCATCATCCAGGCGCAATTGGGTGGCGCCGGGATCCAGAGCTTCACTCAAGGTGCCAACGCCAGCGTGATGCTGTCGGGCGTTGGGAACCCCAGCAAGGGAATCCCCGTCCTGGTCGCAAACCGCGACGCGGATCGGGCTCGCGAGATTCTGGAATCGGGCGACGAAGCGTAACGCGATCCGCCAGCGGTTTGAATTCGCTGGCGGGCCGCTTGTCCGCTGGCATTAAAAAAACAAAGGCCACGTCGATCGATCGACGTGGCCTTTGCGTTATATGGACAACGGAGGTTCGAAGTAGATTACTTCGAGCCAACCAGTTGAGCGTTCTTCTTCTCGTTGACGATATCTTCTTGGATATTGCCTGGGACCTTCGCGTACTTGCAAAGTTCCATCGTGAACGTTCCCTGACCCTGCGTCATACTACGCAGGTCGGTCGCGTAACCGAAGGTTTCTGCAAGAGGCACTTCAGCGCTGATGTAGCTGACGCCTTCGCGGATGTCGGTGTTGGTGATCATTCCACGACGGCCGGTCACGTCGCCCACAACCGCACCTTGGAACGATTCGGGGCATTCGAGTTCGACTTGCATGATCGGTTCCAACAAGACAGGCGATGCCTTCTTGAAGTATTCGCGGAAGCATTCGCGAGCACATGTGTGGAACGATTTTTCCGACGAGTCGACGTCGTGGTACGCACCGTCGGTCAAGGTCACGCGGGTTCCCACAACGGGGAATTCAGCAACAGGCCCTTTGATCAACGAATCGCGGAAGCCCTTTTCGACGGCTGGGATGTATTGCTTAGGAATACGTCCCTGAACGACCTTGTCTTCGAATTCGAAGCTGTCTTCGCTATCGCTTTCGATCGGTTCGATCGAACCCTTGATATGCGCGAACTGACCCGAACCACCAGTCTGTTTCTTGAACTTGTGGTCGAAGTCGACGTGCTTGGTTGGGGCTTCGCGGTAGCTAACCTTCGGTGCACCCACTTCGACGCTGACGCCGTATTCACGACGCATCCGTTCGACGTAAACGTCAAGGTGCAATTCACCCATGCCGCTGATCAGAACCTCACCGCTCTCCTCGTCGGTCTCGACGCGGAAGGTCGGGTCTTCCTTGCGGAAGCGTTGCAGCGCCTTGCCCATCTTGTCCGCTTCGGCACGACTTGTCGGCGTGACCGAAATCTTGATGACAGGTTCGGGAACGAACATCGATTCGAGCGTGCAGAAGTTTCGCTCAGGGGCGTAAGCGTCACCGCTGGCACAGTCGATGCCCATGACTGCGATGATGTCGCCGGCGCTAGCCGAATCGATTTCTTCACGCTTGTTACTGTGCATCCGCACCAAGCGGCTGAAGCGTTCCTTCTTGCCGGTACGTTGGTTGATATACGATCCGCCCTTCTCGCACGTACCTTGGTAGATACGCATGTAGGTCAGTTGGCCGTATTCATCGTCGACGATCTTAAACGCCATGCCGACAAACGGTTCGTTGGGATCGGGTGTCAGCGGAATCTGCTTGGTCTCGTCCTTAGGATCGATACCGTGGATTTCGCGATCCAGTGGGCTGGTCAAGTAACGAGCCACAGCGTCCAACAACGGTTGCACGCCCTTGTTCTTGTAGGCACTGCCCATGTAGACGGGAGTTGCACCGGCGTGGACTGCCTTGCGAGCGACTTCGTAGATCAGTTCGACGCTGATCTCTTCTTCGCTGAGCATCTTCTCCATCATGTCGTCGCTGTACATCGACAGCGCTTCGAGCATCGCCAGGCGAGTCTCTTCGATTTCGTCGGCCATCTCCGCTGGTGGCTCTTCGATACGCAGAGTTTCACCGTTGTCGCCATCGAAGTAATAGGCTTTGCGTTCGATCAGATCGACGACGCCCTTGAAGTTGTCTTCGCGACCGATCGGCAACTGCATCAGGAAGGCGTCCGCTTGCAGCTTTTCCTTCAGTTCACGCAAACCGCGGAACGGATCGGCACCGGTGCGGTCCATCTTGTTGATGAACGCCAAGCGAGGAATCTTATAACGCTTCATCTGGCGATCGACAGTGATCGATTGGCTTTGAACGCCACCGACGCTGCAGAGAACCAGAACCGCACCATCGAGAACGCGCAGCGAGCGCTCCACTTCGACGGTGAAGTCGACGTGGCCGGGGGTGTCGATCAAGTTGACGTTGTACTCTTCGCCCAAGTGATTCCACTTCAGCGAGGTCGCAGCACTGGTGATCGTGATACCACGCTCTTTTTCCAGGTCCATGTGATCCATCGTTGCGCCGTCACCGCCGCCACGAACGTCTTCGATCTTGTGGATTCGACCAGCGTAGAACAGGATGCGTTCGCTGAGGGTTGTTTTGCCCGAATCGATGTGGGCACTGATACCGATATTACGTACTTTTTCCAAATTCATTGATGTCACCTGAACATCTTGTGCTGGTCGCGGCAGTCGCTTGATACAAGTGGGCGACGCTCTAACACGAGCGATAGAAAACACAAATCTTTACAAGTCTTTACTTCGGCTTGGCTGGCCCTTGACCTGGCAGGGAACCGAGGCAATCTGTAACGATTTTTTCGATTCTTCGACCTCGGTCCGCAGTTGCGGCAAGGGAAGCGATTTGACGATCAAGCCGTTCAGAGCGGAACTTAACGTCTAATCAATCGCCATAGGCCATTTTTTACGGACTTTTAGCCCGTTCCAATCCATCTATTCGGTCAATATGACAAAGCGTTTGCGAATGCAAAAGGGCAAATCTGTTCGATTCCTCCTCATTATCTAAAACTACTTTTCCCTATTTGCCCTGGAAATGCTTGCTGAATTCGCCGCAAGCCAGAGTCCAGCCGCTGCCAGTTTTAAGACACGCCAGCACCGAAACGGGTTCCTTTTGGTAGCGTTTTTAGGGACGGGGGAGCTTCTGTTCGGTCGAGCGATGGGCGTCGTAATCCGGATCTTCGGAACAGTCATTTCAGGCGGAACGGTTCCTGGTCGCTGCCCAAGTCTTCCTTCAGGTCCTTCGCTTGGATTGCCACCGCTGCGCACTAGGGTTGAGTGAATTGGCATGCCGAGGGGGTGTGCTGTTTCGTATCCAACCGAACCGCAAACGAGATACCCGTGACCATGAACGCTAAATTATCCATCCGAACCACGCTGTTTGCCGCTGTCGCGGCGATCGCGGTCCCCGCATCAGCCGGCTGGCTGGACGTCTTGGTCAGCCCTGTCGCATACGAAGAGATCGCCGTTCCCGAAGCTATCAATGCACCGGTCCAAGAGGATCACTCGGTGATGATCGAAACGGCTCCGCCCGTGATGGAATCGACTTACGAATCTTACGCACCGATCTATTCACCCGCCCCAGCGGCGTATTCCCGCGGCGGTCATTGCTGCGAACAACCGCGAGTTATCTATCGCAACCATCCGATCTTGGCGATGTTGATGCACAAGTGCAAAGCAGGTCAGGCGGGACAGGTTGTCGTGCAGGTGCCGACCGGATGCTGCCCGACCGAAGTCGCGTTGTGCGTTCCTTTGTGCTGCACCACCTGCCCTCCCGAGGTCAGCAAGTCGCGCGATCTGCTGGGCCGTTGCGTCTTCCAATACTGCTGGCCCTGTGGTACGAAAATTAACATCGTGCAGCGTTACACCGGCGATTTGGTCGTCCACTCCTACGAGCTCTAATCGATGTCCAACGCTTTCCAAACGAATGCCGCGGCCCAGGTGTTTCTGGACCGCAAACCGGTTCATGCCGATCGCGCGCTCTCCAAGCTGGAAGCTCAAATCGTCCAGTTGGAGGCGCGTGTCGAAGAGGCGCTGGCGGAACCCGATTCGAACGGTGACCGGTCGCCAGCAAAGCCCGAGGCTGTCGAGATCTGGGGTGTCCCCTTTTCGCGGCTCACTCTCGGCCAGACTCTGCAGCATGTCGACCGCTTGGTCGCCGCGGGCCAACCCGGCTACTTCATCACGGCGAACCTGAACTACAACATGCTCACGTCGCAGCATCCAGAGTTGCGGCAGGTGAACGACGATGCTGCGTTTATCGTTTGCGATGGGATGCCGATGGTCTGGCGCTCGCGTTGGACCGACAGCCCGTTGCCCGAACGCGTTGCCGGTTCAGAGCTGATCTATGCGCTCACCAAATGGTCCGCGCATAAAGGGCATCGGATCTATTTCCTTGGCGGTGCACCGGGCGTGGCTCAAGCCGCTGCCGATAAGTTGTCGGCCAGATATCCCGGCCTGATCGTTGCCGGCGTTCACTCTCCCCCGTTCCGGCCGCTCGACGATCAAGAGCATGCCGATCTGATCGATCAGATTCGCAGCAGTAAACCGGACATCGTCTACGTTGCGATGGGGCAACCCAAGGGTGAGCTCTGGATCGCGGAGAACTATCGAGCGATCGGGGCTCCCGTCTGTGTGCAGATCGGTGCTTCGTTCGACTTCGTCGCCGGCGGCGTCGCGCGAGCTCCGCGATGGATCCAGCGAGCTGGTCTCGAGTGGTGCTACCGGATGGCGCAAGAGCCGCAGCGTCTGGCGGGGCGGTACTGGCAGAACGGAAAGTTTTTGCTGCGAGCGTTGTGGCAAGAGACGCCATTGGCCGGCCGCTAATCTGCTTTAATGCCTAACGCGTTGTTTTGGCGACGCGTTGGTGGTTCGCTGTCTGCGATCGATCAGACGGCGCTTGTTCCTTGCGGTTGATGAACGCTTGGGATCCAGATCGGCCGCTGCAGTTCGTCTTGTTGCAGCCGGATCTCTTGCGACGACGGATTGGCTTCGATCGCCACGATCTGCAGGTCCGACTCGCGAAGATTGATCAGTTCGTCGGTGTCGAGCGTGACGACCGTCGGCTTGGTGTAGTAGGGAGAATTGCTGCGGATCACGCGAGCGATCCTCGCGTCGTCGAGTCGAACGAAGCTGCCTACTGGGAACAGCGAGACTAGGTTCAGTAGGCCGCGGACCGCTTCGGCGTCGCAGCGTCCGGCGCGAACCTGGTGCAGCAGGCAGACCAGTGCGTCGTACGGTTTAACCGCGGGCCGGCCGTCGAGCGAGTTTTGCAGCGTGAGGTAGGCATCGGCAACATTTAGGATCCTGGCGATCCGGTTCACTTGCGATCCGCCGACGCCGTGCGGAAATCCCGTTCCATCGAGCTGTTCGTGGACGTGTTGGATGCCCATGCGGGCGCGGTCGCTGAGGCCGGAGATCGATCCGCACAACTGGTAGGCGACGATCGGGTGTCGGGAGTAGGTCGCGAAGTCCGACGCCGACAGTTCGCTGCGGCGGCTCCGCGCTTCGGGCCCCAGTTCCAGTTCTCCGAGCCCCATTTCGTGCAGCGACCCGGCGATGCCGACATCCAGGATCTCGTCCACATCGCAGCCCGGGATCTCTTGGGCGATCATCATTCCCAGAGTGCTTAGGGTCAGGCAGTGCGAGCTGAGTTCGTGGTATTCGGATTGATGCAGCGTCGACGAAAGCGTCTGGTCGATATCCTGTTCGCTCTGCTTGGCAAACCGCGAGGGGATTTCGGCGAGGTCTTGCCAATCGACGCGGCCGCGGCCGTGTAGCGTCGCTGTCATTTCGCGGATCTTGAACGTCGATTCGTCGATCAAGCGACGCAGGACCGCGGCCCGCTCCTGCGAATAGGGTTCGTTGGCCATCGTCAGCCGCTGTTGCCGGTGGATGCCGGAGGTCGCCGACGAGTCGAAGGCCTGTTCGGAATCTTGCAGCACGCGGCGCAGTCCGTGGCGTTGGATCGTCGCCGCGATATCGGCGGTGATCAGTTCTCCTGCACGATACAGCACATCGCCGCTGCTGGAGAGAATGTCTTCTTGAAGCAGTTCCCCGACGTTCAGTTGATGGCCGCTTTCTGCCAGTGTCCCCATCGTTTGCCCTTGAGGTGTAAGAAGACGCAGTAGGTTGTCCACTGCGGCTGATCGAACTGGAGGGGCGGGGAGCTTGTAGGAAAAGGGAGAATCGGGACAAGTCTGCGGGAGCCGCGGGATGTTCGAGCGATTGTAAGGAATGCTCACGTCGCGGCGCGACTAGTCTAATCTCTGTATTTGCGTTGACTAAGTGTTCGCCTTGGCTGGCTCTTCTGGTGCTTCGTTTTTCGCCAGATCGATTGCCATGCGGATAGCTTGCTTCATGCTCGTGTCGCTGGCGATCCCCTGCCAAGCAATGTCCAGAGCGGTGCCGTGATCGACGCTGGTGCGAACGATCGGCAGTCCCAGCGTCACGTTGACAGCTTCGTCAAACGCCAGCGTCTTCAGCGGGATCAGGCCCTGGTCGTGATACATGCAAACGTAGACGTCGGACTGCCGTCGCATCGCCGGAACAAACGCGGTGTCGGCGGGCAAGGGGCCGGTCACGGAGAGCCCTTCGCTGCGGGCGGCTTCGATCGCTGGAACGATCCATCGCTCCTCTTCCCGTTGCCCGAACATGCCCCCTTCGCCAGCGTGCGGATTGAGTCCGCAGACGGCGACGCGAGCGGGACGTCCGCGTTGTCGGGAGATCGCCGCGTGGGCTAGCCGGATCGTCTGCAAGATCTTTTCGGTCGACAGCAGTTCCGGCACCTCGCACAGTCCGACATGCACCGTGACCAGGGCGCACGAGACGTCGTGACTGGTCAGCATCATGCAGCATCGATCGGCCTGCGATCGCTGAGCCAGCAGTTCGGTGTGCCCGGGGAATTCGATCCCCGCCGCGTGCCAGGCTTCTTTCTGAATCGGCCCGGTAACGATTGCATCGACCTGCCCTGCCAACGCGGCATCGATCGCATCGACGACATAGGCAAACGAAGCCGCTCCGGTCGCTCGATCGACAATCCCCGGGCGGAAGCCGTCCAGCGGAGATGCGAAATCGAAGATCGCCGGTTGGTCGATCTTGGCGATCGCCGCCAGTCCCGCGGTCCGCGGAACGATTTGTTGTGGCAGCGGCAGCGCCAACCGCTGGCCGACCGATTGTAAGATCGCCAGGTCGCCAAACAGGATCGGGACGCAGCGATCAGTGATCTCGCGATCGCCGAGAATCTTTAATGCCAGTTCGGGGCCAACCCCCGCGGGGTCGCCGGTTGTGATCGCCAGCCGTGGCTTCATTAGCTGGGTGCCTGTTGCCCGTCGCGCGGTTGGAAGTTGAAGTTCTTGCTCTGCGAAAAGAAAGCGACAGGGTTTTCGTAAACGACCTTGCGGATCGTCGCTTCGGGAATCCCGCGTTGGCGGCACTCAAAGATCAGGTCGGGGACCGCCGTCGGTTTGCTGGGTCCCCAGTCGCCGGCGGAGTTGACTAACAAACGCTCTGCCCCGTACATCTCGATCATGTCGACGGCGCGATCGGGCGTGCACTTGGAGATTGGGTAGAGGGTCATTCCGGCCCAGAATCCGCGATCCAGGACCTCGGCGACGGTATGCTCTTCGACGTGGTCGACCAGCACGCGGTCGCGATTGACTCGCGAATCGCCGCACAACATATCCAAGATCATCCGCGTCCCTTGGTACTTGTCTTCCAAGTGAGGCGTGTGGATCAGGATCGATTGCTCGTGAGCGATCGCCAGTTCCATGTGCTCGATGAAAATTGTCGCTTCGTTGGGCGTGTTTTTGTTCAGCCCAATCTCGCCGATTCCCAGCACGCCGGGGCGGTCGAGGAACTCGGGGATCATCGCGATCACCTCGCGCGACAGTTCGACGTTTTCGGCTTCTTTGGCGTTGATGCACAGCCAGGTGAAATGCTGGATGCCATATTGAGCCGCCCGCCGTGGTTCGACTTCGGTAAGTTGGCAGAAGTAGTCGCGGAATCCGTCGACCGAACCGCGATCAAAGCCGGCCCAGAACGCCGGTTCGCTGACCGCGACGCAGCCCATTCGGGCAAGCGTGGCGTAGTCGTCGGTGATTCGCGACACCATGTGAATGTGTGGATCGATGTAATCCATGGCTTAGACCCCCATCTCGTCTCGCCAGTCGGCGTTGTATTCGCGTGAGAATAATTTCTGAACCTGTTCAGCGCGGTTCGCCGCACTGTCGGACAATATCTCGATACCTTGACGCAGCAAGGCGTCGCGTGGATCTTCGCCGGTGCTCCCCTGGGCTCGATCGATACGATCGAAGATCGCGGCGATCTCGAGGATCCGCGCGCGAGCTTCCAGGTAGTGTCGGTCGAGCACTTGTGAGGCGGTTTGTTGTGAGTTCATGGTCGCGGCCCAGTCGGTGGTGAGGATTCGAAAGGCACGTTTGGCGGGTGGCGGTAAATCGTCAGCTTTCACCGTGCTGTTGTTCCCCCGCGTGCGGCGTCGCATCGCGATCGAGACATCGGTAAGCCGCGGCGATGCGGAGCGATTTTGCCCTAAGTGGTCATTAAAGGCTGTTCAGCGAATTATAACGAGAAATCGAAAGAGCGTCGCTGGGGGCTGGCGTCAGGTTCGGCGGCAACTCTCGTGGGGCGATGCCTAATCGGCACAATCGGCAAGGATCATCGCTGGAGGCGGAAAGGGGGGCGGCAGTTGTTCAGATTCACCCAGCTTGCACACCGTTTTCGCTCGATACTTGCCAAGTCTTTTGTTTTGACTTGGGAACGAGGAGTTCAGATCGATGTCGAGCGTCAACGGAATTGCACAAACCGCTACCGCGATCGCAAACGCACAGCTGCACACCAGAGTCGATTTCGCGGTGCTGCAGAAACAACAGGAAGCGTCGCAACAGGCGGGGGATGCGGCGGTGCAGTTGATCGAAGCCGCCGCAGCGGTTGGCCAGCCCGTCGATACGCTGGAGCTGTCCGAAGGTTAATCGCCCGCGTCAGCTTTAAACGGCGTTGCCCTCTTCGATCGATACGATCTTGTCGACGCGGCGGGCGTGTCGGCCCCCTTCGAATTCGGTCCGCATCCACAGCAGGATCAAGTCGTCGATGTTGCGGTCGCCGATCAGGTCGCCTCCCAGGCACAGGACGTTTAGATCGTTGTGCCGGCGGGACAGTTCAACCATTACTTCGTCGTAACATGGAGCTGCACGGACACCGGCGAATTTGTTGGCGGTGATCGCCATTCCAATTCCGGTGCCGCAGATCAAGATCCCGCGATCGCACTCTCCTTGGCTGACCTTCTGAGCCACGATGCTTGCGAAGTCCGGGTAGTCGCTGGCGTCTTCGCAGTCGGCTCCTTCGTCGAAGACGGTGTGGCCGTTGGATTCCAACGCTTGGGCTATCCGCGCTTTGATGTGCACGCCGCGGTGGTCGCTCGCTATGCTAACTTTCATTGATTTTCTCCCTCTTCGCCCGATTCGGAGATCGCAAGCCACTCGGGCCCCAAGCTTTCGACCCACTGTGCTAATTCGCGGTCGATCTGATCGGCGCAGGCTTGGTAGATCTGCACTGGCGAACCGACAGGATCTGAGATATCGCCCCCGTCGCGACGGACTGTAAAGACGCGGTCCTGGGCGTGTGGCCAACGCTGCAAAATCGCGTTGCGATGCGAGCGGGTCATCGTCAGGATCAAGTCGGCCGAACGAATCGTTTGTTCCCCGAAAGGTTGGCTCTCGTGTCCCGAGATGTCGAGCCCACGCTCGCGCATCACGTCGACAGCTTGCGTCGCCGCTTGGTCGCCAGGCATCGCCGCCAGGCCGACCGAACTGACGCTAGGGATGATCGCGCCGCTGGGGCTGTTGCCAAACCGCTCGTCGATCCGTTTTTTCAGCAGTGCTTCGGCCATCGGGCTGCGACACGTGTTGCCGGTGCAAACGAGTACGATCGATGGTCGTGCGTATTGGCGAATCGCTGCGGTTTCCACGACGCCCTCCCGGATGATTTTGAATTGGTTTCCATTGGCCCGAACGACCGTCGACGGTCCACCGTAACGGGTGGGTCCGTCGTCGACAACTAATGGCACATCGTCGCCGAATTGTTCGACGACGGCAACGCCGGTGGTGGTCGACGGGGATCCGCAGCGGTTGGCGCTGCAGATCACGATCGGTCCGGCGCAATATTTTTGCAGTTGTTCGAACAACCGATGCGCTACAACGCGGACTCCTATATGTCCCGATTGGCTGACGACAAGTTCGCGGACCGCTTCAGGAAAACAGGAAGCGGCCGATCGGGTCGGGTCGCAAGGGACGACTAATGTAACAGGGCCGGGCCAACAGCGACGTGCAAATCGAATCGCCAGCGGCGAATCGTGACACATGTAATCGATCGCTTCGTCGGCGCTTTTGACTGCGATCGCCAGCGAATATTCGGTCCGCGGCTTCCCGCCAGTCGGCGTTTGTTCTTCCAGTTTCCGTTTGAGTTCGGTCATCCGTTGGACCGCGTCGGCGCATAATACGCTCGCCGCCAGTCCATAGACAGTCTCGGTGGGCAAAGCGATTACCTTGCCCTCGGCGAGTGCCTGGACCGCTAAATAAACGATGTCACGCGGATCTTCAGCACGCTGCAAATCAATAACCGTTGGCATGAATTCGCGGCGTTCCTGTGATTGGCAATGGAGAAATGGAATCACCTATTATATGTTGAAGAATAAATTTGCTTCAACCGCAGCAATGGGGTGTTCGTTCGGATATCGCTCCCGTTGCGGAGCATTGTGCGGCGAATCATCCACCTTTTCCTGCCTGCGGAGCGTCCGGGGCCGATCGCCAAAACCATGCAAACCCCAGCAGCAAATCGGTACGTCCCGCCGCCGCAGACGCCCCAATCTGCGGGTGCGGCCAGTTTGGGGCTTCCAAGCCGCCGTAAATTCGTAGGCCAGTTGGCCGCGATCGCCTCCGCTGCGGTCGCGCTACCGGTCGCCGGGTGCATCGATCCGCCGGGGGCCAGCGGAGCTGTCGATCTTGTTTGGGGGCGTCGCGGATTATCCGAGGGGCGTTTTCAAAAGCCGCGGGCGATCGCGATCGATGCCGAGGATCAGCTGTACATCGTCGACACGACCGGCCGCATTCAGGTCTTTTCGGCCGACGGGGAATATCTCAGAGGCTGGAAGACACCCGATGTCACCAACGGCCGCCCCACGGGGCTGCAAGTCGACGATGCCTCGCGGCGTCTATTGGTCGCCGACACCCACTACTTTCAACTGCTCTCCTATTCTCTCGACGGCGACCTGATCGAATCGGAGACTCTCGGCGGAACGCAGGGGACCGGTCCGGGAGAGTTCTCGTTTATCACCGATGCGGTCCGCGATTCGGCGGGCAATTATTACACGGGGGAATACAGCGACATCGATCGGATCCAGAAGTTCTCGCCGGCCGGGGAGTTTCTAATGCAGTGGGGATCGACCGGATCGGAGCCCGGGCAGTTCGTCCGCCCGCAAAGTCTGGCCATCGATCGTCACGATCATCTTTGGGTCGCCGATTCGTGCAATCACCGGATCCAGGTTTTTGAGACCAGCGGGCCCGAGCCGACTTTGGTCCGCGCGTGGGGCGAGTTTGGCCATCAGCCCGGTCAGCTCTATTACCCCTACGGCATAACGCTTGGCGAAGAGAGCGACTGTATCTACGTCTGCGAATACGGCAACGATCGAATTCAAAAGTTCGATCTCGACGGGCGTTCGCTGGAGGTTTGGGGGCGGTCGGGACATGCGGAGGGTGAACTGTTTCAGCCCTGGGGTGTTGTCCGCGATTCGCGCGGCCGACTGCACGTGCTCGATTCGAACAACAATCGGGTGCAGCGAGTCTGGCTGTAACGCGTGCCGGCTAATTTGTTTGACTGCTCTGCCCGCGGCGATGTGGTGGCGAACCGCGGGGCGGCGAAGTCGCTACAATGTCCAGCTCGCTGCCCATTTCCCGCCCTCTGAATCCGCCCCGCCCAACCATGCGACGATCGTTTTCCTTCCGCCGTTGTCTCTTCCTTCCGCTGCTGTCGATCTTTGGCACCGCACCGGCGCTGTTGTCTCAGGATCCAGTCCCCGATGTGCCGTCGCGCCCCTTCGTTTCGGGCTTCGAACGCTTCGGCGTCCACGAGGAGATCGAAGAGGAGCTGGCTGGCGGGTTGCTGATCAGTGAACTGAGCTGCGGCGCTTGCCACGCGACCAACGCATCGCATTGGTCGGCCAAGGGAGGCCCGCGATTGGACGCTGTCGGTTCGCGGTTGCAGTCCGATTATCTGGCTCGCTACCTCAGCGATCCTCAAGCGATCAAGCCGGGGACGACGATGCCCAACGTGTTGTCGGCGGTTCCGGAAAACCAACGGCCAGCCGCGATCGACGCGCTGGTCGCGTATCTCGGTTCGCTGCAGCAAGCGTTTCCCGAGATCAGAGGGACGGGAGCGAATCCGGTCCCGTACCGATTCTGGGAGCATGGCGATCCGGAGAACGGCCGGCTGCTGTACCACAAAGTCGGCTGCGTCGCGTGTCACCAAGCCGATCCCGATTTCGAAACGGCTGAAATGCAACCGTCGCCGCTCGACGCGATGCTGGAACAATTGGATCCCGAACAGTTGGAGGAGCTTGGATTGTCGGGAGCCGCCCGCCGGGTCGCCTCGGTCCCGCACGGCGATATCGCGGCGAAGTACACCCCGATCTCTCTTACTCACTTTTTGTTGGATCCCGAAAAGGTACGACCCTCGGGGCGGATGCCGAACCTTAAACTATTAGTTGTCGAAGCTGCCGATATCGCGGCGTATCTGTTGGCCGATCCATCCGATTCGGACGCTGCGGATTCGACGTCCCAGCCATCGCCCGCGGCAGACGGCTCCGCTGCGTTGGTCGATCGCGGCCGCGAGCTGTTCGTTTCGCTCGGCTGTGCCAACTGTCACAGCGTCGAGGGCGTGAAGCCAACCGTGGCCGCTCGCCCGCTGGCGGAGCTTGCTAGCCAATCGACTCGAGGATGTTTGTCGGCTGACGATTCTCGGTCGCCTCGTTTTGGAATCGACGCCCAGCAGACCGAAGCGATCGTTGCGGCGCTCTCCGCGTCGGGCAGCGGGCAACCGTTGTCGGATCAGGTCAGCTTGCAAACACAAATGCTGCAGATGAATTGCTACGCCTGCCACCAACGCGATGACCTGGGAGGCGTCGGCCGTTATCGCAAAGCCTATTTCGAGACCGTCGGGCACGTCGACTTGGGAGACGAGGGGCGGTTGCCGCCGCCGCTATCCAACGTCGGGCGCAAACTGCATACGGGTTGGCTGACCAAGGTGCTGGAGGGGAAGGGAGCTGACCTGCGACCGCACATGGAAATTCGGATGCCAGTGTTTCCTAGTGGTGTGGCGAAATCACTGGTTCCGTTGTTGACAAAAGTCGACATCGCGTCGTCTGAAAACAACACCCGCAGCGCCGACCAGGTATTTGGGAAAATAAACGCAAAGGCTTCGGAAAAAGATTTGGCAGAGGCGGGGCGTCGATTAATGGACGTCGGGTGCGTGCAGTGTCATCAGTTTGCCGGCGACAGTCTGCCGGGGATCGTCGGCATCGATCTCAACGGTATCGCCGGGCGGATTCGTCCTCAGTGGTTCCACGATTTCCTGCTAAATCCAGGCAGTTTGAAGAAACAGACGCGGATGCCGACCTTCTTTCCCGAGGGAATCAGCACGAATACGGAGATTTTGGACGGCGATACCGAGCGTCAGATCGCCGCGATCTGGGCCTATTTGGGCAATGTTCCCAAGCATGGACTGCCCGAAAAGATCAAAGAAGCGAGGGCTCAGGATTTCGAACTGGTCCCGGGCGAGCGGCCGATCGTGCTGCGTACGTTCATGCAGCAAGCCGGCCAGCACGCGATCGCTGTCGGGTTTCCCGATGCCCTGCACTATGCGTTTGACGCTGAAAAAATCAGGCCGGCGCTCGCTTGGCGGGGGCGTTTCCTCGACGCTCAAGGGACCTGGTTCACGCGATCCGCTCCCCCTGCCTCGCCGTTGGGCGATGCGGTGGTGACGCTGCCCGAGGGGCCGTTGTTTGCGGAACTCGAAGATCTAAAACAGCCATGGCCGAAAGAGGAGAGCGGTCCGAGCACGCTCCGTTTTGGGGGCTACCGATTGGACTCCCAAGGTGTCCCCACGATGCTGTACCAGTTGAATGGGATCAGCGTCGAGGACCGCATCGAACCCGACGGACCGCAGCGTCTGAAACGAACGATTCGGTTCTCGGCCGGCGCCGGGAAAGATACCGATTCGGAGCCTCGTGAGCCGCTGTGGATGCGAGCAAATGTAGGTAAAACGTTGGCGAAAACCAAGGACGGCGGTTTTGTGAACGATGCCGACCTGGAGGTTCTCGTCGGCGAATCGTTGCGAGAAAAGGGGCGGCTGCGATCGTGGAAAGAGTTCAAGGAGTACCTGGTTCCGGTCGCTGCCGACGTGCAGGAAGTGGAGCTGTGGTATCGCTGGTGACACGTGCCGCCGTCGCCAGGAAATCTGTGCAATTCAAACCCAGCTGTTCAATTATGCAACGTTGGGGCGGCGAGCCGCCGTGCTGGGAATTTGGTAATTCGGCGGGCGTGGGCAAGCTGGGCACGCCCGTAGGTCGATAATGGGCGACCGGAGTGGCTTTGATTGACGGATTGGCACAGATTCTGCTTTAACGAGAGGCGAGGTGCGATTAATCTGGGATGCGAGGGCACGACGTGCCGGCTCCCAGTTATCGCGGTTGAGCCGTAGTCGCGTGTGTGACTTTAAATGGGTTCTTGTCCCGCCGCGATTCCGCCAGGTGAGGAACATGAGACAACAAGGAAATTCAATGAGCGTACGAACTGTGTTTCATTCAGCGATCGTTTCGACAGCAACTTTCGGTTTGCTGATCTGTGGCTTCCAACCGGCGATGGGCGTCGAGCGTCGCGACGCTGGCCAAGACGATGTGCGTCGTGTCGAGTTGTTTGAAGCGATGAAAAACGGCGACATTGAGGTGAAGTTTGTGCCTCGCGATGCGGCGCGTGCAAATCTGTTGGTTGAAAACAAGACCAAGAAACCGTTGCACATCCAACTCCCCGACGCGTTCGCCGCTGTTCCCGTTCAAGCCCAATTTGGTGGCGGCATGGGCGGTGGCGGCATGGGCGGCATGGGTGGCGGCGGCATGGGGGGCATGGGTGGCGGCGGCATGGCTCAAGGTATGGGCGGCGGCATGGGCGGCATGGGCGGCGGCGGCATGGGTGGCATGGGCGGCGGCGGTATGGGCGGCATGGGCGGCGGCGGTGGATTCATGCGAGTCGCTGCGGAAAAGCGTCACAAAGTCGCTCTGACCACGGTCTGCCTGGAACATGGCAAGCCCGATCCCAATCCAAAAATCCCTTACACCATCATTCCGATCGAACAGTTCACTCAAGATCCAAGCGTGATCGAATTGTGCACTCACTTGGGCTACGGACGCGTTCCGCAGAACACCGCTCAAGCGGCTGCCTGGCACTTGATGGACAAGATGTCGTGGCAAGAACTGGCTAGCAAGAATCGCCGCGAATCGGCTTACACTGGCAACACGCCATTCTTCAACGGAAACGAATTGCGAGCTGCGATGAGCGTCGTGCAATACGTCTCTAAGGATGAGCCTGCGGTTCAAGTTTCGCTGGCCGATGATTACACTTCTGCTGAGTGAATCGGTCCTACAAGTGGGGTAAGTCGTGGGCGTTAGGTCAATAATAATATGCCTATTCGTCGATGATTTGCCCGCCTGATTGGCTTTCGCGTTGTAGGTTTCTATTGTTAACTCAACGCGGTGGGATCGATTCTTTTCCTGTTGTCTCTCCCGTCGCGTAACGTAACACCGGGGCTAATCTCTTTCCGACGTCGATGATGGGGCACATCAAAGACGTCGGCGGGCAACCGATCGATAGCGATGCGGAAGCCAGAGGTTTCTCCTCAACCCAGCCATATCCTCTACAGTGGACAGGCGTTGAATGGATCGTATGTTTTTGCGAGTGGGGCACCACATTCATTTGTGGAGCTCGCAAAAGCGATGTATGCGATCGTTCTTCCCACCAGAGCGGCTCAGGTTTCAATAGGTCATCGCGCAGTCTCTTGAGACGGCGCAGCTGACCGGGGCATGAAACCTGGGCCGTTTTTTTATGCGCCTCGGCCCCCGCGATCCTCTTTGGCGATCCCAATCTCTCTTCGCTTCGTTTAATCGTAGAACCGGCAACGCGTCTCTTTTGTGATCATCCCGCAAACGTTTCGGGGGGGGCGATCCGCGATGCGACACACAAACTGGATCCGCGCGTCAGCTGCGGCTACAGTCGAGGTCCCGCCTTCTTTGAACGCCGCTACCAAGAATCGCTTCTGTTGCCGTTTCGCTGCAGCGGTCTGTTATGAATCCTGGAACCTACTGTGTTGATCGCAATCACAGTTTCCGGATCACCGATGTGTAGAAGCACCGGTGACTCAATCTGCAATCGGCCTACGACCGGAAAGCTGCTGGCGCCCAGCAGACTCATGCAGGAATCATCCGCTCGGTTCATCGCGAGCCAGATTGGGATTGGTCTCGCATTGATGTTGCGACCGGATGAGGATGTCAGTTCGCAGAGGTAGCAAGTGGTGAGGAATCGCCCGTGGTGGAATAGTAGCCGAAGACAATTTCAAAGTCGACGTATTTAGGAAGTTCGTCGGAATCGTCCACCGGTTGGACGGAAGCTAGTACCTGCCGCGTCTGTCCTGCTGGCAGTTCACCCAGTTCGTAGGTCTTGGTGGTAACCGTCTTTTGCCAGGCTCGCAAAGCGTCGTAATCATACGCGCGACTTGGGTCGTGAGGCTGGTCGGATGTGCGAATGATCAATTGCCCGCGGTGCAATGTCAGCGCGTTGGGGTTGGTGATTTCGAAGTTCAATTCGCCGCGATCGTTCAACGAGGTCGGCCGGGTGCGAATCACATTCACGTCGCCGACTTGAGTTGGAATCTGGGCGAGGAAGGCTTGGTCGAGATCCAACACGTGGGGCCGCGCGTCCCAGAACGGACGATCGCGATCGCCGGGGTTGCCCATCAACCGCTGGCACAGCGTCTGTTGGAAATCGCAGCGGTCGTTCAAGCTCGCGTTGGCAATCTCCAGTCGATCGACTTCGGATTCCAGCACGCTGCGGTTGATAAAGCCCAGACTGGTTGCGGCGATCGATAGGACCAAGGTGCCGCCGGTCGTCAGCTTGATCCACATCGGGAGCGTAGCGGCGACAACGGGTGCTGGTGTCGAAGACGCTGCAGCCACGGGGGCTGGCGATTCGTCGGGGGTGGTTTTTGTCGGAGCGACAACGGGCGTCGGATCGGCGGCAGGGGCTGCCGCGGCGATCGATTCGGGTGCGATGGCTGCAGGTGCCGCTGCTGCGGTGTCGGTTGGTGGTGCAGCGGGTGGATCTTCACCCGCTTGCGATAAATCGGCCGCTGGTTCTTCTTCGGCTCCAAATTCAGGCGTCCACGATGAATCATCGCTCTCGCTGCTTTCCGCCTGGGCGTCGGGCTGTTCAGTTTCGTCGGGCTCGTTGAGGACGGCGACACTGGTGGCGGGGCCTAGGTTTTGCGGAGCGGCATCGAGCAACGCTTGAATTTCATCAGCATTCATGGCGATTTAGAATCCTTGCGGAGGGGTACCGCAGATTTAGTTAAGGAACACGTTTTTTGGGGCGATATACTGTCGCGCGGCAATGGTGTTCCATCGTAAAGCGTTGGCTCATATCGGAGTGATATTCTTGTGCGCCAATAAACAGGAGGCCGTCATCGACCATCTGATTTGCGATTCGATTGAACAGGTCTTTTCGATTACCGTCCGAGAAATAGATCGCTAGGTTCCGGCAAAACACAACGTCGAACATGCCGACGTTTGTGAAGGGTTGCAGGAAGTTGCGTTCCTCAAATCGGATCATCGACCTCAGCTTGTCCTGCACCCGCCAAAGATTCCCTTCTTTGTGGAAGTATCGGTTCAGTTGAGCTGGGGAGAGACCACGCGAGATCTCATGTTCGGAGTATACGCCCTGTTTTGCCTGTGTGATGGCAGTCGAGGAAATATCGCTGGCTAAGATCTGGACATCCCAGTTGTCGGCGTCGGGAAGTAGTTCACGCAGCATAATCGCTAGGCTGTAGGGTTCCTGCCCGCTACTGCATGCAGCCGACCACAACCGTAATCGTCTAGGAAAACGGCTGCTGGCACGGGCGTCGATAATCTCTGGCAGCAACTTGTGTTGCAACGCTTGGAATGGGCTTCCATCGCGGAAAAACAAGGTCTCCCGCGTTGTGATCCGTTCTACAATCTGTTGTTGCAGTTGACGGTCGTCGCGGGCGCAACGGGCAAGTTCTGCATAATTGGAATACGATGCCTCTCGCATCAATTCTCCAAATCGATGTTCCAGCAAATATAGCTTGCGATCGTCGACCTGGATTCCACATAACTGTTCAATCACATCGATGATATCGATAATGTCGTTGCTTACTTCAAGAGTCTTCATGATCTTCCTGCTAGTACGGGGCGTCTGCTGAGGGCTGTCAACTTGGATGCGACGTCATTTAATCCAACGACTTCATCTACTAAACCGGCTTCTGCAACGGCACATGGCATGCCGTAGACAACACAAGAGCGTGCATCTTGAGCGAGGATATGAGCGCCTTGTTCTCGCATTGCACGCGAGCCTTCGGTGCCGTCGTCTCCCATCCCTGTCATCACGACTCCGACCGCGCGGCCGCCAAATTGTTCGGCCGCCGATCGGAACAACACATTCACCGACGGGCGGCAGCTGCGTTCGGGTGGATCATCGTTAACTCGCAGCACGATCCCGTTGGCCGAACGCTGCAGACGCATTTGGAACCCGCCCGGCGCGATGGCAATCTGCCCCGCTCGCAAGATATCGCCCGCGGTCCCTTCGAAAACCTGCAGCGGCGAGATTCGATCCAACTCCTCCGCCAACGACCGCGTAAACAGCGGCGGCATATGTTGCACGACGGCGATTGGAACCGAAAAATCGCTGGGCAGTTGGGAGACGACCGAGCGTAGCGCTTGCGGCCCGCCGGTCGATATTCCGATCACGATGATCTGCGGCGATCCCATCGCGCGACGCGGCACGTTGCCCGGCGGCGACGCTGCGACACGCGTGGGTGTCGGTGTGGGCGACCAAGCCGGCCGACTGCTGCTCGGCTGCGGTTGGCCGCCGCCCGAGTTCCGCGTCACGTTTTGCGAGATCACCTGGAAACGTTCCGACAGCTCCTTATGCAGCTTGCGCCGGTTCGATTCGAGGTCGGTCCCCTGTGGCTTTAAAACGAAGTCGAACGCTCCCGATTCGATCGCTTGGATCGTTAGGCTCGCCGACTGTAAGGTCAGCGAACTGAGCATGATGACTTCGGTCTGGGGCGAGATCTGCTTGATCTGCTTGAGCACCTCCAGGCCGCTCATGCCAGGCATCTCAACATCCAAAGTGATCACGTCGGGCCGTAGCGTCGCGATCGCTTGTAATGCGGTGACTCCGTCGGATGCTTGCCCAACGATCCGATGCCCTTGCAGACCTTCGAGGGTCTGTTGGACAAAGCGACGGTAGACAGGTGAATCGTCGACAATCAATATTTTTCTTGGCGCTGTGAACACTAGAAGCCTATCGGGAAAGGAGGAATGTGGACCGCTTAGCAGGCCAGCGTGGAATGGTCGTGACGATCCGATTCGTCGCCCGTCTTGAATTGGCCGACCAGCTGAGACAGCTGATGGGCCAGGTTGCTGAACTCGTCACCTGCACGCCGCGTGTTGTCGGCGCTGTCGGTCGTTTGCCGCAGCACGCTGTCGACGCTGGTGATGTTTTGGGTAATCTCTCGGCTGGCGGTCGCCGATTCCTGGACGCTGCGCGCCACGGCGGCAGCGGTTTGAGCGGTTTGAGAGACGTTGTCGGAAATCTGTTTGGTCGCCATGCTCTGCTGTTCGACAGCCGATGCGATCGTCATCGATGCTTCGTTCACGCTGTTGATCACGTCGCTGATCTCGCGGATCGCTTTGACCGCATCGCCAGTCGAACCTTGGATGCCTTCGATTCGATGCCGGATGTCGTCGGTTGCGATCGCGGTTTGCTTGGCGAGCTCTTTGACTTCGGTGGCGACCACGGCAAACCCTTTGCCCGCTTCGCCGGCCCGCGCCGCTTCGATCGTGGCGTTGAGAGCCAATAGGTTTGTCTGTTCGGCGATGTCTTGGATCACCTGGATCACCTTGCCGATTTCATCCGCGGCGAGCCCCAGTTCGGAGATCTTGTCGTTGGAGTGTTCGACCAAGTGAGCTGCTTGGCCGGCGATCGACGCCGATCGCTCGGCGCTCTGAGCGACTTCGACGATCGTTTGATTCATCTCGTTGACCGCTGTCGAGACCGTCTGGACGTTCCCCGAGACCTCTTCGGTGGACCGCGCCATGTGAGTCATGTTGGCGGAGAGTTCTTCCGCTGCCGCGGCGACCGTGCTCGATTGCGATGTGGCTCGCGTCGCTCCTTCGGACAAGTTGTTCGAGGTAGCCGTCAGCTCCGCCGAAGCTTCGTTTAGCGTCGTTGCGTTTTGTGTCACGCTGCCAATAATCGACTGCAGTTTGCCGGCGAAGAGGTTGAACCACTTTGCCAATTCCCCCAGTTCGTCGCGGCGGGTGGCGTCGAGTCGTTTGGTCAGATCGCCCTCCCCTTCGGCGATGTCTCGCAACATTGCTACCGATCGGTTGATCGGAGCGACCAGCCGATGCGACAGCAGCAGCGCGATCGCAGCGATACCGATTGCAGCCACTCCGGCCAGAGCAGCACTCCAAGAGAACAGTTCCATTTTGGCGGCAGCGGTGTGAGCGGCCATCCCGTCGGCGGCGGCAAAGGCTTCGTCGCGAGCGACCTCGGCCGCGATCGCCCAGTGCAGGCCCAACACGTCGACCGGACCGTAGGCTGAAAGAACGCGGTCGCCCAAATAACCATCGACTTCTTCGACGTCCGTTTTGCCGTTCAACGCCGCGGCGATGGCGGCGGTCTTCACCGCGCCCCGCTCCGGATTCCGGAAGCTCGATACGACGTTGTGCGCTTTCGAGTCGCGACGCGTGTCGCTTCGCAAGCGATTCTCCGGACCGACCAGGTAGGTTTCGCAAGAGGGTTCCATGCCCGTTCCCATCGTCATCAATTGATTGATGCGATCGATCGGCAGTTGGAAGATAGCAACGCCGATCTTCTGTTGGCCATCGAAAATCGGAGACGCGATGAAGCTGGCGGGAGATTCGTAAGAGGGACTGTATTTCTCAAAGTCGACGACTGCAAACTGGTCGGCGGATTGCAAGGCGTTGGCCTTTTGGAACACCTTCCCGATGTTCTGTTTCGCATAGGGGCCGTCGATCAAGGATGTCGAGAAATCGAGTTCCTTGTAGGCCGAGTAGACGATGTCACCCGATTCGCTGTCGCACAGGAAGACGTCGTAGTATCCAAATTTCTCCAGATACCCGCGGATGATTGGATGGATCTTGGCATGCTGTTCCGAATAGACGGTCCCGTCATGGACCTCATTCAACAGATGTTTGTTTCCAAGCGGATGTTGATTTGCATGCAGGTAGTTGTATTGCAGAGCGATCGATGCCGGTTTCAGTTGGCTCAGCTTTGCGACGACGTTAGGATCTTTGCCATCGTTCCGTTTCCGATACTGTTCGCCGAACTCCCGCGTGTAATAGGTCGCCAATTCGTTGCGCAGTTGATCGATTATTTCGAGATCATAACCACAATCGGCAGCGTAGCGACGGAACGGTTCGCGGAAGTCGCGCATCGCTTCGACAACCAGTTCGTCCGCGGAGAAGTTTAAGACTTGGTCGCGGATCGAATCGAAGTATCCGACGATCTGTTGCTTTTTGATCTCGCGCAACGCGACCATCTTTTCCGATGACTTTTGTTTCAAGTCGGCGACGGCAATCTGTTCCATCTTCGCCAGGTTTTGACTGGACAATTTGTAGATTGCGCCGCAGGCAACCAGCATCGGAATCATTCCGCAGCATAAAATGGTCGTGGTTAGGCGAGTTCGAATGCGCATTTTTGATCTTTGGGTTGTTGTGCACGATCGCGCTGTAACACCCACCGGAAAGTGGAATGTTAAAACGCGATGCTGCGTTAAACGTGCTGTTGGTTATGGAGTTGTTCCAACGCTGGATGAACTCTCGTTTGTCTATTGAGAATTGGCCAGCGCTTGATCGATATCCAGTAGGATCACGACGTCCTCGGGGAGCGTGTGGATTCCTAGAATCATTCGCCCGTCGACCGAGTTCACGTTGGCGGGCGGTGACGACATGTCGTCTTGTGAAACCGTCAGGATGTCGGAGACGCGGTCGACGACCAGTCCCAGCAATTGCCCCTCGGCTTGCACGATCATGTTTTTGGAGTCCGATGAAACCTGTGTTTTGGCAAGCCCCAGCAGCAGCCCGAGGTCTAACAACGGCACCACCTCGCCCCGTAGATTGACAACTCCCAGGACATGCGTGGGAGCGTGCGGAACACAGGTGATCTCCGACAGGCGATTGATTTCTCGGACCCGATCGATGGCGATTCCCAAGAGGATGTCGCTCACGTAGAAGGTCGCGAACTGTTGGACTCCGACGTTTGTTTTTTCAGCTGTTTTACTCATACCAAGACCTCTTTTGATTCTTTGTCCGATTTGTTGTTGGATGCTTTTTCACTCTGTTCGCGAATCGCACGGATCAGGTTTTCGCGGTCCAGTTTGACCTGGTAGTCGTCGATGCCTGCGCGGCGTCCGTTGCTGACATCGGTTTCCGATGCCAGCGAGGTCAATGCGATCACTGGCAGGCGGCGGAGCTCTGGATCGGCTTTGATCCGGCGACAGAATTCCAGCCCGTTCATGCGTGGCATTTCGATGTCGGTCACGACCAAGTCGAACGCTGACTTGTCTTGAACCAACGTCTCCCAAGCCTCTTGCCCGTCCTCGAAGTCCGACACGTTAAAGCCGGCGTCGCGAAGGAAGTTCGAGACCTGTTTGCGGAAGAACGCGGAGTCTTCGGCCAAGCAGAGATGGAGATCCGGTTGGGTGGTTCGCTTCGGTTCGCCCTTCAGATCTGGCAGCGCCGAATGCGTGATGTCGTGCAGGTTCAAGACGCGGACGGTTCGCCCTTCGATCGCCAGCGATCCGGCGATGCCGCGTTCGCTGTGAACGTCGGTATCGACATCCAGTGGGATGGCGCGAATGTCTTCGATGTGTGAAGCCAACATGCCAACTTCGCGGCCGGCCACGCTGTAGACAATCACAAACAATCGTCCGGATCGATCGGCCGGAGCGGCGGTGACACACATGTCCAATTGGATCAGTGGCATCGCAACACCGCGTGAATGCAGCATCTCGCGATGCCCAACACTTTCGATTTCGCTCGCCGCGATCGATTCGATGCGAGAGATCATGCCCATCGGAATCGCGAAGCTTTCATGGTCGCGGTTGTTGAACAATAGCACCGATTGAACCTCGTTGCTCGTCTTCTGGCCGCCGTGTTGATCATCGTTTTCGGCGTTGGCCCGTTCGGTCACGGCGCGGAGATTGGTGTAGTTCGCAATCCCCGATACGTCGACGATCAACGCCACGCGGCCATCGCCTAGAATTGTCGCTCCCGAGAGGCAAGGACAATCGTTTAATTGAGCTCCCACCGGTTTGACGACGATCTCTTCGGAATCGCAAAGTCCGTCGACCAAGATTCCGTAGCGTTGTTGCCCGGTTTCGACGACGATCACGTTCTGAGCCGCCGCCCCTTCTTGAGCGAGATCTTGTACGATCGTGCGCCCCGTGGGTTGGCTGCCGAAGACTTCGTTGAGTCGTACGACGGGGAGCAGTGTGTCGCGAAGTCGCAGCACATCGGCGTCTTTTACCCTGGCGAAACGCTGTTTGGCATCCTCGGGGCGGACCCGAACCAGTTCATTGATGTTGACCTGCGGGATCGCCAAACGATCGGCTCCCGAACGGACGATCAACGAGGGAATGATCGCCAGCGTCAGCGGCAGCGTGATTTGAATACAGGTTCCCGTTCCGAGCGTCGTGAAGATCTCGACGCTGCCCCCCAGCTTTTCGATGTTGGTGCGGACGACGTCCATCCCGACGCCTCGGCCGCTAACATCGCTGATCTGTTCGGCGGTGGAGAAGCCGGGCAGGAAGATCAGCCGAGCCGCTTCGCGGTCGCTCATCTGTTGCGCCTGCTCGGCGGTGATCAAACCCTTGTCCAGGGCTTTGCTGCGAACCACGTCGGCGTTGATCCCACGTCCGTCGTCCTGGATCTCGATGATGACCTTGCCCGATTGGGGCTGAGCCCGCAGGTAGACGTTGCCGTATTCCGGTTTCCCAGCGGTCACGCGTTGAGCCGGCGTTTCCATCCCGTGGTCGACGGAGTTGCGAATCAGATGGGTCAACGGATCGCTGATCGCTTCGATGATCGTTTTGTCGACTTCGACTTCACTTCCTTCGATCGACAGATTGATCCGTTTGTCCAGCTTGGCCGCCAGGTCGCGGACGACGCGTGAAAACTTGTTGAACACGTTGCCGATCGGCTGCATCCGCGTCTTCATGATCGCGTCTTGCATCTCGGTCGTCACTTGATTAATCCGCGCGGCCACCGATTCGAAGCCGTTGTTTTCGCGGGCCGCCAACGCTTGCAACAATTGGTTTCGGCTGAGCACCAGTTCGCCGGCGAGATTCATCAAATGGTCGACAGTTTCGACCGAGACGCGAATGCTCGATTCGCTTCCCGACGTCGACTTGAGATTGGAAGTTTTGCGACCGTCGCTGGCTTCGCCCGAACTGCGCGGCTCTTCGCTGCTCGCGGCGAGTATCGCTTCGCGTGGATCGGGCTTCTTGGCTGCCGCTTCGGCTTCGGCGAATTCGCGAGCCCGCTTGGCGTCGGCAACTGCCAGGTCCAAAGCCTCGGCCAGCGGCAGATCTTCGCGGATGTGCACCTCGATCGGTGTCGTCTCCGCCGCAGGTGCTGCTGCAGTCGCGGGAGGAACTGGTGTCGCGGGAGCCTCCTGCGCCGCGGGTGGCTCGGCAGCTGCAACAGCCGCTTCGGCCGGTGGCGTCGCTTCGGACGATCCACCCGCCAGTCCGGACTTGATGCAGTTTTCGAGTTCGACGAGGTGATTGGAGATGTCGACTTCATTGGATGCGCCAACATCAGCGACCATCGCTTGCAGCGTGTCGGAAGCCGACAGCAGCCCATCGACAATCGTCGACGTGGGGACCAATTTCTCCTCACGCATCAGATTTAATACGTTTTCCAAGCAGTGGGCCAGCTCGTTGATCCGCGGCAGGCCGAGGAAACCGGCAGCCCCTTTGATCGAGTGGATTGCTCGAAAGACTGTGTTCACCAGATCGACGTCGATCTCCGCTCCCGCGGCTTCGATCGACAACAACTGGCTCTCGACATCGGCTAGATGTTCGAGCGATTCTACGACAAATTCATCGAGTATTTCTTGGTCTTCGTTCGACACGACGTTGCCTCCGAGGAGATTAAATAAGTTCCCCGCGAGTGCAGCGGGCTAACCTGATTCATGGCTCTCGAAACATAAGCCGTGAAATTAACGTCGGAGGTGCGCGCAGCCGAAGAAGCGGCAAAGATTTCTTGCGCGAAAGAGTCCGGCAAGCGTGAAGTGCCGGAAGTAACGATTGTGGTGGCACACAATAGGACCATCGACACCGTAAACGCTTCCTTCTATAGAAACGTCATTGGCTGGCGTCGTGGCGGATCACAACAGGGTGATCCATGGGCGCGTGCAATTTTCTATTGTTTTTCTACTGTGTCTGCTTTTTCATGCTAAGGTTTGCTGGGTGAAGCGTGCTCAGGGGGACGTGGAACCCAAAATATGAATTGGGCTGCTACCTAAATAATAGGTCACGCTATCGGTTCGCGCCGATCCAATCTCGAAACACATCAGTGAAAAGGAACAATTCGATGGACCAAAAGGTTCTCTTAGCGGATGACTCGGGCGTCATGCGTAAGATCATTCTGCGGGCGTTAAATGCTGCCGGGGTTACCGACGTTGTCGAAGCAGCCGATGGAGCCCAGGCGTGGACCGCTTTTCAAACGACTCAGTTCGATATGGTTCTGACCGATTGGAACATGCCGATGATGACAGGTTTGGATCTCTTGAAAAACATTCGTCAGGCGGGTTCAACGATCCCGGTGATCATGATCACCACCGAATCCGAACGCGGCCGCGTGATCGAAGCGATCCAAGCGGGCGTGTCGGATTTCTTGCCGAAGCCGTTCGAAAACGAACTGTTGCAGGAAAAGCTTGTTAAACACCTCAGCGCGATCGCTTCGTAAGCAACTTTCAAACGCGGCTGGCTGCGTCTTGCCACGCCGACGCTTGCGATCGACGACCGAGTTCTAATAAACCCAAACCTAGGGGCAGATCAGATGCTGGCTACCGAAAACGAAGCCTTTCAAAAGGCAGTCGAAGAAATTTTTAACAGCTGTCTTGGATGCGAGGTCAAGCTGAAGGAGGTCGGCGATTCGACAGCCGCCGATCGAATCAACGAGATCAAAGGGATCATCGGCATCTCGGGAGCGATCTGCGGCACCGCCGCGCTCAGCGTCTCCCGCGACTTTGCCTACAAAGCGACCGGGGCACTGTTGGGCGAGACGCCCGCCGAACTGAATTCCGATGTCGTCGATGCCGTCGGCGAGATCGTGAATATGATCGCCGGCCGCGCCCGGGTGCTGTTGGGCAACGAAGCGACCAATATGTCACTCCCTTCGGTGATCATGGGGCAATGCGAGATCGCGTTTGGTTCGGAGAACCATGGCACCTGCCTGCGATTTGAAACCGCCTGGGGCCCGGTTTCGATGGAACTGGTGCTGAAACAGCAGTCGAAATCGGCAATCCCCAACGTAACCCCGGTTGCCATACTTGCCTAGCGCGTCGTTGCGCCATAGATTCTGATGCAGCGGCATCGCCAATGCCGCCGCACCTTCCCGGCAAATCGGTCGCTTTGCTTCGGCGACAATGGCAGTGATGCGAACGGCAACAGCCAGTTTCCTCCTGCTGCTGAACTCTCGGCCGATCCCCGATGGGCGAAGCGGTCGCTTCGTTTGCGCCGCTTTACGGCTCGCGCAGGTTTGCCAAAAAAAGTTTAGTCGACCTGGGTTTTATCGTCGTCTCCCACCGATCCATCCAACGGAGTGTGTGAATAGAATCATGGACGCATCCAAATTGAAACGCGGCGATTGGGTGATCTATCGCAAGCAGAAGAGCAGTACTTCGCCCGGTGCCCGAGCTACCGATGTGCATCCGACCCCAGGTGGTGATACCTACCACTATCTCGTCGACAAGTTCTGGGTCGTCGAAGCAGTGCTCGAGAATCAACAGATCCTTTTGCGAACGCGTCGCGGCAAACAGCACACCATCGATGCAAACGATCCACGACTGCGCCGCGCCAGTTGGTGGGAGCGGTTGATGTATCGCAGCCGGTTCACAACGATCGAGCTGTAGCCGTTGGCATCCGCCGCCGCGAACCATCGCTCGGTTGGCGGCAGTGTTCTCTCGCGGCAACCGCTGCCTCGGTTGCGGAGCAAACTAGTCGAGCCAGTCGCCGTCGGCTAATCGCTCGGGGACATAGGTCTCGGTGACGTAACTGATGCCGAGATTGATCAACGACTCGACCTCGAGCTTGAAGTCGTTTTGCAGCATCCTGTCGATCTCTTTCTGCCACCGCTTTTTGCCTTCGAACCACGGATACTTCATGATCTGTTTGGCTCGCTTGCGATCGGTGTCGTTCATCTTGATCGTTACGTTCATGTCCAGCCCGCAGCGTTCCAAGTCGATGCTGCGTAGCCCCAAGAACTTTGCGTCGGGGATCGTCATCCGCTGCGACTCAAACGCCAGGTTGATCGACCCCTGCTTGATCACGCTGTAGATGTAATATCCCCAGGGATCGTTATCGAGCACGCAGTAGACGGGCAGTTCCAGTTCGTTGTGCATCCGATGCAACAATCGCCGGACGCCTCGCGGCGGTTGCCCGGCACCATGTGTCAGCAGGCAGTTGTGCTTTTTCCAAAACTTGTCTTCGTTGAATCGTTGCCAGACGGTTCCTTTTTCGACATGCAGGATAAAGTCGGCGGTGCAGCGTTTGAATTTGATCCGGTCGGGTTCTACGATCGAAGGAATCCCGTAGCCACCGCTGCCCATCCGCGCACAATCGATCTCGTCTCCCATATCTTCCAGTACGATCGGACCAACCATCTCGCCCCGTTTGTCGGCGTACAGATGTAGTTCTTCACGCAGCGAATTCGCCAGGACTTCCAGATCCTCGATCACCGCATCGGATTCGCCCTGATTGTTGAACGTCTCCTCTTTGGCACCTTTGATCGTGTGCTTCATGCGATAGTAGAGACCACGAATGCTTGTCGTTTTGCCTTCGTCGATCAGGCTCTTGCAGCCGCTGCCAGCCAGCAGCGTTTGCATGTAGGATCGGGCTTGGTTCAGGTTGAACAGCTCGCGGCGGTTCGTGTTTTTCCCCATCTCGATATAGCGTTTCGTTTTATTGAAACGCACGTTCGAAAGCGCTCGCGTGGGGATATCCAGAAACGGATCGCGGCCCCGCGTCGCTGAGCTGACGACCTTGTCCGCGAGCCCCTCGAGTTTGGTGAGCGTCGATTTGTCGATCGGCGTCAGCTTAACAGGCTTCGGTTTTTCGGGGACGAACTTTTTAGGAGCTTGTTTTTTCTTAGCCATGATTCTTGAGATCCATCGTTATCGCAACCTCCACCCCGATCCGCGGTGGCGAAGGCCAAACTTGTTACCGAGCGTTCCGGCCTGCGATCGGTTCGCAGCCTGTGCCGGAGACGACGCTCAAACGTTGTCCTGAGTTTCCCAATCGCTTACGCGTCGAACAGTTCACCCTGTTCGACCGAATCGTCCTCCGCCGAAGCCTCTTCTGCGGCAGCGGCCGGTTTGACCGCTGCGTCGGCTGTGGGGACCGTCTTGGCGGCGTTGTCGACGATCAACACGCCGTCGCCCAGATCGAGTTCCGATTCATCTTGAATCACTTTGCCCCGTTCATCGAGAACCACATCCGCATCGGCTGTCTTCCGCTTAGCAACCTCTAACAAGTGGTCGTAGACCTGTTGAGTGTCGCAGCCGTTCATGCCGTGCAAGGCTTGCGCGACCTCGCCCAGATACCGCAGGAAGACGCTTCGCCGCTCTCCTTCCTGCTTCACTTTTTGCCGGCGCCGCAGGAACATTCCCAGCTTGCGACCGACAAACTGCAAGGCTAATCGCAGCTCCTTTTCGATCTCCGGATAATTGGCGACCGCTTCTTTCGATTCGCTGGTAAACGGCACCCAAACGCTGGCGACGTGGACCATCACCGACACGGGACCGTTGGGCAAATTGCCGCGAGATTGAGTCAGTCCATAACTGCGCCAATTCATTCCCATCACCGCTTGCGTGATCGCGCACGCACCGGCTTGGAACTGCAGCGGCACGCGGTTGGCGAACCGCATCACCTGCATCGATTGCCCCTCGTTGATGCTTACGTTTTGCAAGGCATCGTGCAGTGCCAACCGCTCCTTGGTCGTGAGGTTCGACGGACTCTTGCGGGTCTTCAGACCGGCCTGCTTCATGATCTTGTCGGCGCCGTCGGAACCGACGCCGCTGAACGTATCCATCAAGAACTTACGCAGCGTCCGGGCGTCGGTCTGTCCGATCAGTTCGTTTAGTTCATCGTGCGTGATCGCATGCGTTTGCGGGCCGCCACCGTATGCGAGCGCCACTTCGATGATAAACGGATTGCCGCGATAAACCGCTGGCGGCCGGCTGGATGCCGCATAGAACTCGCCCGGCACGACGGTGCTGATTCCCTTCAGCAGCAGCCCCTGGCCGATCGGCACGACGCAATCGGTCGCCGGCGGGCGAATCTTCGCTTCCTGCATCGCGCGGAAAACTTTGTCCGCTTCGTCGCGGCCGATCTTTTTCGTGGTCATGCGGCTGCCGATTCCGGCCGCTTCGCAGATCCGGCGGGCGACAGCTGGCGTGACGCATGAGAACGAACTCTGCAGAAACTGGCTGATCGTGTTGACGTTGTCAGCCGACATCATCGCCATCAGGTGTCCCAGCTCGACGCCGTAGGGATGCGGTTTGATCTCTTTGGCTTCGGCTGGCAATTCGGTGGTGCTGCGCCAGTAGGATCGGGCGGTCCCGTCGGGGTCGACGTAGTGCACGGTGATGTGCGGGTTGGCGATCGCCGTCTGTTCGATGTATTCATCGACGCTGCCGCGCCCCTTTTTGTAGATCGCTGCTAATTCGATCGTGACCCGCGTTCCGTGCGTCACGTCTTCGCTGGTCCCATCCTCGTGTGGGATCACGGTTTCCCATGCGATCCCCGCCTTCTCGATGTACTGGCGACCTTTTTCCCCGGCGGGAATGTCGATGCCATCCCCCTTGCCGTTGACAATTTCCGGCTGGTTCTTCTTTGTATCGATCTGCAGCTCAAAGTAGTGAGCCGGTTTGCGGACCGATACCTTGCTGACGATCTTGACCGGTTGCCCGCTGGTCAGCATCCCGTTCATGCCCGCGGCGCTGATCCCGATTCCCTGCTGTCCGCGGCTCATCCGCAATCGGTGGAACTTGCTGCCGTACAGCAGTTTGCCGAAGATCAACGGGATCTGTTTCTTGACGATTCCGGGGCCGTTGTCTTGGATCGAAACTCGGTAGCGACCCGATTGGGTCGGTTCCAGTTGGACCCAGATCACCGGCAGAATGCCAGCCTCTTCGCACGCATCGAGCGAGTTGTCGACCGCCTCTTTGACCGTCGTCAACAGCGACTTTCGCGGATTGTCGAAGCCCAGCAGGTGCTTGTTTTTTGCAAAGAACTCACTGACCGAAATATCGCGTTGACCTTTGGCCATCGCTTCGGCAGTGCTTCGACGTGTCTTGGGGGTGCTTGTTCCGGCCGCCATCTTTTCCTTCTCGGGCAACTGTCAGAATCCGTGTCATCGATACATCGGTTATCGGCAGCCCCACGCTGCACTTCAGCACTTTTGCTGAGTGTCGGGCCGATCAAATCGCAACATTCGCCCTTGCGGGGGGGAAGTGCCGGGGCAATCGGTGTCTGTCGACCGACCGCCGCCGTCGACGAATCGTGGCCGATTGTAGCGATTCCGTAGATTTGGTCCTAGTCGCAGGCCGGGCAGTCTGCGCCGATTGCGGGCGACACGTAGCCCCGGAGAGAAAACGTTGGCTTGGGGAACTAGATAGAACCGAAAAGACCCCAATAGCCGGACGAACGCGATTCTTCCGGACAAGAGACACAATGCTGTCAAAGGCAAGAGCTCTAACAACGATCCAACGTCCGCAGCGATCGCCAGCATCGTTCGGGCAACACTTCTGAGATCCGTCTTCCAGGGAGGAAGAACCATGCGTTTTACGGCGCGATTCATCGCAGCGATCACCATTGCAGCTTCGGCGACCGCAACGGCAAATGCCCAACAGGTCGCTGGCGAATACATCGTGGATTCTCAAATCATCTCGGACGTGGCGGTCGGCGAGGAGACGGGTGAGTCCCACCAGGCTTCGGCTTCGGGCCAATGCACCAACTGCCAAGCGGACGGTGCCAGCGGCGGTACGTTGCGTGGCAACGGACACCTCGCTTCGATGGTTCGCGGAGGCCAGCAGGGACCTTACATCCCCAAGCAATACGCTCAGCCCGACCTGTTCTACAACTACTACTCCAACGGCCAAAACCAGGTCAACGCGGAGATGTATTTGGCACCGGGCCCCGTGCCCGCATTTGTCGGCCACACTTGGGTCCCCTACCAACCGTTGATGCCTCACAATTATCTGTATCAACACCAAGACCGTTATCACAATCATTATGATTACGGCCGGGGAACCAACCGCACCAAAGCGTCTTATAGGGTTGCCCCAAAGCAGTATGCCCAAACGATGTATAACTTTTTCCGTATCGCACGCTAGATGAACGTATCGTGGTATATGCAGATCGTTTGTCAGTGATCTGAGTCTCGCCACCCCATGCAATACCGACGATGGTGTTGCACACTGGAGCATCAATCGCCATGAATAAACACTTCACCATCGCCCTCACGATGCTTGCCGGCATCGTGTTGGGAACGTCGACTGCGGAAGCTGTCGACATCTATGGCCGGACTAATGTGCAAGCGATGAATTTCGCTGCGACCCGTCCTTGGCACAGCCATTACCAGTATTCCAACTGGGGCACTCCGGTCGCGATGATTGTGCCGCCGACGGCGCACATGCAGACGAATTATTCATGGGGCGTCAGCCAGAATCTGTCGTATCCGATCCACCATCAGTTCAATCGCAACATGCCACAACCGATGGGCGTGCCTTATGGTCAGTTCCGACCAACGCCTCATTGGCCCAGCCACACCGACCAGTTTGGCGTCCACTATATTCGTGGCCCTTGGTAACGGATGAAGCGGGATCGGCGAGCGTGCTTGCGGTTGCCAATGCTTGATAAAACAAAAAAACGGCTCGAGTGATGTTTCCATCCTCGAGCCGTTTTTCGTTGGGTAATCTTCGTTGTCGACAATCTGCGTCGCCGCATCGCGTTGGCGTTCGCTGTCCCCTCGACAGCTATTCGTCTTCCGATTCGCTAGGCTTTTCCGCGGTCGGTGGTTCGGGCTTGGCATCCGCTTCCGTCTTGTCGGCTGCCGTCGCCTTCGCATCCCCCTCTGCCAACTTGGGATCAAAGGGCTCGTGCTGTTGATACAACGCGAGAACTTTTTCGGCGTACGGCTTGCGATCTTCCGGAGCCATCTCGAGCACTTTCTCCTGCCATCCGATCGCTTCTTCGAACTGTTCGTCCGCCGCGAGCGCCGCCGCCATCGCAGCTAGGTCGCTGATGATCGCAAAATTGTTCAGCTCGCCCGCCTTGGTCGCCGCCTGGATCGCGACGCTTGCGTTGCCCAGTTGTGGATCGTTGGCGGTGATCAACAGCCAAGCTTTGTTTTGATAAGCCAATGCGTAATCGGGAGCCAGTTCGATCGCTTTGTTGTAATCGGCCAAGGCTTCGGTCGTCTTGCCGAGCTTCTGTAGATTGAAGCCGCGGTTGTTGTAAGCGGCCGCCGCGCGGGGTTCGATCTCGATCACCGCGGCAAAATCTTCTACTGCTCGCTTGTGGTCGGATTGTTGAAAGTGGACAAACCCGCGACTCATCAACGCCGATACATTCTTGGGGCTCAGTTCGATCGCTTTATCAAAATCAGCGACGGCTTTCTCTAGGTTGCCGCTCAACTTGTGCGCCACGGCGCGCTGTTGATAAGCGCTCGCGAGATCGGGTTTACGCTGAATGACTTCGTCGTAGTCGGCGATCGCATCGGGAAACTTTTGTAGCGTCATGTAGACCGCCGCGCGATTCAACAGTGGTGAGAAGTCTTCTTTTTCCTTGTCCCGTTTCAAAGCGGTTGTGTAGTCTTGGATCGCTTCGTCGAAATCTCCCATCGCGGCGTGGAACATGCCACGGCTGGAGTAGGCGTGTGGTGCATCGTAGCCGAGCTTGATCGCGCGATCGAAATCGTCCAGCGCCTTTTGGTGCTGCTTTAGTGCCCACCAAGCCGATGCTCGCAGTGTGAACAGCCGGCCGTCGGTTGGGTTCTTCTGAATCAATTCGGTATAGATGTCGGCCGATTCGATGATCTTGACGGCGTTCACCTTTTCGACCACGCCGCGGTGACCGTTGTAGGTCACGATTAGGTAGGTGTCGCCACGATCTTCGAGGACCGTCAACAGGTCCCCCTTTTCGATCGTATCGACAAGCTTCTCGCCGACTTGCAGCTGCATCTGGGCCCGAGCGACGACCGGTTCGGAGGACTCTTGAGCCATCACGAGGCTGGCGAACAAGCTGCCCAAGAAAAAGCTGGTCGCAAGCAGTGCGAGAGTGCGGGCCAGGCGGTACTTTGGGTTTGACATCGGGGTGAGGGGCTCCAGGAAGCGCTGCGATCTTGCGTTTTTTAACCAGGCGCACCGCTGGCGCGGGGCATCCACAAAAAAGGTTAGGTCACAAAATCGCTTCCTCTTCCGCAAACAGAGCGTCGCGTCAGATCTGGTTGCCCCCCGCCAGTGGGCCCTCTCGCAGCAGAGCGGCGTCGTGAGAAGGCAACGAAAAGCTGTGGCGTCGACGGATGTGCATTCATCCGTTTCGGGTGGGAGGGGGAAAGAATGGAAAGATCGCCATTTATTCCTATCTTTTCTGTTTTAACGAAGATTCGGGTTAAATATACTGGCACGCGGTCTTATTTAAAGGATCTCCTGCTGCGCGGTCCCGCCGCGCCCGTTGATTCGCAGAAATCGAAAATAGGAACGCTACGGCGTTCGCAAGTCGTTTGGAGACAAAAAGAATGAACTCTCGATTCTCGTTGGCAGCCGCGATGCTCATGCTGTTGAGCTTCGTTTCGGCGGCGACCGCCGGGCAGCCGTGTATCCCGTGTGGCGGATGTACCGATCCGTGTGCCGGCGGTGGATGTGCCGTTGTCCCCGGCTGCGGTTCAAACGTCGGCTACGCGACTCAGCCCAGCATCGGCTACGCGGCTCCCCAACAGGATGCCGGTTGCGCGATCAACAGCTACGCTCCCGCTGCCGTTCCTGCGACTCAGCCGCTGTGCGGACCGATGACGATTGCCAAGGTCATCATGGTGCCGACTTACGTCACCGAAACGCGTGCTCAACCGACCACCGAATATCGCGACGAAGTTCGCTATCGCACCAAGACGACCTATCGCACGGTGCCGGTTACCGAAACGAAATACCGCACGCGAACCGTGATGCAAGCCAAGACCGAAAGCAAGACGGTCGAATACACCGAACTTGTCGCTCAAACCGACATGCAGACGATCGAACAGACGCACACCGTGCCGGTTTGGAACGAAGTTCCCGAGACCTACACCGTCCGCGTCCCTCAGATCGTCGAGCGCGAAGAGAGCTACACCGTCAGCGTTCCCCAGCTGACCGACGAGGAGTTCACCTACACCGTGAACGTTCCCGTTCCGCAAACCGAAACAAAAATCCAAACCGTCACCAACGCAGTCCCTGTCGTCAAGCGGCGGTTGATCAACATCGACGTTCCCGTCACCCGCACGCAAACCGTCACCAAAGACTACGGACATTGGGAAACACGAGTCGACGAAGTGATCGCGGCTCCCGTCCCCGCGGCCGTTCCTGCGTCAGCGGGCGGATGTTACAGCGGCAATCAGACCGCTTCCAACATGGGCGGTTGCGGTTCGTATGGCGGTTGTGGATCGGGCGGATATGCCAGCTCGTGTGCATCGCGTCGCTGCGGCAGTTGCAGCGCATGCCAAGCTCGCAGTTGTGGCTGCTCGGGTTCGCATACCGCGACAGCTAATTGCGGAAGCGCTGCCAACGGCGGCTGCAGCGGATGTGGCGAACAAGTGATCGGCGGCCACAGCGTCGCCGTTGCACCAGCGACTCAAACGGTAACTCGCCGCGTCTGGGTTCCAAATTTGCAGACCGAAGAAGTCCCCGTCGTTGAAATGCAATCGCAGCAACACGAGGTCAGCTACACCGTCTACGAAGAACAGCAGCAACAGATTCCTTACGAGTGCACCTATCTGGTCTACCAACCCGAACAACGCACCGGGATTCGCAAGGTCGTTCACTACGTCGATGAAACGCGCACGCGTCCACGCAAGGTCGTCGAGTACACCGAAGAGACACGCGAGCGAACTCGCCGCGAACTGTCGTTCAAGGAAGAAGTGCGAACCGAAACCTACCCCGTCGTTTCGTATCACCCCGTGCAGAAGACCAAAGAAGTCTCCTACACCGTGAACGTTCCCGAGGTCCTGACCGAAGCGTATGAGACCACGCGATACGATCGCGTTGCCGAAGAATCGGTCGAGGAATACACCGTCAAGGTTCCTTTCACCAGCATGCGTGAAGTGACCGTGCAGGTCTGCAAGATGGTGCCGAAGGTTGTCGAAGAGACCGTTTATCCATGCGGTCAGGTTTCGCAAGGTGGCGCGGCTAGCTACGGTTGCCAAGGCAACGGCGTTGGTGGCGGATGTGCACCAGCGGGCAACTGCGGCAGCGGTTGTGGAGCGGCAGGCTGCAGCGGCGGTTGCGGTACCGCGGGTTGCAATTAAGCAACGTCCTTCACGTTTGATAACTCATGACGGGAATGCGATCTTCGGACGCATTCCCGTTTTAGTTTGAGTGGTCGCTGGCGGCGGAAAACGCTCGCGAAAAGACGGCGGAGTTCCTTATTAGGCCGCGGCGCGACTCGATTCGCCGTCGCTCGAATCGTTCGCCGAGTCGATGCTGATCGATACCGTCTCGTCTGCGTCTTGTTTACCGCGCGATGCCAGCAGGTCTTGCGCTTGGCCGACCCAATTCTCGCGTTCGATCCGCCCCTTGAAGCTCAACAATTCGTTGAACGCCCAGACGTTGTATTCGTTCCAGTCGGCGATCTGTTGCAGGCGGTAGACGCCCGCTTTCCGCAGGCAGCGTTGGTTGACCTGCCCGATCCCGCGGACAACTGTCAGATCGTCGACATAGCTGGGGCGGCGATTGAAGACGACGCCTAGCGATTCGTCGACGGTGACCGAGACGTTGCCGTAGGTCCGGAGTGCTCGCAGGTAAGACGTCGCCTTGGGCTTCACCGGTTCGGGCGTTCGCTCGCCCGATTCGTCACCCGCGGCCAGCAGCTCTTTCGCTTGGTCGCACCATTTCTCGTCACGCACCCGTCCCGGTAGACCCAGTTGCTGTTCGATCTGGCATTTCTGCCGGTTGGTCCATCCGGCGATCTGTTCGAAGCGGAATACGCCGGCCGCGTTCAGTTGTTCTTCCAGACGTCGGCTGACGCCAAAGATCTCGGTCAGATCGTCGGCATCGCTGGGGCGTTGGATGACGGCGTCGAGCCGATCTTCGGCGTCGGTCAGCCGCTGGCGGAGCGTTTCGATTTCCGCGCGGTCCTCCGCTCGCATCGCCTCCCTTTCCTCCGCCTTGGTTTCCAGTCGGTGTTGGATCTGCTGACGCTTCTGTTCCGCTGCGTGTTCGCGTTGCAGCGCTCCGTCGCGTTGCTGTTCAACGGCAGTCAGCTTGGCTTGCAGTTCGGCCAGTTCGGTTTCCAGTGCCGTCAGTTCGTCGTCGGTCTGTCGCCAAGCATTCAATTTCGCAACCGTTGCGGTCTGCACGACGCGCAGATCTTCCAGCAAGATCCCACGCAGTTCCAGATCTTCCTGCGTCGCTTGCAGTTCTTCCGTCAAACGCTCGCATTGCTGATCGCGCTCGGCCAGACTCGTCTGTGCCGTTTCCAGCTGCTGGCGAACCGTAGTCAATTGGGCCCGCAAACGCCGGTACTCTTGATCGACTTGGTCCATCGAGACCTGATCGTTTTCCGCGTCGGCCAATTCCTCGGCCAGTCGTTTGTTTTCGTTTCGCAACCGAATCAGCTCTTGCTCGCCTTGAGCCAGTTTCGCTTGAGCTTCTTTGGCATCGTTGGCTGTCAACGCCAACGCGGCATCCAGCTTGGCCACCTGTTGGCTCCAAGAGGTCGCCATGCACTGATGCCCAGCATCCAGTTTGTCGTTGGCCAGTTGCTGTTCGACGAGCTTTGCTTCAGCCGCTTCCAGTTGCGCCTGCAGTCGCTGCAGTTGAGTCTCGCTGCCGGCAAGCGCCGATCGATGAGATCGCCCGTTCGCTTCGGCTTGTTCGCGAGCGGTTACCGCGGTCGCAAGTTGTTTTTGCGTCTCCGCCAGTTGAGCTTCTTTTGCGGCGGCTTGCTTGCGCAAGTCGGCGACTTGCGCCTCGCGTTGCAAGAGGCTGGTCTCGTGGATCTCGCAGGCTTCCAGGAGTTCGGTTTGGTTCTCGATCGCGCGTAGGTGCAAGTCGCGGTATTCGGAAAAGATCTCGCTGCGGTCCTGCCAGATCGCCGCCTTGCTGCGCCGCCACAACAGTTGAGCCAGCCAGATCCCGATCCCTGCGAAATAGATCGCTGTTAGGAAACCCAGCCAGCCCAGGTGAGTCATCGCATAATCAAGACGTGCAATAAACATGGCAATTCAATCGTTGGGGACTCGCGGAAACTGGGGGCAACCTCGCCTGCTCACCTGCGAAGATCGACCGTTGGACTCAACCCAACAGCGACGACTCGCGTTCCAGTTGGGATTGCCGGAAGCAATCGGCTTCGAGCTGTTTGGCGATCGCATCGTTTTCGCGATCCAGGTTGCGAACCTGGCGTCGGTTGCCCGACCACAAGACCCAGCCGACAGCCAGGCCCAGCACGAAGAAGAAGGCCGCCACGTGGAGGGCCGCCAAGTCGGGGTTTTTGGTGAAGTAGTAGCTGGGATCCATCGCTCGCGATTCTCCGATTCTTGTCTCGCACCGTCGTCAGCTTGAAGGAAAAAACGACGCCCGTCCTAATCCACTCAATCGGAATCCGAGCGCGGCTGATTACAGTCTCGATCGAGAAGTTTGCCCGATAAATTGAAAAAACACTCAATATGCGGCCGCGCACCCCCACGGAATCGGCCAAGGGAGAGGCGGGGTCCGCTAGCATCGTCGCTCGCGCGGCCAGCCGATGCACCCCTTGGAACGGTAGGTTTGGCCTCTCTGGGCCGGCCATTGCCGGTCTGTCCCGCTTCGGTTATCACATCCGATCGACTACAATAATCCCGGCCTTCGGCGGGGCTGCACGGCTGACTTCCGGCGGCCTTCGTCGAGGATAAACCTTGCGATCGACAGGTCGCAGATCGCCGGTTGGTTCCCGAAAAACAGCGGCCAGCGCCGTGGCGGCTGCTCGCGATTTGCACCCTCCCCTTCCAATCGATTTATCAGGCTGCGGCGAGGCAGCGGTAGTACAACCTTTCCCTCAGTTCAAGAGCTCGATAGCGACTTATGCAAGCGATCATCCTCGGCGCCGGAACGGTGGGAACTTGGATTGCCGATCTATTATGTCGCGCCCGGCACAGCGTCACGGTGATCGACACCAATCCCGAAGAGGTTCGCCGGATCAATGCCGAACTGGATGTCCGGGCGATCCACGGCAGCGGATCGCAGAGCACGGTCTTGTTCCAAGCCGACATTTGCGGAGCCGATATCTGTCTGGCGGTGACCGGCGACGATGAAGTCAACATCGTGGCGGCCAGCATGGCCAAGGCGCTTGGCGCGCGGCGGGCGATCGCTCGCGTCTACGCTCCCGCATTTCGCGACATGAGCACTTTCGATTACCAACAGCACTTCAACATCGATCGGCTGTTGAGCCTCGAGCAGCTCTCGGCGACCGAACTGGCTCGCAGCATTCGCAACCCGGGGTCGATCCCGTTGGAGCACTTTGCTCGCGGGCAATTGGAAGTCTACGAATTGACGGTGGCGATCAAAGCTCCCGCCGTCGGCAAACCGCTTCGCGAATTGAAGCTCAGCCACGGCGTGCGGATCGGTTCGATCTCGCGTCAGGGGCGTCGTTGGATCGCCGGTGGTGAAGACGAGATCCACGCGGGCGATTCGATCAGCCTGATCGGATTCCCCAAAGACGTCGCCGAAGCCAGGGCTCAGTTTGCTCCCGAATCGACTCGCATCCCCCGTCGCAACGTGATCATCGCCGGCGGTGGCGAGACCGGATATCATCTGGCTCAATCGCTTAACAAGGCAGAGTACCGGATCTTGATCTTGGATGAAGATCCGCAACGCTGCGAGCACCTCGCCACACTGCTGCCATCGGCGACCGTGGTCACCGCCAACGCCAATCGCCGCTCGGTTTTGGAAGACGAAGGAGTCGGCAAGGCGGACTATTTTGTCGCCTGCACCGGCAACGATGAGAACAACATCATGGCGGGCGTCGAAGCGCGAGAACTCGGGGCGCACAAGGTGATGGCCGTCGTTGGCCGTCCCGACTATGCCAACGTCGTCGCCAAACTGGGCATCGATGTGGCGGTCAGCGAACGCGACGCGGTCGCTCGTCAGGTGATGGGCTTCATGAACGATGGCCCGATCATTTCGCAGAGTCAATTGCCCGAGGGATCGATCGGCGTATACGAGATCGAAATCGACGAAGACGTTCCGGTCACCAAGGCTCCGCTGATGCAATTGCCGCTGTCGGGCCGCTGCCTGATCGCCGCGATCATGCGAGACGGCTTTGTCCGTGTTCCGACGGCGAAAGACCAGCTGCGTCTGGGCGATGTAATCGTTGCCCTGATCGACCAGAATACGCTCGATTCCACGATCTCGCTGTTTAAAGTGGGATGATTCGTTATTGGCTCCGCGCGACGGATCAGAGTTTGCTGCTCAAGCGTTCCACTCGCGCCGCACTTCCTTCCAGGCACCTCCAATGAACATAGCACGCCCGTTAACAACCGCCATCGCGCTGCTGTTGCTCGCCAGCTTCGCCGCCGCGCAACCGAAGACCCGCCAGACGGAAAGCTATCCGCAGCATCCCGACGCTTTGCTCAAAGAAGGGGTTCCCGTCGGCACGATCACCAAGGGCGTGTTCAATGCTTCGCAGATCTATCCTGGAACAGTCCGCGATTATTGGGTCTATGTCCCCAAGCAATACGACGGATCCAAACCCGCAGCATTGATGGTCTTCCAAGACGGCGGTGGATACGCTCGGCGCGAGGGCGGTTATCGCGTCCCCAATATATTCGACAATCTGATCGCTGCGGGCGAGATGCCCGTCACGATCGCCGTCTTCATCAATCCCGGTGTCGTCCCCGCCCCCAACGACAACGCGCAATCGCGATTCAATCGGTCATATGAATACGACAGCGTCGACGATAGCTACGCCAACTTTCTGATCGACGAGATGCTGCCGTTTGTCGAAAAGGAACACAACGTTCAACTGACCGACGATCCCAATCTTCGCGCGATCTGCGGCAGCAGCTCCGGCGGCATCTGCGCCTACAACGTCGCTTGGCAACGGCCCGATCATTTCCGCCGCGTCTTCACGACCGTCGGAACCTATGTCGGACTCCGCGGCGGACACGAACTAGCGACGCTGGTCCGCAAGACCGAACCGAAGCCGCTGCGGATTTACCTGCAGGACGGATCGAACGATCTGAACATCTACGCCGGCGATTGGTGGATGGCCAACCAAACGCTGTTGCGAGCGTTGCAGTGGGCCGGATATGAAGTCGAGCACACCTGGGGCGAAGGCTTCCACAGTAGCAAGCATGGCACAGCGATCATGCCCGACGTGATGCGTTGGTTGTGGAAAGACTTTGATACCCAACCGGTTAGCACACATCTGGACCGATCCAACAGCGAAGCCAACAAATTCCTGGTCGATGGCGAAGGCTGGGAACTGGTTAGCGAAGGGCACAAGTGGGCCGAGGGCTTGGCGGTGACCGACGATGGCACGCTCTACTTTACCGACGTTCCGGCGAGCGAACTCTATAAGGTCACGCCCGATGGCGAGGTCAGCCTGATCGTCTCCGATACCGGAAAGACGAACGGGATCTCCTTGGGCCCCGACGGCCGGCTGTATGGTGCCGCCAGCGGTGCCCGCCAGATCCGCGCCTGGGATTTGAAGACTCTTGAAATGGAAGTCATCGCCGAGGGGACGACCAGCAACGACATCGTCGTTCGCCACGACGGAACGATCTATTACACCGATCCGCCAGCCGGCAAGATCTGGTCGCTCGACGCGAAGACGCGCGAGCGGAAGGCTGTCGACAATTTCAAAGACTGCAACGGGATTGGACTCAGCGCCGATCAGACTCAGCTGTTTGTAGGCCACTTCCCCGGGCGGTTCATCAACGCCTTCCAGATCGCCGACGATGGATCGCTGAAATACAAGCAGCCCTATTTTCACCTGGAGATCCCGGCCGCCGATCCTCGCGGGTTGTTGGATGGGATGTGTGTCTCCCAAGATGGTTGGCTGATTTCCACAACGGCGATGGGCGTTCAGATCTGCGACCAACCGGGACGCTCGCATCTGATTTTGCCAATGCCTCCAGGTTCGCGACGTCCCAGCTACGCGACGTTTGGCGGTCTCGATCGCAAGACGCTGTACGTGGCCAATGTGGACAAGATCTATCGTCGCAAAACGCAGTTAGTCGGTGCCGACAACTGGAAACAACCCGTCAAACCACCCAAGCCACGACTGTAGGCGGAGAGCAAAGATTCGGTGATTGATTCGCCCGACAAGGACGAGCATGGCGGCGCGCCGGTGGCGCGTGTGTTAGTGGCTGTCTGCACGTATAACGAACTCGACAGCTTGCCCGAATTGGTCGCTGGCATCCGCGCCGCCCTGCCGTCAGCCGACGTGCTGGTCGTCGATGATGGATCGCCCGATGGGACCGGCGAATGGGCTGCCGATAAGGCGGGGCGCGATCCTTGGTTCACATTGAACCAACGCGGTCGCAAGCTAGGCCTCGGCAGCGCGATCGTCGCTGCGATGCGACACGCCAGCGACGCGGGTTACGACTTCCTGGTCAATCTCGATGGCGACATGAGTCACGACCCGGTCGAAATTCCGAAGCTTGTCGACGTCGCCCAGCGCGAAAAGGCTGACGTCGTGATCGGTTCACGCTACGTTCCCGGCGGAGCGATCGAAGGCTGGCCGATGTCGCGATTGGTGATCAGCGGTCTGCTGAATCGTGTCGCTCGGATCGCCTTGGGGCTGCAAGCCCACGACTGCAGCGGAGCGTATCGATGTTATCGCGTCGACACGCTCGATAAGGTCGACCTGAATCGAATTCGCGCCAGCGGGTACGCGATGCTGGAAGAGATCTTGTGGCTGCTGACCCATCGCGATGCGAAGATCGTCGAAATTCCGATTTGCTTCGTCAACCGCGTTCAGGGGTCTTCAAAGCTGAGTCTCAGCGAGGCGGTGAAATCGATTGCGATGCTGGCCCGCATTGCTTGTTCACCGCGACGCTAAGCAGCAAGCAGGGAGTTTTCCAGTTTAACCGCGCGGGCATCGCCCCGCGTTTTTCAAGGCCGCGCGGCCCGATGGGCTCGCGGTTAAACGAAAAAATACAATACGACCTGCTTAGCCGGCCGATAGCTGCAGTCCGGAATCATCGATCTCGAACAACCGCACGTTGTCATCGCACCGGCTGCCGCGATGCTTGGCGATGTGCAGACCTCGCCGCATCTGCAGCCCGTCGCGAATCTTGCCCATGTAGATCAATGTGTTTGCTAACGCTCCCAGATCGCCGTTGGCCAGCGGGCGATCGATCAATTGATCCAGCATCGATTCGGGAGTTGTGCACAATAGCAGGCAGGCGGCTTCGGAGTTGCTGTAGGCGTGTGCGGTCACTTGATCGGCGTAGTGCCGGAAGTCCTGTCGCAGCAGATCGCGGGCGACCCAGTCGTGTTCCTGCCGCATTACGCGGTGGTAAGCGTATTCGAACAACTCCATCTGTAGCGAATCCTCCGGACGATCCGACGGTTCGATCCCATCGATCACAAACCGCCGCGTGCCGCGAACTAGATGACCGTACAAAAATCCAATCATCTTGTTCAGGCTGCGGTTCAATTGCCGCTGCCACTCGTTCCATTGATCGGGATCCATTTGATCGCGGACCACGCGGCGTCCGGAATACCCCAGCATGTTCAGTCCGTTGGGCATCCGCACCTGCGAATCAAACACCCACTCATTGCCCGATCCCGAGGGCATCGAGTCGGGGGCGACGCTGCGCCAATCGGCATCGAACAGACGCTGGGCATAGCCGTCGTGGTTTTGCGAATCGCCTCGCGCACTCAGGTCCAACATCGCCCCAAGCGGTTCGTTTTGCGGGCGGCCAGCAAATAGATAGCTGATCCCCAGCTGCGTCTTGCCGATTCCGGTCGCTCCCGCGACAACCGTTAGTGTTCCTGGCAGCAAGCCGCCGCCGAGCATTTGATCGAGTGCAGGATTACCGGTCGAGAGGCGTTCGGGCATTGGGTAGGCTCAGGCTATTTTTTCTTCTTCGTCATGCTTTTCAGCGACGAAAAATCGGGCATCGGGGGAGTGGGAGAGGCTGGTTCTGGAGACGATTTTCCGGCATCCTGCGTTGCGACCACAGCTTCTTGGGATCGGGCTGTCTTGCTCTTCTTTCCAACGTGTTTGGCATCGGTTCGCACGACAAATCCCGTTACTTGATCGTCGCTCGAATCATCAGGACTGTCCAGGCCCCTCGAAGGTTCACTCGCCTGCGACCGCGGGAAGGAATCGACCGAACTGTCAGGCATCCCGTCGGCGATTCGCTGCTGCCAATAATCGAAGGTGTCGGGCGTCAGGCCCGCATCGCGATTCAATGTCAAGCGAACCTGGCGGTCGATATCGGGCATCGTCGCCGTCACTCGCAAGCGTCCATCACCGCTGTAGCGGAACTGAACATCGACCGAAGTCCCCTGCGGCAGCGTATCGGGCAGTTCGTCGATTACGCAGCTGCCGATCTGCGTGGCGTCGTTGCCGCTGTCGTCTCCCCCTTCGACGACCTGGATTTTGACGCTGCTTTGGTCGGGCTGATGCGTGCGAAAGCGAACCGTTCGCTTGGCTGGCAGCGCGTTGTTGCGAGGGATCATGATCTGCCGGCGCGGCCGTCCGGTCGCGTTTTCGATCGCCAAGACACCGAGGTCGTGCGAGTTGACGTTGCTAACCGACATCCCCACGATCTTGCTCCCTCCGCTGCGCAGCAACAAGCCCGCGTACAATGCCGCTCCCTGACCGATCGCTTCGTCGGGCGAGAGCGTGCGGTCGACCTGTTGTCCCGTCGCCGCTTCGACAGCCGTTTGGATCATCGGCATTCGAGTCGATCCACCGACGAGGATGATCCGCGACAGTTCCCTCATCGACAGCCGAGCATCGCGGACTGCCATCTGCATCGTCAGGATCGTGCGATCGACAAAGTCCGATGTCAAAAACTCAAACTTCTCCCGCGACAGCGGCAGCTTAAACCGATGTCCTTCGTGAGTGAAGACGATCGGGAACTCATCGCGCTGACATAACGCGTGTTTTGCCAACGTCGCTTTTCTTGTCAACTCTTGAGCCAACGCGGGATCGACGCGTGGATCGCAATCGTGTTCCAACATGAACTGCTCGCATGCGTAGTCGACGATCCGAGTGTCCCAGTCGATGCCGCCAAGATAGACGTCTCCCGCGGTTGCCAACGCCCGGTACCGCATCCCATCGATTTCCATCACCGTCACGTCAAACGTGCCGCCACCGAGATCGTAGACCAGCACGCGGCGGCGATGTTCGCTGGTCCCATCGCTGGCTAGGAAGCCAGTCTGCACGCCATACGCGATCGCCGCGGCGGTTGGTTCGTTGATGATGTCCAGGATTTCTAAACCGATCAAACGGCCGGCATCTTGCGTCGCCTTGCGGCACGGTTCGTTGAAGAAGGCGGGAACGGTGACTACCGCTTTTGTGATCTTCCCCAATCGCGGCTGTGCGTCGTCGATCAACTTTTTCAAGACCAGCGCCTGAACGACTTCGGGCGGAAGCGATTCGCCGCGAATCTGCTTTTCATAAGCCTGCTCTCCAACATCCCGTTTGGCAAACAAGGCCAACCGCTCCGGTTCGATCGTCCCCGCCTCGATCGCTTCACATCCCACCACCGGTCGCGTGCGGTCGAAGAAGACAGCGCTGGGGGTTGTCAGATCACCCTCGGCATTGGGGACCGTCTGCGGCCGGCCTTCGCTGTCCAAGTAGGCGAGAGATGAAAACGTAGTCCCCAGATCGATCCCAACTGCAAGATGTTTTGGAGTCGCCATGATGGTTCGCCTTTGGACGCGGAAGAGTAGACGTCGACGCGAATCGTATCCTATCGCGAGCCTCGAGGACGATCAATCGTTTTGTTGTGGCGATGTTTTTTCATGCGGTTGCGTAGACACGTTGTGCAGGTTTCAAAGCATGGCGGATCTGCGTTCGGGGGATGCCTCTTTCGGGGTAAGCCAGTGGGCATCGCTCGAGAGCGACAATCCACACCAGCAGAAGGGGGTTGGTCGGTCGGATCGAGCTAGAGCGGCCGGGGGGCGCGAAGCTGCTAAGCAGGGGCCAATAAACGGCTTTATGGCATGTTCTTAGCAAAAAATGCGCCTCGGATCTCACGGTAACAAGCCTTTAACGCGGGTGGGCGGATTTCCTATAATGGAAACACAACGCGTTGCCACTGGCGGATTAATGGAAGCGAGACTCTGATGTTCGGGAATATCGTTCGCAGCCTCGGGCTGATCTTACTGTTTGCGGCTTCGCCGCTGAGCGGCTTGGCTCAGGAACCGGCAGAGGAAATGCCCGCGGCCGAAAAGCCTGCGGCGGCAACCGCTGTCGTGATCCCGCTGCATGGCGAGATCACGCCGCTGACCGGTGCGTTTCTGGATCGCAAGCTGGACGAGGCTCGCGAAATGGGAGTTGATGTGGTGATTATCGACATCGATAGCCCCGGCGGTTTTGCCGACGTTAGCTTCGATATCGCCCGGCGGCTGCGCGATCTGAAGTGGGCCAAGACGGTCGCCTATGTCGAAAACCAAGCGATCAGCGGAGCAGCGATCGCAGCGCTCGGATGCGACGAAATCATCATGCGCCCCGGCGCGATGTTGGGGGACGCCGGTGTGATCGCTCAAGAGATCTTGGGTGGCCCGTTCAAATACGCTCCCGAAAAGATCCTCAGTAAAATGGTCGCCGACATTCGCGAAGTCGCCGATGCCGGCGGCCGGCCGCCAGCGCTCGCCGAAGCGATGATGCACAAGGATGTCCAGGTCTTCCAAGCGACGCACAAACAGGACGGCCGCGTTTGGTATTACACCAAAGCCGAATGGGATTCGTTGCCCGATGCAGAGGACTGGCAGCAGGGCAAGCCGGTGATGGAGGCTCGCGAAAATACGTTTTTAACCGTCACCGGCAAGCGAGCCGTCGAACTGCAGATCGCCAACGGCCTGGCCGATTCCAAAACCGAACTCTACGAACAACTGGGAATCGCCAAAGAGCCCAAGGTGCTCGCCCAAACCGCCATCGATACCTTGGTGTGGGTGTTGAACCTGCCGCTGATTACGTTCCTGTTATTCGTGATCGGTCTGTTGGCGATCTTCATCGAATTCAGTGCCCCCGGTTTGGGAATGGGCGGGCTGGTCTCGACGCTCTGTTTTGGATTGTTCTTCTGGAGTCGCTTCCTGGGCGGAACGTCGGGCTGGTTAGAGGTGACGTTGTTTGCCGTTGGGTTGATCTTCATCGCGTGTGAGATCTTCGTGATCCCTGGATTTGGTGTCCCCGGGATCTCCGGCTTCCTGCTGGTCCTCGGATCGCTTGTGATGGCGTCGCGAAACGTCGTCTGGCCCGAAAGCACCCGCGATCTGATGCAGCTGAACAAGACGCTGGCGACAGTCGGTGCGTCGATGATCGCCTTTGTTGTGTTAGCGATGGTCGGCAGCCGTTATCTGCTGGACTTTCCGCTCTTTCGCCGGATCGCCCTGCTGCCGCCAGAGGTCGACGACCAAGCGGCTGCCGTCGCCGTGGGGACTGCCTATTCCGCTTCGAATCGGCCGGCAGCCTGGGAACAGGTCGACGTCGGCGATGCGGGAATCGCCACCTCACCACTGCGTCCGGCGGGGAAAGCCGCCTTTGGCGACGAACTGGTCGACGTGATCACCGAAGGAGAATTTGTCGAAGCGGGCAAAGGGGTGAAGATCGTTCAGAAGCACGGCACCCGCGTGGTCGTCCGTTCGACCACTTGATTCGAAAACGCTGGGGGCGTTGTCGGGCTTCGCTTCGATCGAAGCGAAGCCGACTGTCCCAGCGACGCGTCCCGCAACGATTATTCGTGCGGTTCGGTCATGCTCATCGGATCCAACGCTTCGGTCAGCGTCTCTTCGGGCAGGATCCCCTTTTCGCGGCACAGTTCGCGGATCGTCTTGCCGGTCGCAAACGCCTCTTTGGCCAACTTGGCCGCCATGTCGTAACCGATCAATGGGTTCAGGCTGGTGCACATCGAAAGGCTCTGTTCGACGGCAGCTTCGCACGCTTCGGGATTGGCTTCCAATTCCGCGACGCAGAAATCGACAAACGCTTCGGTTCCGGCGGCCAGCAGATGGATCGACTCGAGAGTCGTTTGAGCCATCACGGGCATCATGATGTTCAGCTGGAAATTGCCGCCGGTCGCTCCCGACATCGTGATGCAGGCGTCGTTGCCGACGACGCGGGCGTTCAACTGCATCATGCTTTCGCACATCACCGGATTGACTTTGCCTGGCATGATCGAGCTGCCGGGTTGGCGACTGGGCAGCTTCAATTCAAAGAAGCCGCAGCGAGGGCCGCTGCCCAACCATCGGATGTTATTCGAAACGTTGAACAGCGTCTGGGCGATGCACTTCAGTTGTCCGTGGCATTCGACCAAACCATCGCGTTGGGCGTTGGCTTCGAAGTGGTTTTCAGCTTCCACGAAATCGATGTTCGTTTCGCTGGCCAGAATCTCCGACACGCGGCGGCCAAATTCGGGATGGGTGTTGATCCCGGTGCCGACAGCCGTCCCGCCGACTGGCAGTTCGCAAACCGCAGCGATCGCGGATTGGGCGCGGCCGATCGAGAGGTCGATCTGGCGGACAAAGCCACCGATCTCTTGTCCCAGTCGCAGTGGCGTGGCGTCCATCAAGTGGGTGCGTCCGATCTTGATCAATTGGTCCCAAGCTGTCGCCTTTTCTTGCAAGCTGTCGCGCAGCCGCTGCAACGCCGGAATCAAACGCTCTTTGATTTCGATCCCCACGGCGACGTGGATCGCGGTCGGGAAGGTGTCGTTGGTGCTCTGCCCCATGTTGACGTGATCGTTCGGATGGATCGTCTTCTTTTCGGCGAACCGGTCGCCACCCGCCAATTCGATCGCTCGGTTGGAGATGACTTCGTTGACGTTCATGTTGCTGCTGGTTCCCGATCCAGTCTGGAAGACGTCGATCGGAAACTGGTCGGCCAACCCGCCATCGGCAACTTCGCGGCAAGCCTTCGACAGACACTCGACATCGTGTTCGGTCAGTGGATTCATTCCCGAACCGGTCAGTTTGCCGAGGTCGTAGTTGGCGCGAGCGGCAGCGAATTTGACCAGGCCCATCGCTTGAATCATCGGGCCGGGCAGACGCCAACCGCTGATCGGAAAGTTTTCCACGGCGCGTTGGGTTTGAGCGCCGTAGTAGGCCTCTGCAGGAACCTGAACTTCGCCCATGGAATCGCGTTCGACTCGATATTCACTCATAATTTATCCGCTGCCTGGTGTGGAATGACTTGATTGGGGGAGGGAATGTTCACTGACCTACTGCCGCCGTCAATGCTCCAGCCAGATCGCATGCGATGCGCCACGGTTGTAAGAGCTGCCAGCTGGCCAAGATACGCGATTTTACCGAGATCGATTCAAACCGACCAGCGGCAGCCCGGCGGGGGATGTACGATAAAGAACGCCCAAACGGCAATTTTTTGCGCCCCCGATCGATCTCAAACCGAGCCTATCCATTTACCCGATCGATCCCACTTTGTCTGAACGCTCTCACGCAGAATACGTATGTCCGAACGAACCGATGCCGATTTGCAGGCCTTTCTCGATGAATCGCTCCCCGCGGCGCAGATGGCGGAAATCGAAGCCGAACTGCGAGACGACAACGACTTGCACCAACGCCTCGCCACACTCCGCGGCCAACAGGATGCGGGGATGCACGGTTTGGGAGCGATCTGGCGGCGGCACCGCGTCTCCTGTCTCAGTCGCGAGGAACTGGGGCAGTTCCTGCTGGGAGTGATGGACGACCAGGCGGCGGAATATGTCCGCTTCCACGTCCAACGGATCGGTTGCCGGTATTGCGAAGCAAATCTCGAAGACCTGCAAGGGCAGCAGCGCGAAGCCGCCACGCAAACCGCCACCCGCCGCCGCAAATACTTTCAGACCAGCGTCGGCCATCTGAAAAAGTAGCGGAATGCGAAAGCCGTTGGCGTCGGTAGCACCCGCGCCCTTCTCTGCGCATAGCCCAATCAACCGGCACAATCGATTGCCGAGTTGCCGGCGCAGGGTTCAGCCATCTGCATCCTGTAATTGTGACAGGTATCATGGAGACGACCTGCACAGGGTGCAGGTTTCTGGATCCTCCCCAATCTCGATCGGGCTTGAAAAATCGTGTTCTCTCCGTTGGCTCAGCCGTTGATCGCGCTCGACCGCAGCGAAGTGCAGCGCCAACTGAGTCGGGCGGACGAGGCGATCCGGGCGGAGTTGGGCTTTGGTTTGCGAGCCAACCAGTTCCAGGTCAGCGAAAAACTGCTGGCCCGTTCGATTACCGAACTGGCGACCGGCGAGGGGAAGACGGTGGCTGCGGTTCCGGCGATCTCGCTGCTGGCAAGGCACAGCGATGGCGTGCTGGTCTGCACGGCGAACGACTATCTGGCGCAGCGCGATGCGAATCTGTTGAGTCCCGTTTTTCAGCGGTTGGGCCTTTCCTGCGGCGTCGTCGCCGCGGGCGTCAGCAGCGACGATCGCCGCGCCGCCTACCGATGCGACATCACCTACGGCACGATCCGCGAATTCGGCTTCGACTACCTCCGCGACTGTCTTACGCAGCGTCAGCAGCCCGCGACCGATCTGCTGCAGCGGCCTCCGCAAACGCTGCTGGTCGATGAAGCGGACAGCTTGTTGATCGATGAAGCGACGTCGCCGCTGATCATCAGTGGCTCGCAAGCCGGCGCGGGGCCAGCCACTGAAGCTTCCTACCGCTGGGCCGCCGACGCATCTCCAGTCTTCGAAGCGACTCGCGATTACTGCGTGATGCCCGACTCCGGATTGGTTGCGTTGACAGCGGCAGGCCGCGCTCGAGTCTATCGGCAAGCGATGCCGCCGGCGATGAATCCGCTAGCGATGACCGACGTCTTGCATGCGATCGAACGCGCGATTTATGTAAACGTTCACTTCCACCGCGACAAGCACTACCTGGTCCGCGATGGAAAGATCGTGATCGTCGATGAATACACCGGTCGAACGGCGGACGGACGTTCCTGGAGCGGCGGAGTGCAGCAGGCGATCGAAGCTCGCGAGCAGTTGTCGCTGACCAATGAGACTCGGCCGATCGCGCAGGTGACGGTTCAGGACTTTGTGCAGCGGTTCCCCAACCTGAGTGGCATGACGGGAACGGCGATCGAATCGCGTCGCGAGTTCCAGACAGTCTATGGATTACAGGTCACGCAAGTTGCCTCGCACTCTCCTTCGCAACGCCAGACGTTGCCGGAGATCGTTTGCCGCAACCAAACGGAGAAGTGGGACGCCGTTGCCGGCGAGACGCAGCAGATGTTGCGAGCCGGCCGAGCGGTGCTGATCGGAACGCGAACGGTCGAGCAGTCGCAGCGATTGGCCGATCGGCTGCGACGCGAGGGGATCGAATCGGAAGTGCTCAACGCGACAAATCCCGAACGCGAAGCGGAGATCATCGCCGCGGCGGGGCAATCCGGACGCGTGACCGTGGCGACGAACATGGCGGGGCGTGGAACCGATATCCGGCTGGCCGATTCGGTCCGCGACGCGGGTGGACTGCACGTGATCGGGACCGAATTGCACGCGTCCGCGCGGATCGATCGCCAATTGGCGGGGCGCAGCGGGCGCTGTGGCGATCCTGGATCGTACCGTCAATTCATGGCGGCCGACGACGAAATCCTGCACGCTGCGTTCGGAGCGGCCCAGGCTGCGGCGATCGCCGATCAGGCGGCGTCTGCTAATATGAACGCAAACCTCTTTCGCAAAGCTCAGAAAATAGTCCAAGCTCGCGGCGTGGAAGATCGCAGCGCGTTGGCCGCTCGCAATCAACACCTGGCGACGATGTACCGATCGCTGGGACTCGATCCGGTTCTGGATCGTTTCGCCGCCAATTCACCCGAATTGGAAAACGCGTGATAGCGAAGGCCCGCAAGGCGAAGATCGCTGAAGAGCTCGGCAACCGATGCAAACAGGAAAACGGATGACAGAGAAAAAGATCGCGATCGTGACGGGAGCCGGTTCGGGGATCGGACGCCACGTCGCCATCGCGTTGATGGAAAACGGATACCACGTCGTTCTGGCGGGACGCAATCGCGAGACGCTCGACGAGACAGCCGGCTTGGGGCCCGAAGGATCTGCGTCGGTAATCCCGTGCGATGTGTCCGACGCCGATTCGGTCGGCAATCTGTTCGCCGAAACAGTCGAGCGACTGGGGCGATTAGATCTGTTGTTCAACAACGCTGGGATCAACGCTCCGAGTGTGCCGATGGATGAATTGACGATCGATCAATGGCAGCAGGTGGTCGACGTGAATCTGACAGGCGTGTTCTTGTGTACTCGTGAAGCGTTTCGCGTGATGAAAAAACAGACGCCTCGAGGAGGCCGGATCATCAACAACGGATCGATCTCGGCTCACGTTCCCCGCCCGCAATCGATCGCTTACACCGCGACAAAACATGCGGTGACGGGGATCACCAAATCGACGGCGCTCGACGGTCGGCCGCACAACATCGCATGTGGTCAGATCGATATCGGCAACGCGGCGACCGAGATGACACGCCGGATGGAGCATGGCGTTCCGCAAGCCGATGGCAGCCTGAAGGCCGAACCGACGATGGACGTCCGCGAGATCGGCCGAGCGGTCCTCTATATGGCCAGCCTTCCGCTGGACGCCAATGTCCTGAACATGACCGTCATGGCATCGGCGATGCCGTACGTCGGCAGGGGCTAGAAAAGACAAGCGGTCGCGGAACCACGCAGCAACGGTTTGTCGTGGATTTTCCCGTGCGATCCGCCGCCGCAGGGGTCCTAAACGAAATGGATCGGCTGCGGTATGCTTAGACCTGCGTGATTGCTGGCGAACCCGACGTGCGTTGGAGCACATAATGCGACGGGGTTGGGCTCTGCGATCCGCGCGACATCTACGTTCCCCGATCCTTCTAGCTTGTGGCGTTGCCCCGTGTCCGATAACTCTGAACTTATCGAATTTCTGATCGGCCCTGGCGTCGACCCTGCCGAGTCGGCGCAGTATATCCAATCGCTGCACCAAGCGCCGGTCGAATCGATCGAGATGATCCTGCGATCGTTGATCAACAATCTGGAACCGATCGTCGCCGACAAACCGGGCGTGATCGATGGCCTGCTGCGGTTGTTGCAATCGAATCTGCTGCGTCAGCCGAGCGAAGAGGCGGAGACGCTCGATTCGGATTTGATCGTCGCCTTGTACGAAAACCTGCCCAAGGAATTGGGGACTCGGTTTTTGTTGCTGCACGCGTTGGCGATCGCTCGCGGGCCCGAGCATCTGCAAGCGTTGGCTGAACTGCTGGTCGAGGACGCTCCGCAAAACTGGATCCAAGTGGGGCTGGTCCTCAGCCCGCTGTTCCAACACGCTGGCTGGGATGTCGATTCGATGTTCCCTCGCGTTTTGGACGCGATTCAAAATCTGGCCGTCGCCGGTGGGATCTTGGATCTAGCAAACCATCTGTTTCGGTCGGGACAAACGAAGCGGCATCGGTGCGTCGATCGCAGCGATGATCTGATCCCGTTGCTCGGAGCGTTGGTCGCTCAGTTGGAACAAGTCGAAAAGAATCCTAAGGCGTTTGGCGACACGCCCGAACAGGTCAATCAGGTTCTCAGCGAAGCGATCGCGCTGATCGTTTCGGTCTGCGATGCGTTGGCGTTGATCGGAGTCGATCGCGCGATTCCGCAATTGAAGCTGGCGATGGAGTTGTCGCATCGGCGAATCCAAACCGAAGCGGCTGGCGCGTTGGCTCGGCTGGAACAAGAAGAAGGGATCGACCGGCTGATCGAATTGGCAGCCGAACCGTCGGCGCGGCTGCGCGTGTTGGCTTATGCGGAAGAGTTGGGGCTGGAAGAGAAAATCGACGATCAGTATCAAACGGCTGCCAGTCGCGCTGAATCGGAACTCGCATTGTGGTTAGCTCAGCCTGGGCAGATGGCGGTTCCACCGAGTCGCATCGAATTGTTGGATCATCGGTTGCAGTTCTGGCCTGGATTCGACGATCCGATCGACTGCTTCCTGTTCCGATTCGACTACCATTTCGCCCAAGGCGACTTCAGCAACCTAGGGATCGTCGGGCCGATGGTTCACGCTTTTTCAGCCGACATCACGCACTTGCCTATTGAAGAAGCGTATGCCGCATTTGCCGGATGGCAAGCCGAACACGAAGACATCTACGTCGTCGGCACCGAACATTGGAACGCAGCTCAGCGGCGGGCCGCCGACGTGTCGGTGAAAGAACTCGAAGAGAAAGGATTCGAAGCGGTCACTCCCGAATTCCTGGGCTTCTTCCTCGGCGAACACGCGTTGGTCGCTTTGGCTTCCAAAGACGATGCCATCGGTGTCTGTGTTTATGATGGTCTTGAGTTGGTGTGGTATCCCACGTCGGGCCGGATGCGTCCGCTGACCGCTCAGGATGTCTGGCAGATCTACATGGGCCGAAAGATCTTGCGGACCTTCAACACCTGATCGCCGTTCGGGTTTGGTGGGCTGTTCTCTGCACGTCTTGATGGTCGCCTTTCGCTCCGCGAAAGTGCGTGCGGATAAGGCGCACTTTCGCGGAGCGAAAGGCGACTAACGAGCCGGCTGTGTCCAAGTCATTGCTCGTCGCGATCTGCGAATTCGCTACCACGCATCGATTTGACACAATCGGTCTGTCCGGCGCACTCCATAATTTATTCTCCAGGCAGCCGGGCAATCTCGACTTGACGCGGAACGCTGGCGACCCGGCGTTGCAACCCGTTGTAGACTTCGGTTGAGAAATCTTTTCCGTGCGATGCCCCCGCCGACTGTTAGAGAATCCGATTTAAAGCTCTTTTGAGATAAGTCACGCCATGGCCGATCCCGCTCTCGCTTCGCGCACCCGTTGCATCGACGATCCTCATTTCGATCCCGACGCCCTGATTCAGCAAGTCGAAAGTCTGGAACATGAGGTTCAGTCGTTGACCGAACAGGTCACTCGCGATTTCGAAGAGTTGGCGTTGCTGCAGTCGTTGGCCGTTTCGATGGAGTTGCGGAACTCGACACCAGAGCCGATAGCGCTGATGCTCGACTTCTTGCCCAAGCTGCCGCTGTCGACGATGTGTCAGGCTGTCGCGTTGGTTCCGAACATGGAGATGTTTGCGGATCAGCAAGCCAGTTTGAGTAACGCGGCTACGCTGTGGAGCGGTGATCCGTTGGTTGAAGACGAGGTCTGCCGGAAGATCATCGACACCTTCGGCGAAAACGCTCAGGTCGATCCGGTCGTGATCAACGACTTGGCCGCCGATCAGATCGATTCGCGAATCCGCGATATCATCCTTGTCGAGATTCGTCATGCCGATCGTTTGGCCGGTTGGTTGATCGCGTGCAATCACGTCAAGCCGGAAGGATGTCTGCCCGGAGTTCGCGACGGCTTTACGACGATCGAAGCGAATCTGATCCTGACCGCCGGATCGATCCTGGCGACTCAATTGCACAACACGCGGTTGCTGCGTCAGAAGGAACAGTTGTTTACCGATGTCGTCCGCGCGATGGTCAACGCGGTCGAAGCTCGCGATGATTATACGTGCGGTCACAGCGAACGGGTTGCGTTGTTTGCTCAAGAGCTAGCGAAGCAGGCGGGGCTGACGGTGACCGATTGCGATCGCATCTACCTGACCGGCCTGCTGCACGATGTTGGTAAGATCGCCGTCCCCGACGCGGTCCTCCAGAAACCGGGGCTGTTGAACGCCGAAGAGCGAAGCGTGATCGAAACCCATCCCGACGTCGGTTGGCGGATTTTGTATCCGTTGGTCAATCAGTTGTCGGAAGTTCTTCCCGGCGTGCTGTTCCATCACGAACGGATCGATGGCAAAGGTTATCCCGACGGGCTTGTCGGCGAAGAGATCCCGTTGGATGGACGGATCTTGGCGATCAGCGACGCCTACGACGCGATGACCAGCGACCGACCTTACCGCGGCGGGATGCCTCAGGAAAAGGCGGAAGAGATCCTTCGCAGCGGTGCGGGAACGCAGTGGGATGCCGACTTGATCGGTCACTTCTTCGATGCCATGCCGCGGATGATCGCAATCCGCGAAAGCTACAACCGCCGCGAACCGCAGGCTCGCCAACACGGTTCGTACATGCCTGTCGAAGGCTAGTGGTTTTTCAAACTTTGATTTTAGGCCTGATGGTAGTGGACGAGGTCACGAGCTGTCGATTACCCACAAGTCATTGGTCTGGTCCGAAGGCTTGCCAGCAGAGGGCGAAGTCGAGCATTCGCCGCGTGCCTCGCCAGATCACTTCGGCTCCCGGCGGACCGTCGCCTTCGCGGTGATTGTAGCCGCCAAGGGTCGCAAGGACCGGGATGAATTGTGACAGCTCAGGAGCTTGCTTTGGGGGAGCCGTCTTTTCCACCACTTTCCAGACCGACTTCCATTCCGCTTCGCTGAAGACGACATCACAGGGAAGCTCTGGACACTCGCGGCCTAAGAAGGTCACAAACATGATCCGCCATGCGATCACTTTGTAAAACATCAACGCGCGGATCAGTCGGTCTCTCGCTTCGAGTTGAATCTCTTCGACCCGGCAGCCAGTTTTGAAAACTCGAAAGAATACTTCGATTGGCCAACGAGCCACATACAAATCCACAATCCGCAGCGTCTGGGCAATCGTGTCGACCGGCAGAGAACTCAGTAACAGCCAGTCGACTTCGGTTCCGTCGCCTGGGCCATCGATCTCGCTCACCCAAACGACACTGATCTCGACCGGCGGCATCGAAGACTGCTTGTTGTGTGGCGCACGAAGAGTCATCCGCTTCGCTCGAATTTCTAACTTCGCAGTGCGTGCTTCACGGCCGGGGTGTTGTTTGTTTCCTGATCCTTTGGTTCGCTCGGGCGTTTGGGGAAGCTGGACTTCGCGGTAAGCGACCGGCTGGGCGGATGCGATTTCGGCACGCATTTTCTTATAAGCCGCAGGCCCGCCATCGGGGTCTTTCTCCGGCAACGAGCGTTTTCGCTGCGAGCGAATGACGAACTGAGCCGGTGTTTCATGCTGATCGGCTTCGACGAAAATGTCGTAGATGTCTCCTTCGCGATCGGCCAGCGAAACGATCTGAGTTTCAGGACATTTTCCGGCGATCTCGCAGGCCTTGCGATAACCATCGAGCCATCGTTGCCCTTCGCCGGTGTGTAGGGGTTGGCCTTCTCGCTTCTTGCTGGTGCCGAGCGCTTCTTTGTCGCGATCGTAGAACTTAACACCGACCACCCCGAGACAAAGTTTCTCCGGCGTGAAGGCGATGTGGGAATGATCGTAAAGTCCACGGCGGCCTAAGCGATCGAGATTGCGGACGCCTTCGGGCGGATGCGCGGTGTAGTCCAGTTCGGTGGTATCTTGTGCGATGCAAACGGTGTCTTGGGCTTTGATTCGTTGGAGTGTCTTTTCAGCGTGAGCCCCGAGAATGGCTTCGGGATCGACGTTGGGGTTATCGAATAGACGGTAAGCGGCTTTGGTTTCGTCCCAGCCACTGCAAGCTTCGTTGATACTGGCCGAAGGGTTGGCCGCCAGCGAGGCGAGCAACGCTTCGGCTCGATCGTTGAGACGTTTGTCTCCAAGTTGAATATCTTGAAATTCGTATGCGATACTGGTCGGTTGCATGCTTTCACCTTAAGATTTCATTGTGCAAAATGAAATACTACAAGCGCAAATACCGTGCCAAAACGAGCTGTTTTTGCGGCGACTTGTGGGTAATCAACAGGAGGTCACGAGTCCCCATAATCTCTGGCGCGAAAGGACTCGTGACCTCGTCCACTACCCTGAATTCAAATGTGGATGAAGCACTAGTGCGGTGCATCGCGCCGGGAGTTGGAACGACGCGAAATCGGCTTCAGCGAATCAAGCGAGCGTCGATCACTTTCAAGATTCCGCGGGCGACGTCGAGCTTCGAGCCCGAAATCTGCTCGAGCAATTGACCTTCGGCGTCGATCAGGTCGACTTGGTTTTCGGCCGAATCGATCGCTTCGGGGCCATTGCTGACCATCAAGTCACAGTGCTTCTTTTCCAGTTTCACGATCGCCCGGAAGTGCCGATCCTGCGTCTCTAACGCAAACCCCACGACCCATTGATCACTCCGCTTGCGTTCGCCGAGGGTGGCGACGACATCGGGAGTCTCGACAAGGTTCAATTGCAGCGGCTTGCCCGTTTTGGAGATCTTCTCCGTCTCCACCTGCTGCGGCTGGTAATCACAAGGCGCCGCCGCGCCGATCGCACCATCGCACTGCTGGAATTCGCGGTGAGCGACTTCCAACATCTCCTGTGTGGTCAGGACATCGATCACTTCGGCTGCTGCCGGATAGGTGACGCTAACGGGCCCACTGACGACCACGACCTGGTGGCCTAAATCGAGTGCGGCTTGGGCCAACGCAGCCCCCATCCGTCCGCTCGATGCATTGGTCAGATAGCGGACAGGGTCCAGGTACTGTCGGGTCGGCCCCGACGTGATCAATATTTTGGCCATTCTTTTACGCAAACAACTCGGTCACAACACGGCCCGCGACATCGGTCAAGCGGAAGTCGCGACCGGCATATCGATAGGTGAGCCTTTGATGATCGAGCCCCATTAAATGCAAAATGGTAGCGTGCAAGTCGTGCATGTGAACCCGATCCTGCTGTGAATAATAACCGAATTCGTCGGTCTCGCCATAGCTGGTCCCACCTTTCACGCCGCCGCCGGCCATCCACATCGTGAAGCCTTGCGGATTGTGATCGCGGCCGTTGGCGCCCTGCACGACGGGTGTGCGGCCAAATTCGCCGCCCCAGACGATCAGCGTGTCCTCCAACATTCCCCGCTGCTTGAGATCTTGAATCAAGCCGGCGACCGGTTGGTCGGTTTTTAAAGAGTTCTTCTCGTGTCCGCTCTTTAAGTTGCTGTGTTGATCCCAGACGTTACCGGTGGAGACTTGGACGAACCGCACTCCCGCTTCGGCTAGCCGTCGCGCGAGCAGACAGCTGCGGCCAAAGTTGTCGGTCGGTTCTTGTCCGACGCCGTAGAGATCCAAGATGTGCTGAGGCTCCTCGTCCAGCGACAGAACCTGTGGCGCGGCCTGCTGCATTCGAAACGCCAACTCGTACGCTTCGATCGCTCCTTCGATCTGTTGGTCCTGGCCGGCGCGATCCAGGTGGCGACGGTTGAGCGTTTGCAACAAGTCCATCTGGCGGTTCTGTTCCGCCGGGGGAAGATCGCCGCGATTAAGGTATTTGACCTGCGCATCGCCCAGCTTGCCGTTGCTACCGATCGCCGTCGCTTGGTGGATCGCGGGAAGGAACGCGGTGCCGTAGTTCCTTGGGCCGCCGTGACCGGTGCTCGGCGCGAGGGCGACAAACGACGGCAGGTCTTCGTTTTCGGTCCCCAGGCCGTAACTGAGCCACGATCCGACCGACGGGCGGACCAAGTTGTCGCTGCCGGTGTTCAGCATGCTGACCGCTTGGCCATGCGATTGCCCGCGGCTGTGCAGCGATTTGATGATGCACATCTCATCCAGATGCCGCGCCGTGTGGGGCATCAATTCGCTGCACCACAGTCCGCTCTGACCATGTTGTTTGAATTTCCACGGGCTGCCCAATAGCTTCAACTTGGCGTCGATCGCTGCCGTCGGCAGATCGTACGGCAGGTCCTTGCCATCGTCGGCTTGCAGACGCGGTTTGTAATCAAACGTGTCGACGTGGCTGGGGCCACCGTGCATGAACAGAAAGATCACGCGGCGAGCGCGAGGCAGATGATGCGTCGACGGTTGGGCCAGCGGACTGCTGGGCGTGGCCGCTTGCGCCTGGCGTGTCATGAGATCGGCGAGGGCCAGCGAACCGAAGCCGCATGCCGAAGCGGAGAGCATCTGTCGTCGAGAGGTTACGTTTTTCATGGTCGATCAATCCAGGAATCGGTATTCGGTGCTGGCCATTAGGATCTGAATGAATTGCGCGAGTCGCTGCGGATCGCCGCCGATAAACTCTGCGGCGAGTTCGCGTTCGTCGCTCTGCGGATAACGTTGCAGGCAGCGCAAGTAGGCCGCTTCGATCTGCGCATCCAGAGGTTCGGATGTTTCAGCGATTTGGGCGGCGATCTGTTGAGACATGTCGATCACCGTGTCGCTGTTCAACATCACCAACGCTTGGGAGGGGACGTTGGTCGCGGGGCGGCGACCGACAAGGATATCGGGATCGGCAAAGTCGAAAGTCGCCAGCATCGGCGGCAATTGGCCGCGGATGATTTGCAGGTACATGCTGCGGCGATTCGATTCGGCCAGTGTGGCCGCTCCCGAACTGGCGGTGTTGTTGTTCACCAACACGCCAAACTTCTGCATCGGTTGTACCGTTGGCACGCGGTCCAAACGCTCGGCGGCGACCAGCATCGTGTCGCGCAGCGCTTCGGCTGGCAGACGCTTGCGATGCCCACGCCACAACAAGCGGTTGTCTGGATCGGCTTGGAAAGCGACCCGATGGTAGTTCGACGACTGACGATAGACGCGGCTGAGTACGATCTTGCGGACCAGCGTTTTGATCGACCAGCCCTCGCGAACGAACTGAATCGCCAGCGTGTCGAGCAGCTCGGGATGGCTGGGGCGATCGCCCAGTTGGCCAAAGTTGTCGACGGTTCGGACCAGCCCCTGCCCGATCAGGTGCATCCAGACGCGGTTGACGATCACGCGAGCGGTCAGCGGATTGTCGGGGTCGGTGATCCAATCGGCCAGCTGCAGCCGACCGCTTTGGTCCTCGGGGATCGCGATCGACGAACCGCTGGAAACGACTTGCAGGAAGCCGCGCGGTACGACCGGGCCCTTGTTGTGGGGTTCGCCGCGGATGCACAAGCAGGCGTCTTCGACTTGTTTCTCATCGACCACCGCCATCGCTCGAGGCAGTGGCGGCGGAGCGGTCTTGTCGTGGTCGCGGATCGCGGCTTCCAGCGATTTGATCTCGGCGGAGACTGCCGCGATCATCTGTTGCTGCTTCTTGTTGTCCGCTGGTTGCTGAGCTTCTTCCCCCGGCTTGAGGAACTGAACCGCATCGGCGATCACGTACCCTTGTGTCCCGGTGTTCCGCATGATCACCGTCGCCGGCTTGTCGGCGGCAAAGTCGTATTCGCCGATCGATTCCCACAAGCCAGCGATCGAACCTGGTTTGGATTGGTTGAGCGTTGCCTGTTGAATCCCCGACGCGGTGTGGATTTCGATCGGTACGTTGGCGGCGCGGCTGCCCGATCCGGTGTAGGCGATCCGCACCTCATAACGTCCCGCCGGCAGGTTGGTGGAGAACGCGACCGACGTCTCCCCCTTGTTTTTGTTGTCGTCGTGAATGTAGCCGGCACCATAAAACGGTTGCGTCAGCAGCGACTCTTTCCAGTGCCCCGTTCGCTTGGCTTCGGTATCGTCGACAACCGTTCCGCCCCAGTTGCGTGGAGCCGCTTTGCGGAGCGAGGCGAGTTGTTTCTTGGTGGCGGTCAGTTTCGTTGTCAGTTCCTTCTTCGCCGCCGCATGCTGTTCGACCGCCGCGCGATGTTCGCTGCGTGTCGGCAGATCGCGTTTGACCCAGGTGCTGACGTACCGCTGCGATTCGCCATCCAACACCTTGGTGCTGGAGAAGATTCCGGCCAAGGCGTAATAGTCTTTGGTTGGGATCGGATCAAACTTGTGATCATGGCAACGGGCACATCCCAGCGTCATCCCGAGGAACGCGCGGCCGACGGTATCGATTTGATCGTCGACGATGTCCATCTTCAGCTTCGCCTTGTCGCGTTCGCTGAGCATCTTCGATCCGAGCATCAAGAACCCGGTGGCGATGAGGTTTTCGATCCGATCGGCGTCGGAGTCGCTGGGCATCAGGTCGCCGGCGATCTGTTGGCGGACAAACTCATCAAACGGTTTGTCGGTCGCCATCGCGTCGACGACAAACTGACGGTAACGCCAAGCGTCGTGAAAGGTCGCGTTGAAGTCGGCGCCGTTGGAGTCGGCGTATCGGGCGACGTCCAACCAATGCCGCCCCCAGTGTTCCGCGAATCCGAACGAGGCGAGTTGGCGATCGACGATCCGACGCCAGTGCTCCGGCGACGGGTCGTCGCTGAATTGTTGAATCAGTTCGGGCGATGGTGGCAGACCGGTCAGGTCGAAGGTCAAGCGTCGCAGGCTGACGATCGGATCGGCGTCTCCCGGATAGGGAAGTTCCGCCTGCAGGCGACGCGATTCGATGAAGCGATCGATGTCCGACCACGCCCAGTCGGAACCGGGGACCGTCGGCGGCGAAACCTCTTGAGGATTCTGGAACGACCAGAAGTCGCGCCCCGCATCGAGGTCGATCCCTTTGGAGGCAGGATGCGTGCCGGTTCCTTCGCGCGGATCGAATGCACCTTGATCGATCCAGTGGCGGAAGTGGTCGATCACTTCATCGGGCAAGCGACCGCTCGGTGGCATCTCGACCGATTCGAACTCGAGCGCCGAGATCAGCAGGCTGTCGGCAGCGTTGGAGGGGACGATTGCCGGACCGCTATCGCCACCGGCACGCCAGCCGTCGGCGGAATCCAACAACAGGCTGCCGCCGAGTTCTTCGGAGTTTTCCGCGTGGCATTCGTAGCAATGTTTGATCAGCACCGGGCGAATGTGCTGTTCAAAATATTCCGCCTTGGAGAGCGGATCGGCCTGAGCGGTGGCGGCGATTGCGATCAATCCGATGCATGTCAGGCGAATCAGCATGTGATTTGGCGGGGCAACAGGATGGGGCGGGCTGTAAAGCGGGCCCCCCTATTGAAGCAGATATCGCTGCCCCAACCAAGCTTTTTTGCTGCTTGGCACCGCAGAAAGCCACTTAAGGTGACTTCTGGCACCCATCGGGCAAGCTATGCCGGCGCCATGCCCATCATGCGACGCCAGGCGCTCAATTGCCCCATGTGCAGCATAAAGTGACCGCCGGTGTAAAAGGCGTGCATTCCGCCCAGCGTTGGGAAGAGTTCGCGGAGTCGCCCTTCGCCGGGGTTGGGAACCATAAATTGATCGTCGGTGGCGTTTCGCAGGGTCGTCAGCGCGGCTTGATAAACCGTGGTGAAGCGGTCGACTAGCTGATCTTTCCCGGGATAGATCAGACCGTTGGGGTCGTCCTGGCACTTGGCGGCCGGCGAAAAGAGGGCGTTCTCGGCTTCGGTCGGTTGATAGGCGGTAGCGTCTTGCCCCAGTTGTTCGACGACGCGTGGAGCGTAGATGCTCAAGTGCCCCAGGATGAAAGCGGGGTGATTCGAAACGATCGGGCCCTCTTTGCCGGGAGCGAATCGAGCGAATTGGTCCGCTGGCAGATCCTTCACCAGGCTGTCGGCGTAGCTGATGCCGCGGGCCAAAGAATCGGCAATCATGTTTCCAATGAAGGTGCTCATATCGATAGCGTCCTTTTATTTCGTTAGCTAATTAAGAAGTTCAGTCTCAGCGAAGAGACTTTGATTCACGCGATGGGTTCGCGCAATCGATGGTCGCCTTTCGCTCCGCGAAAGTCCGGCAGTGAACCGACATTCTGCGAACGCACTTTCGCGGAGCGAAAGGCGACACTGGGCGGCCTTCGCGGCTCACCCAACAAATGAAAAATGTCTCATCGCAGCGACGGGCTGTCTATATCCCGCGTCTGTCGGTTTCGCTACTGCAGCACGCGCGTCAGGAAGGCCCACAGATCGGCATACTGGTCGATGTATTTGGTGACCGGAGTTCCCGCCCCGTGGCCGGCGCGGGTTTCGATGCGGATCAGCGTTGGGTTGTCGCAGCTTTGTGCAGCTTGCAGCGCCGCGGCAAACTTGAAGCTGTGTCCGGGAACGACTCGGTCGTCGCGGTCGGCAGTCGTAATCAACGTCGGCGGATAACAGGTTCCTGGTTTGATCTGATGCAGCGGTGAATAATTCAACAGCGTCTTAAACTGTTCCGGATCGTCGCTGCTGCCAAATTCGGTCACCCACGCCCAACCGATCGTGAACTTGTGGAACCGCAACATGTCCATCACGCCAACCGCGGGCAGGCAGGCACCAAACAGTTCGGGACGCTGCGTCATCACCGCACCGACCAGCAAGCCGCCGTTGCTGCCACCGCGGATCGCCAGCTTGTCGCTGTGCGTGTACTTCTGCTGGATCAGATATTCCGCCGCGGCGATGAAGTCGTCGAAGACGTTTTGCTTCTTCTCCTGCATGCCCGCTTCGTGCCAGGCGCGGCCGTATTCGCCGCCGCCTCGCAGGTTGGGAACCGCATAAATGCCGCCACGATCCATCCAGACAGCCATCGCGGGGGAGAAGCCGGGCGTCAGCGAGATGTTGAATCCGCCGTAAGCGTACAGCAGCGTCGGGTTGCTGCCGTCCAGCTTCAGGTCGGCGCGGTGCGTGATGATCATCGGCACCCGCGTGCCATCTTTGCTCTCGTAAAAGACCTGCTTGGTCACAAAGCGGGATGCGTCGAAGTTCAGTTCCGGTGCGCGCCAAAGCGTGCTCTCGCCGGTCTTCAAGTCGTATCGGAAGATGCTCGGCGGCGTGACGTAATTGGTGAACGAGTAGAACGTCTCGGTTGCATCGCGATGGCCGTGAAATCCGCTCGCCGAACCAAGCCCCGGTAGTTCGATCTGCTTAACCGCTTCGCCTTCCTTGTTGTAGACGTCGACTTGGCTGAGGGCATCTTTCATCGAAGTCGTGAAAAATTCATCGCCCAGCAGACTGCAGTCCTCGATCACGTTCTCGTTTTGCGGGATCACTTCACGCCACTGGTCGCGGCGGGGATCATCGGCGTCGACCGCGATCACGCGTCGTCGCGGCGCGTCGTTGTCGGTCAGGAAATAGAGGATCGATTCATCGTTGCCGATCAACGAATACTCCGCGTCGAAGCCGCCGATCAATTCGGTGACCGGCAGTTTGGGATCGCCCAGCGGTTGGATGAAGATCTGATTCTGTGGCTCGCTTCCCTTCCAGTTGGTGATGATCAGATAGCGTCCATCTTCGGTCACCTCCGGCGTAAAGCCCCACTCCTTGTTGTCGGGGCGTTCGTAAACCAAGCGATCTTCGGACTGGTCGGTTCCCAGTTCGTGGAAGTAGAGCTTTTGGTTGTAGTTGGTTCCGGTCAGTTCTTCGCCATCGGAAGGTGCGTCGTAGCGTCCGTAGAAGAAACCGCTGTTGTCGGGCATCCATGCGATCCCGCTGAACTTGACCCAGCGGACGACATCGTCGCGGTCTTCGCCGCTGGCGACGTCGCGCACTCGCCACGTTCGCCAATCGCTGCCGCCATCGGCGATGCTGTAGGCCAACAGGCTGCCGTCGTCGGTCGGCGACCAACCGGCGAGCGCCATCGTGCCATCTTCGCTCAATTTATTCGGGTCGATCAAAACTCGCCGCGGCGCATCGAGACCGTCGGCAACATACAGCAGGCTCTGATTCTGCAGCCCCGAATTGTGCGTGTAGAAGTACTTCGATTCGCGGCTCCGCGGCAGCGTAAAACGCTCGTAGTTCCAGAGTTCGGTCAAGCGATCGCGGATCGCGGTCCGCTGGGGAATCTGGTCCAAGAAGGTGCGAGTGATCTTATTTTCGGCAGCGACCCAAGCCGCGGTTTGTTCGCTCTCGGTATCCTCCAACCAACGATAGGGATCGGCGACGGAGGTACCGTGATAATCGTCGACGATCGCGTCGCGAGCGGCTTGCGGATATTTAATCGATGGCATTGGGGGCGTGTCGTTTTGAGCGAGAGTGGTGGACGAAAGAAGCGAGAGTAGGCCAATCGCCGTGGCGATCGAAAGCGTTGAGGTGGGATGCATTTTTAATTGCCTAGCGTGAAGCGAGCGGGAGGCGAGACGCAGGTGTTTTTGCTGCGTTGCGGCGATCGTCACCGCACCGCGACGAAGCATTCGCGAGCCAAATTCGGGACGCCCCAGAATAGTGCGACTAACCGCGTTTGGCAATCAATGGTGCCCATGCTCGCAGGGCAGTTCCGTGTTTCAAATTGTAACGCCAGAGGAAATGGTACCCAGAAGCGTAAGCGAGGAATTCACGCGGTGACTCGCTTGGGCGTCGGGGTGCCAAGAATGCTTGACTTGAAACAGTGATTTGCCCTGCCCTTGCTCATGCACCTAAACAACCCTTTCGGCAAGAGACGTTTAACCACATTGAATTCTCGGTTGCGGCTAAGATGGAGAGACGCAAGCCGCGCCACGTCGGCTGAATGTGTCGACCGATCTTATCGCCTTGGAGCGGAGAGTCCAATGAATGATCCTAATTCGGCCGACGGCGCTGCTGAACATGCTCACGCGGATGTGGGGAGGCCGCGGCGGAGCAAGCGGTTGCGACGCTTGCTGTTGGTCGGCGGCTGTTTGACGATTGTCGCGCTGGCTTACATCGAACTGACGCTGCGTCGACCGATCGGCAGCGGTCCAGCGGGGCCGGAGGTTGCGCGGGAGGCTTTTACCGAGCCGTGGTCTTCGCGGCAATTCAAGTTGCTGGGGATTGGCGATAGTGTGACGGCGGGCTTGGGAGCGAAGAGCCCTGCACATTCTTACTTTCAACGGATGCTGCGGAATCCCGAGGATGAGTTTGCGGGGATGCAGGGGATTTGTCTGTCTCGCGTGCTGCCAAACATCGAAGCCGAAAATTTGGCGGTCTCTGGATCGACATCGCCGATGCACTGGGAGAGGGTGCAACGTTTGCCAACGCACGCGGTGGAGACGTTTGGAATTGTTGTGATGACGACGGGCGGGAACGATCTGATCCACAGCTACGGCCGCTCGCCAGCTCGCGAAGGGGCTATGTACGGAGCGACCTTGGATCAGGCCGAACCGTGGATCGAGAACTTTGCAGCCCGGCTGGATCAGATGCTCGACCGGATCGATGAAAGCTTTCCCGGCGGCTGCGAGATATTTTTGGCGAACATCTACGATCCGACCGACGGCGTCGGCGACGCGCCAAGTATCTTTCTGCCGCCGTGGCCCGACGGGCTGGCAATCCATGCTCGCTATAACACGATCATCCAGGACGCGGCAGAGCGTCGGTCAAACGTGACGCTGGCGCCGATGTACGAAGCGTTCTTGGGGCACGGATCGCATTGCCGGCAGTTTTGGCGGTCGACGTACGACCGCAGCGATCCACACTATTGGTTCTTCAGCAATATCGAAGATCCCAACGATCGCGGCTACGACGCCATTCGGCGTCTGTTTTTGAACGCGATCGTCGCTCGCCGCGACGCGCTGCCAAGCGGTGGCAGCACGGAATGATGAGGCTTGCCGGCGGTCGGCTGCAAGATGCTAAGCAGCTTTGCGCTGTTGATGGATCCGTTGGCTGGCCGCTTCGACCGATTCGGGCGGAGTGGCATACGCCCCCACTTGTTCGGGTTCGCTTGTGTCGCCGAGCCATTGGCGGCAGTCGATCGCTTCCAAAACCTGTTCAGCCACGGCGACAGCGCGAGCGCCATCGGCACCGCTGACCGTCGGCTGGCTGCCGCTTTGGATGCTGATTACAAAGTCGTGCTGTTCGTCCAAGATCGCGTTTCTCGGTTGAATCTCCGGCGACTGCGAAGCCAACCAATGGCTGAACAATTGCTCGCGGAAGTCGGCCAGAGGTCCGGCGGCTGACAATTCGAACGAGCGTTCGGCGATCGAAGCTTCGGGCTGGATCAAGGTCGCCGAGGGACCGGAGAAGTCGATGTTGGCGTAGCCTCGCGGGCCGTAGACCTGCATCGTTCGAGCTGCCGCGGGGCTGATTCGCGATGCCTTCAGGTTGGCGACTAGACCGCATTCGAACGTGATCCGAGCTTCGGCAACGTCTTCGTGATCGCTGATCACCGACAATCCGCTGGCGTCGATCCGTTGGACCGGGGCGGAGGTCAGCGAGAGGACGAGGTCGATGTCGTGGATCATCAAATCCATGACAACGCCGACGTCCAAGCAGCGGCCGGGAAAGCTGCTGGCGCGAACCGCTTCGATGTATTTGGGATGCTCGAGCATCGATTCGGCCGCCGACCAAGCGGGATTAAACCGCTCGACGTGGCCGACTTGCAGCGTGCAACCGTTCTGTTTGGCCAAGGCGACCAAACGGTCGGCATCTTCGCTGGTCGTGGTGATCGGTTTTTCGATGAACAGATGCTTTTTGGCGCGAAGCACATCGCTGCCGATCTCCGCGTGCAGATCGGTCGGGGCGGCTAGGATCACGCCGTCGACAAGTCCCAGCAGATCGCGATAGTCGGCGAACGTTGGCACGCTGAACTGATCCTCGATCGCTTGCCGAGCGGCGGCGAAAGGATCGCTGACGGCGACCAGTTGGACGTCGTCGATCGTGCTGAGCAGTTTTGCGTGGATCTTGCCCAAGTGGCCCGCTCCGATTACGCCAAGCTTCAATCGAGTCATCTTCTCTCTACTCCGTTATCGTTGGGCCAAGTGGCAGATTCGTCGGTGGACGCCCGATCAAGCAGCCTTGCGGCGATCGCGTCCGCGGCCATTTTTGCCGCCGGTTTGATGTTCCAGGAAATCGAGCAGTCGCAGCAGCGACGGTTGGATCGGTCCGCTGTTGAGCAGGCGCTGCCGCGTTTCAGCGACGCCAACCGAGCGGCGATAGTACAGCTTAAACGCCTCGGTGATCACGCGGATTTCATCGTTGCTGAAGTCGTTGCGTTTGAGTCCGACGACGTTGACGGTCCGCGGTCGAGCGGGCGATCCTTCAGCCAGCATGTATGGCGGCACGTCTTGCTTGACGCGTGAAAGTCCACTGATGAAGCAGTAGGCGCCGACCGAAGCGTAGTGGTGGACGGCGACGCCGCCCGACAGGATCGCATCGTGATCGATGTGAACGTGTCCACCCAACATGCAGTTGTTAGCCATCACGATCCGGTCGCTCAGACGACAATCGTGGGCGACGTGGGCGTAAGCCATCAAATAACAATGGTCGCCGATCGACGTGATCCCATCTTCTTTTTCGGTCGCGCGATTGATCGTGCAACCCTCGCGGATCACATTCCCATCGCCGATGATGACCTGCGTTGGCGAACCTTGGTAGCTGAGGTCCTGCGGTTCACCACCGATCACCACGTTGGGAAAGATGTGATTGTTTTCACCGATCGTGGTGTGGCCCATGATCGTGACGTGGTTTTCGATCTGCGTTCCGGCGCCGATGCGAGCATGCGGGCCGATAAGGCAGAAGTGGCCGACGCGAACATCGTCGCCCAATTGAGCGCGAGGGTCGACGACGGCGGTGTGCGCGATGGTGACGCTCATAGAGGAAAGCCCTTCCTTGGGCCACGGTGGTCCGTTTAGTTAATTAATGACGCATCCATTGCGTCGTTTGATCGTATCAACATTTGCCCAACGACGGCAATTCCGACTTGCGGCAACTGCCTCAGGCCGTTTTACGAGAACCGTTCATCGACCGACAGCTCAATTGTTGCAATTCGGCTGCCATCGAAGCGTTCAGTTCGTGTCCACCGCGGTGGGATACAAAACGTCCGATCAGCGGGAAGCCGGCCAGTGCCAGGTCGCCCACCAAGTCCATCGCTTTGTGACGTGCGCACTCATTCTCAAAGTGCAAGCTGTTTTCGACTAACCCATGGTCGTCGAAAATCAACAGATCTTGATTCGTTACGTGTCCAGCAACGCCGCTGGCTCGCAACTGTTTCGCCTGGTCCGCGGTCACAAAAGTTCTCGCGGGAGCCAGTTCTTTGGCGAACGATTCGGGAGTCACCTGGAAAGCCGCAGTCTGCGGACGGATCGGGCAATCGTCGCCGTAATCCAACCGGTATTCGACTTCGAAGCTATCCGAATCGCTTGGTGAAGCCTCGATCCAATTCGACGCCGAACCGATTCGCAACAAACGGTCGACCCGGTAGGGCCGGATCGTAGTCGCTTGTTCGACGCGAGCTGTGGAGTTGAGGGCATCGACAAACGCCGCTGCCGAACCATCCATTCCGGGCATCTCTTCGGCATCGACTTGGATCTCGCAATTGTCGATCTGCAGCGCCGAAAGCGCCGCCATCAAATGCTCGACCATCGAGACCACAGCCCCGGTGTCGCTGCTCAACACAGTTCGCAGCGACATGCTTTGGCGAAACCCGACCAAGCCTGGGACACTTGGGCACCCAGGCAGATCGGTGCGGACAAATCGGATCCCCGAGCCTGGGTCAGCCGGCAGGAAACGCACCGTGACCTGCTGGCCCGACCAGTAACCGCGGCCGGTCACTTGGCAAGCTGCTTCAATCGTGTGCTCGACTCGCTGACAAGTCATAGGAACGAACTCCGATATCGACCGAAAACAAAAACTAGCGAGTGGCGACTTTGGTGCCCATGGCTTGCATGACCATTTGGGTCAGGTCCAACTTAGGGCTGTGGTAGACCACACCCTTCATCACGCCACGCAGAACCGAATCTTGCTTTTCCAGTTCCATCTCTTCGCTGTTGTAACGCAGAACCAGGTCGATTCCGTTGTATTCGGAAACCTGCTTCACGACGGCGCGGATCTTTTGGTAGTTGTCGAAGTAGATACGCGCTTCGGCGTCCGCCAATTCTTTACGCTTGCGGATGGTTTCCAGTTTGACCTTGGATTCCATTCCAGCCAGCTTCTCTTCTTGGCCGGCGTATTCGGGCGAACCTGGCTTGTAAGTCTTCAGCAGTTCAGCTTCCTTCTGCATCGACTTGCGAACGTTCGCCATCTCTTGCTCGTACGCCTTCATCGAGTTTTCGATTTGAGCGACTTCGGACTTGATGGCGTCGGAATTCTTGAAGATGTACGCGACGTCGATCACAGCGATCTTGCCGCCAGCAGCTTGTTGGGCCGATGCCAGTGCTGGCACCATCGCGATGCTCAACAGGGTACCGAGAATGATGGTCGTTGCCTTGGTAATCCGCACGTCTGCTCTCCTTGTCTGGTGCGTTGTAGTTTTGCCACGGGCCGAGCGTCTCAACCTGCGGCGATCGACACATTCCATGAGTCGACCTACGGGGCGGCTATTCTGCCGACCTGTCCAGTTCGCGTAAAGATTAATTTCACCAAAAGATGACCCAAACGGTCATTTCTTTTCGCCCAAAGTCGCCTTCACGCTGCGAGGCTCTCCTTGGCGAAGCACTTGAAACTCAAGCGTCTCGCCTCCCGCATGTCTCGCCAGATAGTCCAACACCGTTTGGATCGATGTTATTTTCTGGTCTCCCACCTGAATCAGAGCGTCGCCCATCATCAAGCCAGCCTGTGCCGCAGGCCCATCGGGAACCACTTGGACAATCGTTACCCGATCGTCCGACATGCGAAGCTGAACACCTAAATATGCGGCTTTTTGCTTGCGAATCCCCTTTCCTCGCCGTGTGGTTTGAAAAACGGGCCGCTGCGGTTCGGTCGCAATTTCACGTGTCGCCTCGGTAACCATATCGGTTATCCGGGTCAGTCCGATCAAATTGATTTTGTCGAAATCATCACTTGGTCGGTGATAGTCGTTGTGCAGCCCGGTAAAGAAATGCAGAACGGGAATGCTCTTTTCGTAAAACGATTGGTGATCGCTGGGGCCATAGCCGCTGGGATCGATGTCTAACGAAAATTGAAACTGCTCGTTCAGTTGCCGAACCATCGCGTCAAAGTTTTCGGCGGTCCCGGTTCCATAGATCGAGAGGACGTTTCCTTTCAGCCGCCCGACCATGTCGAGGTTCAACATCGCCACCGTCTGCTCCAATCCAAACCGCGGATTGCGGACATAATGAGCGCTCCCCAACAGCCCTCGTTCCTCGCCAGTGAAGGCGATGAAGACGATCCGGCGGCGCTGTGGCTCTTGCGATTGGCTCAGCCGCCGCGCGATCTCCAGCAGCGCGGCGGTCCCGCTAGCATTGTCGTCGGCGCCGTTGTGAACCGCGATCGTTCCGGGAGCCAGCGAACCGATGCCTCCCATCCCGACGTGATCGTAGTGAGCACCGACGATCACCGTCTCCTCGGCCAGCGATCCGCTGCCGGGCAGTTCCGCGATCACGTTGCGAGCCATCACCTTGTCGGTTTGCAGATCGGTTTGGAGCGACGCGGTCACGCCCGGCAGCAAGCCGCTGATCGGACGGAAGTCGCGGTCGATCGACTGTTCGATATCCAGCAGCGAGCGGCCCATCGACTGCTGCAGCAAGCCGTCGATCACGGCCCGAGAGACGCAGACGGTCGGCAGTTTCTTGTCGGCGCTGCCGTTGCCCGCATCGGTCACCTCCAGGAGCGCGTCCTCTGAATTGCTATCATCTTGCTTGCCCAATTCGATCGCCGAAGCGTGGTCGTTGACAACGATCACCCCGACGGCGCCGTGCGCGATCGCGGCACTCATCTTGGTCGAAAAGTAGGCTGCCGGCGTGGGACTGGTTTTGCCGAGCGGATTGTTCGGATCGCCCAAACGCGGTTCTTTGCGGAGCACGATCACGATCTTGCCCTGCACATCGAGACCGGCGTAGTCGTCGTAGCCGGCTTGCAGCGCGGTGATCCCATAACCGACGAAGGCCAACGGAGCTTGAACCTGTCCCGAACTGCCGAGCGCTAGCGGGTTGAAGGTCTTGCCCAGTTGAAGGTTCAGCGGTGTGGCTCCCTGACGGTCGATCTGCACATGATTTTTTGCGGGGTCGCCGACCGTGGTCGTCGAATCGACGGCTAGCGACTGAAAGGGCTGGCTATCGATCAATTCGGTTCGCAGGCCGAGGCTAGCAAATCGCTCGGCGATGAACTCCGCCGCTTGAGCGATTTCGGGAGTCCCGACGCCGCGCCCCTTGAGTTCTTCGCTGGCGAAATAGCGGATGTCGCGATCGATCCGCTCAGCCGCTTCGCGATCGCCCGCCTTGAGCGATTGCATTCGCTGCTGCGACAACTCCTCTGCACTCGAAAGTGCAACAGGCAGACCAACAAGAATCAACAGGACCGTGGACAGCCGCGCGTAGATATTCAACCTTGAATTTCCGTCGATGGGAGGCCCGTCGCAGTAACAGCGACCGGCTCACTGGATTAATGGGTGTGAAAGACGACAAACTTGATTGTCGCCGATTCATCCGCCCCAACAACCGGTCGCGCAGCGATTTGCAGGGCTACGGTGCGGTGGTAAGCCGCCGATTCCAGAGGGACTGCGGCCAGCGGGCGCCGCAGTCGTTTGATAGCAAATTCGCGATCCACGCTCCGATCGCTCCGGCATTGCGGAGCGATCTTTCAGCGGGATCGCGAGAGCGTTCGACGAGAGCTGGCAAAGATCTCTCGTCGATGTCAGTCGTCGAACTTCGACCTAGAAGATTCCCTTGTCGAGCGAATCGTCGTCGTCGGAATCCTTGTCGTCGGAGTCTGCGTCGTCCGCATCCTTGTCCTCTTCGGGTTCGTCCAAACGGACCAGGATGTAGTTCTCCACGCGGTCGGGTCCGAAGTGAACCAACAGTGGGACTTCGTCTTGGGTCAGGTTGTAGAGTCCGGTTTCGGCGACCACTTTGTCGCTTTCTCCGATCCGCATCGCGACCCGTTGGGTGTTCTTATCGACGCGACCTTGGATCGCCGCCGATTCATCGGTTTTGGTGTTGTACAACGTCCCCGAAACGATTCCCGATTTGTCGACCGCCAATTGGAGAATCCGCGTCGGTTCGACATCCTCTTCGCTTGTCGAAAGCGCGAAGGTTCCCAACGGCAACCATTCCGCTTCGTCGGCCGCTTCTTCGGATTCGGGCGGTTGAGCGGTCGCCAAAACGGCGGCGCTTTGTGCGAATTCATCCGCTGACGCAACATCTTCACCATCGATGTAGACGCGGTTGTCTTCGTAGGTCACGTTGCCACCGCTGCCGTAATCGTAATAGATCGGTTCGGACCAAACGGTGGCCGGCGCGGTCCAGTTGAACCACGCAGACGCGACGTTCCAGGTCGGACGCTGCCACCAGTAGCCCCACGGATAATCGTTGAAGCGATGGTAGTAGTGCCAACGACAGACGCCACCGGGATGCCGGTACCACCAGTCGCCGTGGAACCAGTTGTGGTGATGATGATACCCGGTCCAACGCGTTCGCACGTTGTTGCCCCAGCCGTGCCAATAATTGACGCGTCCAGGTCGGTGGCCGGCCCAGCCATGCAGGCCGCCCATCTGCCGGTCCCAACGCTTCTCGATAGAAACGATGTTGTTCCTGTCGATATTCACCCACGACGGACGGTTGTTGATCACCGTGTTGCCGATTCCGATGTTGCCGATGTTGATCGGGCGATCGTTCCAGCCCGGGCGGCCGGCGGTTCCAGGCGGAATGTGCCCAGGACGTCGATCGGGATGATGGTCTCCAGGTCGACCGGGGCGGTGATCGCCCGGCCGATCGGGGCCACCGGGACGGTTGCCGGGGCGATTAGGATTGCGATCGCCCAAATCGCCAGGCTTAGGTCCTGGCTTGTGTCCCGGTTTATTCCCGGGTTTAGGCCCTGGCCGCACGCCGCCATCGAGACCTAAGAAGTCTCCCAAGTCGCCAGCGGAAGGTCGATCGCCATGGCCGGGGCGGTTGCCCGAGCCGGGTCGATCGTTGCCGCCAGGCCGGTTGCCCGAGCCAGGTCGATCGTTGCCACCAGGTCGGTTGCCGAAGCCGGGTCGATCGTTGTCGCCAGGTCGGTTGCCGGAACCAGGACGGTTGCCAGCGCCGGGGCGGTCGTTGCCGCCAGGACGGTTGCCGGCGCCAGGTCGGTCGTTGCCGCCGGGTCGGTTTCCAGAACCGGGCCGATCGATTTGACCGGGCAGCGTCGAGGGGCGTCCGTGGCCGCCAAGATTAGGGAAGCTGGGACGATCGCCAATGCCGCCCGAGCTGCCAGGCGGTTTGGAGGGTCGGTTCGACCCGGGGCGATCGCCGCCACCGCCGAGATTTCCAGGGAAGTCCGGCTTCGAAGGCTTCAGTCCACCGCTGAAGCCGCCGCCGAATCCCGAGTCGCCCGGGCGTGACGAAGGCAAGCTGGGCCGGTTGCCAGTCGATGGCCGAGATGGCGTGGAAGGTCGCGTCGACGGCATCGAAGGACGTGATGGAGTCGAAGGTCGAGTCGAGGGCATCGAGGGGCGTGATGGCATCGAAGGCCGAGTCGATGGCATGGAGGGACGCGACGGCATCGAGGGCCTACCGCCCCCACCGCCGCCGCCGAGATGTGGCATGCTAGCAGGGCGTCCGCCGCCGCCACCAACACGTCCGCCACCGCCGGCTCGTCCACCGCCACCGTGACCACCGCCGCCGCCACGGAATCCGCCTGCCAGTGTGATGTTCCCATCGGAGACGGGCAGCACCAGCAACGCGCAAACAAGGATGATTCGCTTTTTCATGGATTCAAACTTTCGTTGTTCTATTGTTGCGTGGTTGTGACAGTGGCTTCCGGCGCGTCGCTTACTTCGACGCGCCGGACCATGACCGATGGGGTGGAAGGCTGCAGTTCGCCTTCGATTTCGCGGCCGACCAGTTGGACAGCAAACGCGTCATTCGATTCTGGGGTCAGGATGTAAGTTCCCGAAGCGGTCCGGCCATCGGCCAGTGTCTGAGTTGCTTTGATCAGCCATTCGTCGCCGTTGCGGCTCCACATTCCTTCGCCGAACGATCCATCGGCGTCGAACGTCCACGATCGCAATTGCTGCCGAATCGGATCCCATCCGATGATCTGAGTGCTCTGCGCGACGCTGCCATCGGCGGTAGTCGCTTGGAAGGATCGGATCAGAAACGACCCGCCGATCGATCGGCGAACCGTCGCGCGGACGGGCGATTCGGTGTCAGCGTCCTGCCACGATCCGACCAACCATTCCAGCTGCGAAATCGCATCGGCTGCCGACGCGGGCGTTGGAATCGGCATCTCCTCCATCGAATCGATCAACCACTGGTCCCCCTGCTTCTTCAGGATCGCTGAAAAATGGTTGAAGACCGGAGCGTCGGCTCCGTTGGAGACGGCGACCTGGCCGTCGACACTCGCTACGCTATCGGTGATCATTCGCACATGCTCAACCGTGCCGGAGATCTTGATCGGTGCATCTTCTTCGAACAGCGTCTTGATATCGCCAACGATCTGATCGCGGCCATCGGTGCGTTGCGCGAGGTTGTGATCCAGGTGGGTCGCATTCTCGGACCAAGCTTTGGAAACCGCATCGAAATCCTTGGCATTAAAAGCAACGACATAGTCCTGGATCGTAGTCCGAACCGCCTCTTCGCTTCCCACCGCGACACCGCCTGGAATTGCCAATACAGAGGTAAGGAGCCAAGCGAAACAATGCATCGATCTCATTTTAGGGTCTCTTCAGAAGTCGGATGAGCGGACGACGCCACGACGCGGCAAGGTCCTAGTTGGGGTGCAAGTTGGCCAGCAAGAACTGTTCAGCTATTGAGCCAACTAAGTATAGGGTCCTCCGCAGGCGATGGGAGGAAAAATTGATAGGGCCATTCGCTGTTTGAGGTCAGGCACCATTGGTAATCCGGCGCGTAAACCGAGCCCCCGCGTGAATTGCTCGTTCACGCGTCGGGTTGCCATTTCCCGAGACGCTCCCGTTTGAAACAGTGACTTGCCCTGGAAAAATCGATTCTTCGTAAGGCAACAGCCGAATATTAATGTTACAATAAGCCTTCCCCCTCCCACCCGCCGAGCGTCTTCGCGCTTGCAACTATCGCCCGCCCCATGCCTCACCTTTCCCAGAGGGCTTCGCTGATGTGCGTATCACCGCGTTCAATTTTCAAAATTGCGCTGCTGTTGATCTTTGCGACCAATGCCGGCATGGCGCTCGCCGCCGAATCGAGTCCGCCGCACGGAGATCCGTCTCCTGCCGACATCGAATACTTTGAGCGGAAGATCCGTCCGCTGCTGCACCAGCATTGTTTCGAGTGCCATTCGGCTGATTCGAAGACGCTACACGCCGGTCTGCGACTCGACAGTCGATCCGGAATTTTGGAGGGGGGCGACAGCGGACCAAGCGTCGTGCCGGGCAAACCGGACGAGAGTCTGTTGATCTCGTCGATCCACTACAACGACTACGAAATGCCTCCCAAGGGCAAACTGTCCGATCGCGACATCGCCGAACTGACCAACTGGGTTTCTCGCGGCGCTCCCTTTCCAGCCGCCGCCAGCGACGATCCCGTTGCCGCAGCGGGAATCGACATCCAGCAAGGCCGCGAGTTCTGGTCGTTCCAACCGCTGCAAGAGTCGCCGTTGCCGGAGGTCGCCAACGCCGCTTGGCCCCAACAACGGATCGATTGGTTTGTGCTGGCCGCTCAAGAACGGGCCGGTTTGCATCCAGCGGACGAAGCCGATCGGCGGACATTGCTGCGTCGCTTGGCCTTCGATCTGACCGGCCTGCCGCCAACGATCGCGCAGCAGGAACAATTTGTTAACGACAACGAACCCGACGCTTACGAACGGCTTGTCACCGATTTGATGCAGTCGCCCGCCTTCGGCGAACGTTGGGGCCGCGTCTGGCTCGACCTGGCTCGCTACACCGATGCGACCGCGTCGTGGTTGAACCAAGAGGGGAAGGCGCATCTGTATCGTGACTGGGTTGTCCGCGCGATGAACGCCGACATGCCGTATGACGAATTTGTTCGTCGACAATTGGCGACCGACATGATGCCGGAGACCGGGCCCGAGGATATCGCCGCGCTCGGCTTCTTGGGACTCAGCCCGACGTATTGGAAAGAACTGCAGCTTCCCTGCGAGATCATCAAGGTGATCGTTGCCGATGAGTGGGAGGAGCGGATCGATGCGATCTCGCGGACCTTCTTGGGACTGACCGTCGCTTGCGCCCGCTGCCACGACCACAAATTTGATCCGATCACCACCGAAGACTATTACGCCTTGGCCGGCGTCGTCGCCAGCAGCCGACTGACCGCCCGACCGATCGTTTCCGACGAGGAATACGAACCGATCCGGCTGGCCAAAGCAGAGGTCGCTCGGCTGAACAAAGAGATCAAAGCGCTCAAGAAAAAGAAGCCGCTGCCGAAAGAGGAGATCGACAAACTCACGGCCGCCAAAAACAAACTGGCCACATCGACGCCTGGCTACAGCGATCCGCTAGCCACCGCGGTTAGCGAGGAATCGCTGTATGTCGTCCCGGCGGGGCCAACGAATCACGATGGCACGCGGCTGGATTACAAACCGGGCTCGCAAGATCTGAATCTGTTCATCCGCGGCAATCCCAATCGCTTGGGACCGGTCGTTCCGCGTCGCTTCTTGAGCGTGCTGTCGTCGGACGAACCGACGCCGTTCCAACAGGGAAGCGGCCGCTTGGAACTGGCCGATGCGATCACGCGGCAGGCCGCCCCGCTGACCGCTCGCGTGATCGTCAACCGAATTTGGCTCGCCCACTTCGGCAGCGGACTGGTCTCGACCCCAAGCAACTTTGGCCAGCTGGGCGAACGACCGACGCACCCCGAATTGCTGGACGATCTGGCGGCTCGGTTCGTCGCCAACGGATGGTCGCTGAAGTGGCTGCATCGCGAGATCGTGATGTCGGCAACGTATCGGCAAGCCAGCCAACGATCGGCCGAACAAGAACAGATCGATCCCGACAATCGTTGGCTCGGCCGCATGAATCGCCGCCGGCTGGATATCGAAGCGTGGCGCGATGCGATGCTGACCGCCAGCGGCCAGTTGGACGCGACCACTCCCGGCGAATCGGTTTCGTTTGACGACAGCAAGAACCACTACCGGACCCTCTATTCGACGGTTCACCGCCGCGATATGTCCAAGGGCTTGCAGTTGCACGACTTCCCCGACCCCAACGGGCACAGCCCCCAGCGGATCGCCACGACGACGGCGCTACAGGGACTGTATTTGTTGAACAGTTCGTTTGTGGCTGGGCAAGCCGACACGCTGGCAAAGCGGATCGTCCGCGAGACGCCAGGCGACTTGACGCAGCAGATCGATCGAACGCATCGGTTGCTGTTCGGTCGGCCGGCGACAGCGGACGAGGTCGAATTGGCGACTGAATTTCTTGCGGATCAAGCCGACGATCCGACCAGCGACGCATGGCGACAGTACGCCCATGCGGTCTTAGGTTGTAACGAATTCCTTTTTGTGGACTGACCAACATGCTACCTCCATCGAACTCCGAAGCCACTTCGATCGATCGCCGCAACCTGTTGCAGACGCTTGGTGGCGGCATGGGCATGCTGGGCGCAGCCTCGATGCTCGCTCAGCCCGCCGCGGCGGCGACTTCTTCCGCAGGCCGCGTGTTGCACAATCCGCCCAAAGCGAAACGGGTGATCCATCTGTTTATGAACGGCGGTCCGTTTCAGTGCGATCTGTTCGACCCCAAGCCGATGCTGAACAAGTTTGCGGGGCAGCGGCCGGCAGAGGCGGATCTGGTTACCGAGCGGAAGACCGGCAACCTGCTGGCATCGCCAGCCAAATTCAAGCCAGCGGGCAACAGTGGCGTTCCGGTCAGCGACCTGTTGCCGCATTTGAGCAAACATATCGACGACATCTGTGTGTTGCGATCGATGCACGCCGACAATCCGAACCACGGCCCAGCGCTGCTGCAGATGAACAACGGCACGATTCTGCCGACCCGCCCCAGCATGGGCGCTTGGTTCCTGTACGGTCTGGGGACCGAGAACCAAAACCTGCCCGGGTACGTCGTCTTGTGTCCGGGGCGACCGGTGCGGTTCTCGATCCTTTGGAACAGCGCCTTCCTGCCATCGGCTCACCAAGGAACCTATATCAATCACTCCAATCTCGATCCCGCCAAGATGGTCCCCTATCTGCGGAACGAGCAATGGGATCGGCAGGCGCAGCGGCGGCAGTTGGACCTGATGCAAAAGCTCAACACGGCCCATCGCGAGATGCGTGGCAGCGACCCGGCTTTGGATGCGCGGATGCAATCGATGGAGACTGCGTATCGGATGCAGACTCAAGCCAACGACGCCTTCGATCTGAACCAGGAATCAAAAACGACCCGCGAAAACTATGGCTCCGGTCACTTTGCCAACGGCTGCCTGTTGGCTCGCCGCTTGGTCGAACGAGGCGTCCGTTTTGTGCAACTGTATTACGGCAACGGTCAGCCTTGGGACACGCACTCCAAGCACGACACGAGCGTCAAAAAGCTGGCCAAGAACATCGACCAACCGACAGCGGCGCTGCTGGGCGATCTGAAGCAGCGCGGCTTGCTGGAGGACACGCTGGTGATTTGGGGCGGCGAATTTGGCCGGACACCGACGTCCGAGAACGGCAACGGCCGCGATCACAATCACCACGGCTTCACGATGTGGATGGCTGGCGGCGGCGTCCGCGGCGGGATGACCTACGGCGAGACCGACGATTTTGGATTCAAGGCGGTTCAAGACAAGATGCACGTCCACGACATGCACGCCACCGTTCTGCATCTGCTGGGACTCGATCACGAGCGGCTGACCTACCGTTACGCCGGCCGCGACTACCGCCTGACCGACGTCCACGGCCGCATCGTCCAAGAGATCATCGCCTGATCGGTGAGTTCATCTGATCGAGCGGTCCGGCACTCATCACGGCGTTTGCCGGAACAAATCGTCGGGTGATGTTCGTTGCGGTTGATGTGACGTGGCGATGGAAGCATCAGTGGAAGTCGCGGGACTTGATGTCGACGCTGTCGAATTGTTCGGACAGATCTTCCAGTCGGCCGACGATCACGTGGATCACTCCTTTGCGATTCTCCAGTTTACCGTGGACCAGCCAGAAGTTGCTGGTCCGTGCGATCGTAAAGAACTGCTGCCAAACCTTCGGGAACAGGACCAGATTCATCGCTCCGGTTTCATCCTCCAGCGTGACAAAGGTGATTCCTTTGGCGGTCCCCGGCCGCTGCCGCAGCACGACCAGCCCGGCGACGCGGACATGCTGGCCGTCGCGCATCGGTGGCAACTGGTCGGCTCGAGAGACTTGCAGTTCGTTCAGATGCTCGCGGTAAAACGAGATCGGATGGGCTCGCAGACTCAGCCCAAGCGTGCTGTAATCCGCATGCACCTCTTGCATCGACGATAGTGATCCCAAGCTTGTTGGAACCTCGTCGTCGTCTCCCGATTCGTTTTCGGCGAACAGCGGCGTCCGTTCGGGATGGTCGTCTTGAGCCAACGATTCCCAGATCGCAGCTCGGCGGTTGGGAGACATCGACCGCAGCGCGTCGGCGTCGGCCAGTTGCGATGTTTGCGCACTGCTGAGCCCCGCGCGCCGCGTCAGGTCGGCCAGTCCGGTGAATCGCCCCGATGCGTTGCGAGCGTCGACGACCTGTTGCGCCGTCGACTCCGCCAAACCGCGAACCAATCGCAAGCCAAGCCGCACGGCGAGCGAACGTGTCGTCGTGCTGCTGCCGCCGGCCGCTGGATCGATCGGCTGCAGCGTGCAGTCCCAGTCGCTGTCGTTCACATCGGGCGGAAGCACTTGCACGCCGTGCTGTTGCGCGTCGCGGACCAACTGCGCCGCCGAATAGAACCCCATCGGCTGGCTGTTCAACAGCGAAGCACAATAGGCGGCTGGGTAGTGACACTTCAGATAAGCCGACGCGTAGACGAGCAGAGCAAAACTGGCGGCGTGCGATTCGGGAAAGCCATATTCGCCGAAGCCACGGATCTGCGTGAAGACGTGCTCGGCAAACTCGCCACCGAAGCCGTTGGCCTGCATCCCTTCGAGCAGCTTTTTGCGGAATTGATCGATCACTCCCGGCCGTCGCCAAGCTGCCATGGCACGCCGCAATTGATCGGCTTCCCCCGGCGTGAACCCAGCCGCGACAACGGCCAGCTTCATCGCTTGCTCTTGAAAAATGGGCACTCCCAGCGTCTTCTCCAGCACACCTCGGATCGCTTCGCTGGGATATTTTACCTGCGACGGATTCTGCCTGGCTTGCAGATAGGGATGGACCATGTTCCCCTGGATCGGACCCGGACGGACGATCGCAACTTCGATCACCAGATCGTAATAACAGCGCGGACGCAGCCGCGGCAGCATGCTCATCTGAGCACGACTTTCGATCTGGAAAACGCCGACCGTATCGGCGGCGCAGATCATGTCATACGTCGCGCGATCATCCGGCGGGATCGTTGCCAAAGTGAGCGCGCGGCCAGAGTGTTTTTCAACCATGTCGAAGCATCGATGGATCGCCGAAAGCATCCCCAGCGAAAGGCAATCGACTTTCAAGATCCCCAATTCGTCCAGGTCATCTTTGTCCCATTGGATCACCGTGCGGCCTTCCATCGCCGCGTTTTCGATCGGGCACAGCTCCGACAACAACCCCTGTGTCATCACCATTCCACCGACGTGCTGCGACAGATGCCGCGGAAACCCACGCAGCGATTCGACAAGATGCAGGAACCGCTGGCCGACCTCGCTGCCCAGCGGCAAGCCCGCTTTTTCCGCCAGGTCGGGGAAGTCGTCTTGTCCGTAGCGTTCGGCCACTTTGGCCAACGCATCGATGCAATCCAACGACACGCCCAACGCTTTGCCGACTTCGCGAATCGCACTCTTGGTACGATACGACGTCACCGTCGCGGTCATTCCGCAGCGATCACGCCCGTATTTTTCGTACAGATACTGCAGCACCTCCTCGCGGCGTTGGTGCTCGAAATCGATGTCGATATCGGGAGCTTCGGCCCGCTCGCGGCTGATGAATCGCTCGAACAACAGATCCATTTCCGCCGGATTGATCGACGTCACGCCCAGACAATAACAGACAGCGGAGTTGGCCGCCGAACCTCGGCCTTGGCAGAGGATCCCGCGGCTGCGAGCGAACCGGACCGCATCCCAGACGGTCAAGAAGTAGGCTTCGTAATGAAGTTCCTCGATCAATTGCGTCTCGTGTCGCAGCATCTCGATCAACCGCTGCGGAACGCCGTCGGGGTAACGCTGTTTGGCGCCGTGCCAGACCAGGCGTTTCAAGTAGTCGATCGCCGCAACGCCGTCGGGGGCGAGGTCTTCTTTGGGGTATTCATAACGCAGTTCGTCGAGCCGAAAGTTGCAGCGGTCGGCGATTTCGCAACTTCGTTCGAACAGTTCCGCATGGTCGCCGAAGACCTCGGCGATTTCGTCGAGCGATCGCAGATGGCGTTGGCTGTTGGCAAACCGCGCCTCTTGAATCGAATCGATCGTCGTCCCCAGCCGGATTGCGGTGACGAGATCGTGAACCAACATCCGCTGGGTCGAGTGATAGTGAACGTCGCCGGCGGCGACCAGCGGCAGCGACGCTTGCTGGGCCAGCTGCATCGTCCGGGCAAGCTGCTCGCGATCGTCGACGCCTCGCTGCAGCGAGCACAACAAATATCCGCGGTCGCCAAATAGATCGGCAAACCGGCCCAGCGTCTGTCGCAGGTCGGCCTCTTGCGGCGGCCCGGCCTCTGCCGTCGCGCGATCCGACGGCGACGGAACAGTTGCTCCGGCCAGCAGCCCCTGGTGATGATCGACAAGGTCTTGCCAATGCAGTTCGCACTGACCTTTTTCAGCCCGCAAGCGGCCGGCGCTCAACAGCTGGCACAGCCGCCCATAGCTCGCTCGATCGGTGGCCCAGACGACAACCGGCGTCGCATCGGTGAAATGAAGTTCAGCACCGATCAACAGCTTCAGGCCGACATCTTTGGCCGCCGTGTGCGCTCGGACCACTCCGGCCAAAGAATTGCGGTCGGTCACCGCCAGCGCGTGGTAGCCCAGTCGATGCGCCTGCTCGGCCAATTCCGCCGGATGCGAAGCTCCTTCGAGGAAGGAGAAGTTCGATTTGCAGTGAAGTTCGGCGTAACGCATCGATCCAGTCGCGGCGGAGTAACACAAGAGCAACGGTTTGTATTCGAAGCCTCTAGCGTTGCCAGTATTTCCGAATCCCAAGTTCAGCGTACGGCAACCCTCTCGCCCTGCCAACGCCGCGCGGTTCAAGTCGCGATGCCGCCGACTCCGGCATCGATCCAGACAGGGATCATAGAAGCTAGCCGGTGGTTTGAGCGCAGCGAACACCACCGGTTGCCAATGCTCATCAAATCCGCGTCCCAAACCGGGGCGCAGATCGATCTGCGATCACTCCGGGAGCACCGCTCGCCGGGGGACGCATTCCGGAGGTGCGCCACTGCGCGGACGACCTCCGGCTATCTTCTTATATCCCATGGGGATTGATCGTCGCGGCTGGCGGCATGTCGGGAGACAAGAGACCTTGAACGCTATGCGTGTTTTCTTTGGTTGAAGTCGATCGAAGAAACCTACGGCTTCAACGACACAACAACTTTGCCAAGAGTGCCTTGGAAATCGAATGGCTCGCGGTAGTCGTAGGTCACTGGCGTGCCGGTATCCGTCCCGATGTCCTGGTTCTCGGAGAGCGAATATTTCATCGGCGAAGTTTTATCGACTTTGCCATCGCCAACTTTTTGCCCGTCGACGTATAGCGATAGGCTTCCTCCTTTGCCGACCTCTCCCTTCTTTCCGTCGTAATCGAACTCGACCTTCAGTGTGTGCTCGCCCGCGGCGATCGCTTCATCACTAGAAACGGAGTAGCGAGCGACATCAAGAAAGTTATGAGTCGCCACGAATTTGCCGTCGAGTAAGTAGAATCCCCAGCCGCCGGTATTGCCACCTTGAGTAAAGATCATGCCGTTGGCATCGTCGTCGATCTCAACCTCGGCGGTGATGGTGAAAGATTTACTTTTCAGGTCGGGGGCTGATGCTTCGGGCAGACCGACGACGGGAACCGGATAGACATACTCTGACCGACCTGCAGCGAGATTGGGCTTGCCCATCAGTTCCGCGCTAAATCGCTCCGAACCGCGCCAGTCGAGAGGAAGAACCTGTTGTTTGGCGGCGGTAGCCCACCAGAGCTTCACCATCTCATCGAGTTGCTTCGGATTTTCGTCGGCGAGGTCATTCGATTGTGAGAAGTCTTCGTCCAACTTGTATAGTTCCCACGGAGCGCTCAGCGGATCGAATTCGCCTCGGTTGGGATTCCATGGCACGAAGGACAACGATCCGGCCCACCAGCCATCTTTGTAGATGCCTCGGTTAACGAACATTTCGAAGTACTGGCTGGTGCGAATTTCTTCGGCATCCTCGTCCTCGAGAACACTGAGGAAGCTGCGTCCTTCGATTGGCTTCTGAGCGGTGCCATTCACGCTGCGTGGTTCCTCGATCCCAGCGGCGTCGAGGATCGTCGCGGCGACGTCGATCACGTGAGTGAACTGACTGCGGACTTCACCACCGTTTTTATATTTGGCAGGCCAGCTCACCAACATCGCGTTCCGGGTGCCGCCAAGATGACTTGCGACCTGCTTGACCCACTGGAACGGTGTGCAGACGGCATGTGCCCATGCAGCGGGGAAATGGTTGAAATGTTTCATGGTGCCGATCTCGTCGATGAAAGGCATCATTTCTTCGGTTTGCATCTGCACGCCGTTGAAGAAGGCATTTTCGTTCAAGGTGCCGGGGATCCCACCTTCGGAAGAGGCTCCGTTGTCACCGATGATGTAAAAGATCAGCGTGTTGTCCGAATCGGGCATTGTCTTTACATAGTCCAGCACGCGCCCGACCTCCTTGTCGACATGTTTGCCATAGGCAGCAAAAACCTCCATCATTCGTGCCGAGAGTTTTTTCTCATCTGCCGAAAGGCTATCCCAAGCGGGTAGACTGTCGTGGCGCTTGGTCAGCTTGGTCCCCTCGGGAACAATCCCCTGGGCGATCTGGCGGGCGAGAACGTCTTCGCGATACTTATCCCAACCGCCATCGAATTTGCCTTTGAATTCCTCGATCAGTTCCTTTGGCGCCTGGTGAGGTGCGTGGGTGGCTGCGGGCGCCAGATACATCATCCATGGCTTGTCCGGTTGGATCGCCTCGGCCTGTTGCAGCCACTCGATCGAATGGTCCGCCAAATCGACGCTCAAGTAATAATCGTCGGCGGTTTGCTGTGGCAGCGGGGTTTGGTTCTCATACAGATTCGGTCTCATCTGGTTGCTGTCGCCCGCCATGAAGCCATAGAAGTAATCGAACCCCAGATTGTTCGGCCAGTGATCGAACGGGCCCATCGCGCTGGTTTCGTAGGTGGGGGTATTGTGGTTTTTTCCAATCCACGAAGTGATGTAACCGTTCAACCGCATAATCTCGGCGAAGGTCGCGGTGTCTTTGGGGATGATCCCGGTATAGCCGTCAAAGCCGGTCGCCACCTCGGTGATGTTGCCGGAGCCTGCGACGTGATGGTTCCGACCGGTTAATAGGGCTGCACGCGTCGAGGAACAGACCGCTGTGGTATGAAAGCGATTGAAGAAAACACCCTGCTTTGCCAGCGACTCCATGTTTGGCGCCGGGACGCCGCCGCCAGAGACCGAGAACTGACCAAACCCCACGTCATCAAGCAGGATCACCAGCACGTTGGGTGCGTCTTCGGGGGCGGCCACTTGCTTGGGAAATTGCGCCGCATCGGAATTCAAGTAAGTCGTGCCGACGTTGCCTCGATATTTTTGTTCGGCATAGGGCAGGCTCAGTTGAGGCGCGGTCACGCCTGGTCGACCTTCCTGAGCAGTCGCTCCGGAGCTCGCCAGCGACGTTATCAGAAGGATGCCGAGAATGAACGTGTTTAGTTTAGATCGTTTCATTTTATTGTTCGTGGGCTGTTGAGGAGCGAATCGATTTAGGTTTTCGATAGTGGCAATGGCGTCGATGGGGAAAAAGAGTCGGATGTTAACCGTTTGTCTCAACGCCATGCCGCTACTTTGGACAATTGACCATCGAACTATTTCATCACTTTGATATCTGGCAGCACCCAGCTCTTGTCGAAGTAGGGTTCGGTGGGAGCGTAGAGGCGGAAGTACGTGAACCAGCCTTTCCCCGGGAGCGTTTTGATCCAGTTCTTTTCCGGTTTGCCCGCAGGTGGCTCGGGGCCGAAGTAGAGGTCGACGGTGCCGTCGTTATTGGTGACGATGTCGTTTCGCGATGAACGGTCTGGGTAGCTGCCGCTATCGATCAGGCAACGGCTTTCATTGTCGTAGACGGTGAACGACCAGAACTGTTTTACCGGGACGTCGGCGGGAACATGAAGCGTGTAGTTTTTGCCGCCATCGAGCCACTCGCCATTTGCGTCTTTTTGCGATTCGAGATAGACCTGGCCGGCGCCGTGGATCTTGCCCATCATGCCTTCGGAAACGCCGACGGCTTCGTAGAGCCAACTAGCGCGTTCATCCAGTTCGGTATAGTTGGGCACCTCCTGGTTGACCGCTTTGAGGAAGAGCGAATATTCCCACTTCTTGTCGGGCCAGACTTTCGAGCCCGGGAAACGCTTGGCGTAACCGTTGCAGCGGGCCATCAGTTCGCCCACGTTGGCGGCGTCGATGAGGATCTCTTTTAATCGGGCATCGGGCTGGAACGCTTTGCCTTTCTGGATCCCCAGAGGCACGAGGGTCGCGAGCATGATGCGGTCGCGCTCGATCGGGGGCTCTTCGTTGACGAGCTTGGCCAGCATTTCCCAGTATTTGATTCCGCGAGGTTGTTCACCGGTCCACGGCCTGCCCTCGGGGCGGATGTGTTCGGAGTGCGTCGGGTTCTCGCGTTCGCTGTAAGGGTAGATCGTCAACTTCTCACAGAGAGCACGAGCCTTGTTCAGGTCGGAATCGAGGCCGCGCATGGCAACCCAGACGTTGTTGGTCTGGGAGCGGAAAACGTAATAGCCTTCCGGGGCGGGAACGATTTCCTTGTCGTTGGGGCCGAGGATCAGGAACTTGGCTCCAGCGCCTTTCTCCGGTCCGGTCTGGCCGACGTCGGTCAGGGGACGCTCCCAGAAATCGAGGATGCCACCAGCCATGGCGCCAGCGGGCACCTCGACGACGATCGGGCCAGTCTTTTCGATGTTGGGGAAAGCCATCGAATACGGCGTGGTTGCATTGGCAGTCAGCAGGCCGAGTTTGTCCTTGTAGTCGATGTAATCGACGAAATCGAGGTTGCCAGCGTCAAAGGTTTCTCTTTGTTCGCGCTGCCACTCGCCCATCGACGTGTACGGAAGCGCCCACAGATAGGTCTGGCAAGCGCGCTGGAAGTCGATGGCGTCGTACAGTTTTTTGACGGTGTCTTGGCTCGGAAACCCTCGCTCGACCTCGAGTTTCCCAAGTCGGGAATCGAGCGTGCCGGTCGTTGGCAATTCCTGTGCGTGGGCTGAGATAGCCGTCGCAAATAGAGCGAAGGCAATGCAGGTCGTCTTCATGATTGTTATCCAAAGGGGAGCGGTTTTCGATTCAGTCTAGATGGTCGCTTCGGCTACTGTTTGTTAAGACTTGGCAGCTTGTATTCGCCGCTGAGGACGGAGTCGCCGGGCATATAAACCCGGAAACAGGTCCAGAAGGGGGCGGTGGGAACGATGACTTCGTTGTCGTGCTTGCGCTTGCCAAAATCGGCCTCGGGAACAAACCAGAGATCGAAGCTTTTGCCGTCGGCATTCAGCTTGATCTGGGGGTTATTGATGATCGAGCCCTCGTCGGTTTTGAGGTATTGGTCGTCACCATAGATGGTCAGCGAGAAGAAGCCGAGATGCGGATCTCTCATTTCAGGAACCGCGAAGGTAGCCTTGTATGACTTGCCCATTTCGCCCTCGTGCATCGTGGTCAAGTAGGTCGCGTCGTTGTCGGGCAGCAAACCGGTGGCTATGGAGACACCGCGGTTGCGGGCATCGAGTGAGACCGGCTTCTCGACGGTTCCCATCGTGCCGGTGACGCCATCCTTCTTGGCTTCGGCGACGTATTTGGTGCGGACCTTCGCGAAGTCCTCCATGTTCCAGTTGGTGACTTGGAAAGATTCCGGTTGGTATCCGTTGAGGTGTTCGACCTTGAGCTGGTCCTGGTAGTTGTTGACCTTTTTCACGTCGGCCGGATCCTTGGCATCGAGTTGCATGCGAACGTTGGCGTAAAAGAAGTCGGAAGTGCCGCTGGCTGGGAGCACGTATCGGCCCGGACCGTAGAGCACTTTGTAGGTGATGTGGTCGTGGTTCATCACGTGCAGCGACATGTAGCGTCCATCATTTTCCGGCAGCGTTACAGCCACGTCGCCGCGACCGTCGAGGATGGCAAAAGAGTAGAGCGTGTCGCGATTCATCAGCGGCGCTGGCTGCTCGTTAAGCGGCATCGGCGTGCGGTGATGATTCCATGTATTGTCAGCGTCTTGGACGAATTCCTTCTGCATCGCAAGATCGGTCATCGCACGTGCAAAGTTCTCATCCGTTACCGGGGTCGGTTCGGCGGACTCAACGGAAAGAACGCATGCTAGAAACAGAGCCGAGCAGATGGGGATAACTGAAGTTTTCACTATTGTTTAGCCTTTTGGATGTCGCCGGGTTTCCAAGTCAGATCGAGGGCGGGTTTTGTGGGTGCATACAGACGCAGGATGACGAAGTAGCCTTGGTCGGGCACGGTGGCGAGCCAGTTGCTCGCCTTATCTTCGGGGGCCTTCGGTCCGAGGTAGAGGTTGATCGAACCGTCCTGGTTCTCTTTCGGATGGTTCAACGTTCCGAGCGATGGGAACGGCTGACCATTGACTAGCCCCGAGGCGCTTCCCGCTTCATAGAGTGTCACCGACCAGAACAAGGCTGCCGGAATATCTTTGGGCAGATTCAGCGTGTAGTGATTCTCGCCATCGAGCCATTCACCGTCGGAGTCCTTGAAGCCAATCATATAGAAGGCTCCCTTGCCGGGAGTCATCGAAACCATGCCCGGGCTGATCGAATAGTAATCGGTGAAGAACCAGGCGCGAGCATCGAGGTTGCGGGCTCCGAGTTTGCGATCGGTGAAGCTGAGATCGACGAAGGAATCCGGCCAACGCGAGGAGAGGTTGTTGATCGGATTCAGCCATTGTCGGTCCTCGTAAACGCGGAAGTCGGCGTCGCCGATGCCATACTCGGCGCCGATGACCCGCGAGGTTTTGTAGGCGCTGGTTGCCGCGGCACCGAGGATCCCCGTGGTCTTTTCATCGGGACTGAACTCCTTCCCCTCGGCAATGCCGAGTCCGGCGAGCATGCCGAGCCAATCGGGGCCAGCGAGATTCGAGCTCTCGGTGTCGACCAGGTACTTGAGTTGTTTAAAGGCCTCGATGTCGGTGCGGGGCAGCATGTTGTGCGGTTGTCCGGAGGCGTCGCGGAACTGCATCTTTTTCGCACTGGCCTTCTTCCCGAGTGGGTAGAAGACGGATTGTTTCAGCACGTCGACAGCGGGCTGGATGTTATCCAGCGATTGATAGAAAGAACGCAGGAAGATGAAGACGTTGTTGGTGCCCGAACGGTAGACGTAATATCCCTCGGGAACCTCGTCGTCGTAGCCGGGAGGCAGGAGCAGGAATTTACCGCCTTTCCCTTCATCGGGACCGGGCAGGCCAAGGTCGCCAAAAAATTTACCGCCGTCGACCGGGATCGGACGCTGCCAGAAATCGAGCAGGATGCCCTGCAGTTTCGGCGGTGCCTCGAAAACCAACGGGCCGGTTTTCGAAAGGTCCTCGAAGACCATGCCATAGATCAGGTCCGAGTTTGGCGTGGTGATGCGGGTTTTGGCGTCGAGCCGCTTCTCCCAGATCGCCATGGTGTTGTATCCGGTGCCAAAAGACTCCTGGAAGCCGTCTCGCATGCCCATGGTGTTCAGCAGCGGCATGGCCCACAGATAGGTCTGGCTGGCTCGTTGAAAAATCAGCTCATCCTTAAGCGTTTGTGCGGTTTCCGGCGTGGCGCGGTTGTGGTTCAGCGGCAGGTTCGCGAGTTCGGAAAAGCGGCTGTTCTGCGCAGTCCCGACCGAGGTGGTTGCGACAACGGCAATCACCAAGGAGAAGATTCTTTGAGTGAAACGCATGGGGTAGACTCAGTTGAATGGTTGAGTGAAAGAACGGCGTCGAAGTCGTTGAATTACCCCAACGACTTTGGTGCCGGCGCGTCTTTGAGACCGACTACATAAAGGAGTGCGTCTCGGTCTTGATCAGCTGATTTCTGCGGGCGGCGGACTCTTCCAATGAATGGTAACAGAAGGCCAGATGGCGTATAACGTTTTTCTGGCGCTCATTTCGGCTCAATCATCGAAGCCTCCTGCATGACTCTACAGATAGAACTCTTTGACGCCCGAATGCTCGCTCCCTTGGTCGGCTTTTTGCAGCGATCAGGTGCGCGGGCCGAACCGTTCCTGAGCCGTGCTGGTATCCCAGTTGAGCTTATCGAAGTCGGCGGCTGGATCGGCAAGAGGCAGGCTTATGACTTCATTTTCGATGTTGTGAGAAGGACCGGCTGCCCGGAGGCCGTTTACGATGCGTACCTCGACTTCGATATCTCGCATCTCGGACCGATCGCGACAGCGATGGCGGCCTGCAAGACGGTGAAAGAGTCTTTGGAAGTTGGGCTCCGTCTCGGCGGTACCGCGTATGAAGGGAATGAGTACTTTTTAAGAACAGGCGGAGATACCTCCTGGATCTGCTACCGCGAACCGCACGTCGCTTCGGCGGGACAGACGTTCATTAACGACATGACGCTCACTGTCTATTCGCATCTGATTCGCGCGCTGGTCAACGAAGACTGGCATCCCGAATGGCTGCTGATTCGCAACGAAACCAACCAGAGACACCGCGGCGTTGGATACTTCGAACAATGCGAAGTCGCCAGTCATCCCAACCTCACGGCACTCGCTTTTCCCACGGAGTTTTTGAGCCGCCGGTTGCCGAATAGTCTTGGAGTGGAATCGCCCAGTCAGCCTTGGCAATTCGGTCCCGAAGGGAGTGCGCCTACGGTGGAGCGGTTGCATCGCCTTTTAACTTCTTGTCTTCCGAGCGGTGAGTTACCGACATTAGGAGAAGTGGCAGGTAGGGTCGATGTCAGCCAGGCGACCCTGAAACGTCGTCTCGCCGAAGCGGGGACGACCTACCAACGGTTGCTCGACCGTATCCGATTCGATTCGGCATGCGAATTGTTGTTGGACGCCGACGTCCCGTTGGGAGAGATAGCGCGTCGGCTCGGTTATTCTGGCACAAACAACTTCATTCGCAGTTTTCGGCGAATGACAGGTACAACGCCCGAGTTATACAGGCGGAAGAGCCGGGGCGGAAATGCGGAGGCTGAATAGCCTCGTCGTCGCCACGAAGCCATTGACTGGAGCTTCGCCACGCCGGAGTCTGGCACCAACCTGCCACGGGATCGCAACGTCGGTTAGCAATCCCAGAGGATAGCCGATGGTTTGAGCGAAGCGAACACCACCGGATACCGATGATCATCAAATTCGCGTCCCCAACCGGGGCGCAGATCGATCTGCGATCCCTCCGGGAGCACCACGCGTCGGGGGACGCATTCCGGAGGTGCGCCACTGCGCGGGCGACCTCCGGCTACCTTCTTATATCCCTTCGGGATTTCGGGCCGAAGGCTCAGCGAATTGGATAGCCCTGGGCAACGGCCTGGGACCACATCCCGCGTCATTATCGGGAGGGCTGAAGGCCCGGGAAATTGTCGACAAATCGCCGGGCCGTTGGCCCTGGAGGGGCGTGTTTATGCTATTCGCCCGTCGTTCCCAGGCCGCTGGCCTGGGCTACGCAAATTGACGAGCCTTCGGCCCTGGGGGAGATCGTGTTTTGTATTTGGGCCGTTGTTGTCTGGCCGTTGGCCGAAGGCTATGCAAATTGCTGGAGCTTCGCCCCGCGAAACCCCAGCGCCCCAGCGGCTACAGTTCCGGCCTCTCAATCGCGAGTCAGCTTCGAGCCCCACCAATCTTTGTTCGGCTGAAAATCTTCTGCGAGGAAGCGAGCGTGCTGCTGTTCCAGCGCCGGTTTGCGTTTGTTTCGTATCTGCTGTTGTTGCTGTTCCTTCTTCGCCGCGTCGAAACGTGGATCGGGCTGGGGGATCCGAGCTCCTGTCGATTTCAGCCATGCATCCAGTTTGCCTCGCAAGCGGCTGGCCAGTTCGGGCTGCTCGGCTACCAAATCGTTTTGCTCTCCGATGTCGTTGGGCAGGTGATAGAGTTCGTCGCGGCCATCTTCGTAGTAATGGATCAGTTTCCAGTCTCCATCGCGGATGATCGACGACGGTTCGCCACCTTGGTTGCCGTAGTGCGGGTAGTGCCAGAACAGCGGGCGATCCGGAATCGATCGGCCGTGCATCAGCGGCACAAGGCTGACACCATCGATCGTTTTGGTGGGCGCGAGGCCTGCGAGTTCTAAGAGAGTCGGATAGAAATCGGTTCCGATCACCGGCGTGTCACAGCGACTGCCGGGCGAGACGATGCCGGGGGCTTTGATGTAGAACGGCTCTCGGATACCGCCTTCCCATTGTCGTCCCTTTCCGCCGCGGAACGGGAGGTTCGACGTGGCAAAGGCATCGCCAGAGGAGACGCCACCGTTGTCGCTGGTGAAGATCACGACGGTGTTCTTGTCGAGTCCGGTCTGCTTCAGCGTGTCCAGTACGATGCCGACGGCGTTGTCCATCGATTCCATCATCCCGGCATAGATCGGACAATCTTGGACATGCCGGACGGGGAGCGTGCGATCGATCAGAAACCGCTCTTCGGGCTGTTCGCCAGCCATCGCTTTGTCGCGATATTTTTTCCACAGTTCCGGCGTCGTTTGGATCGGGCCGTGGACGCTGTAGAACGATAGGAAAGCGAAGAACGGGCGGTCGGCTGAATCGCGGATGAAGCCGGCGGTTTCGTCGGCCAAGCGGATCGGCAGCGATTCGCCGGCTGGACCGTCGGTCAATTTTGGATTCTTGTACGGCGAGAAAAATCCGCCGGGCGGACTGCCGCGATGATGGCCGCCGCGATTGATGTCGAAGCCATGATCCTCGGGCATCGATCCCTCACCACCAAGATGCCACTTGCCAGCAAAAAATGTGGCGTAGCCCGCGTCACGCAACGCTTCGGCGACCGTTGTTTGGTCCAGTGGAAGGTTGTGTTGGTATTCAGCTGGCAAGACGCGATCGTTGCGATTCCACTTCATCCCGCTGGCCGCACCGATCCAATCGGTGATCCCATGCCGTGCCGGGTAGGTTCCCAACATGATGCTGGCTCGCGAGGGACTGCAGACTTGGCAAGCGGCGTAGCCCCGCGTGAATCGCATCCCGTCGTTGGCGATGCTGTCGATTCGAGGCGTCTCGTAAAACGTGCTCCCTTCACCGCTGAGATCCTTGCAACCGAGGTCGTCGGCGAGGATGAAGACGAAGTTGGGACGTGTGTCGTCAGCCGACAGAGTTGTCGCCAGGGTTAGTAGGATTCCGATCGTCAGCTGTTTCATCGTCGTCGCCTCTTCAAATTCATTCGTAACTTTCGCGCTCGCCTGTCCGATTTGCAGCCCGTTTGCAACGCCGGAGCATGGAACAGTCTAGCTGAAACGTTGTGGCACGTGGATGATTCCCGACGCGGCACTGGGCTGTATCTGATGCCGGTGTCACCGCACATCTTCGCTGGGGATGTGCAATTTGGCGGCGAGCATTTGTTGGTCGTGGCGAGCAAATCATTTCCAATAAACCGACGGTCGACAGCGGGAATCCTCTCTTTTAAGGCAATTTGATCGAGGTCGTGGCGATTGGCACAGGGAGTGCCTATGTGGGCGGCGTCATTCCCTTTTGCGACGGTCTCCTTTTGGAAGCTCCGCTTTGTTTCCCCGATGCCAGGAATTTTTGTTCCACAATCCGCTCTCACCGACGCGTTTTCTAGGGGCCGCATTTCCGTCGCGATTCCGCAGACTTACCCGCCAGTTGTGTCGCGGGCGTCGCAGTACTGCCTGCGAACGGTTTTATCTTCGATGGAAAGGGCGTGAGTCCAAGTGCCTGCAGTCCAGTGACCAACCGCCGTGCTGAATTTGGATTGTCGGTACCCATTCACTATTGCACAACGAACCTGCTTCACCACCTATGCTTACTCTGATCCTCTGCATCTTTGTCGCCGGCTACCTTGCGATCGCGTTTGAACACAAATTGAAGATCAACAAAGCCGCCACCGCGCTGTTCATCGGCGTTGCTTGTTGGTCGATCTACACGGTTGAGGTCAACGACTTGTTGCCTCGCGATGCGATTCCCGATTGGTTTCGCCAGGAAGCGATCGCCGAACAGGTGGAGAATGTGCGGCTGCATTATGCGATCGATGCCCAGCACCTGATCCAGACCGGCGAGATCGCCAGCATCCTCTTCTTTCTGATGGGAGCGATGACGATCGTCGAGCTTGTCGATTCGCACGAAGGGTTTGCGTTGATCACCGATCGGATCCGAACCCGCGACAAGCGGACGCTGCTGTGGACGGTTGGTCTGCTGACGTTTGTCCTCTCGGCGATCCTCGACAATCTGACGACCACGATCGTGATGGTCTCGCTGTTGCGGAAACTGATCGGCGACCGGGAGGACCGGTTGCGGTTCGTCGGCTTGGTCGTGATCGCCGCCAATGCGGGCGGTGCTTGGACGGTGATCGGTGACGTGACGACGACGATGTTGTGGATCAAGCACAAACTGGGGACCGTCGAAGTGATGCGCGAACTGTTCGTCGGATCGCTGGTCTGTTTGATCGTTCCGCTGATCGGGTTGATGCGTTCGATGCCTGGCAAGTTTCAACCGCCGGAGGTCGACGAATCACACGTCGATAAAGACATTCGCCCCTGGCACCAGTGGCTGTTTCTGATCCTGGGCGTGATGGGGCTGATCGGCGTTCCGATTTTCAAAACGATCACGCATCTGCCACCTTATATGGGCATGATGTTGAGTCTGTCGGTGTTGTGGGTTGTCTCGGAATTGGTCGGCCATACGTTGGATGAACAGACGCGATCGAGTACGGGGGTGTTGCCTGCGCTGCGAAGAGTCGACATGTCGAGCATCCTCTTCTTTCTCGGGATCTTGTTGGCCGTTGGTGCCTTGGGAGCAACCGGTACGCTTGCGTCGGCGGCAACTTGGCTCGATTCGGTCCTCCCCAATCGCGACGTGGTGGCGGTTGTGATCGGGCTGGTCTCTTCGGTCGTCGATAACGTTCCGTTGGTCGCGGCGGGAATTGAGATGTACGACCTGCCGATGAATCATCCGTTTTGGATGTTGCTGGCCTATTGTGCGGGAACCGGCGGCAGCTGTCTAATCATCGGATCGGCTGCGGGGGTGGCGGCGATGGGAATCGAGCACGTCGATTTCATGTGGTACTTAAAACGAATCGCTCCTTGGGCGGTTGCTGGTTACTTGGCTGGCGCGGCAGTGGTTATCGCGATGCAAACGTTTATCAGCTAACCTATGGGCGATTGTGTTTCGGATAATCAACGTCTTTGGCGTTGCAGTTGTTGAACCATCGACCCAGCAGTTTTCAAGCGATGAACACCCAACCTCATGTCGTCATCGTCGGCGGCGGTTTCGGCGGCCTGCAAGCGGCCAAGCAGCTTCGTAAGTCAAACGTTCGTGTAACGCTTGTCGACCGCCACAATTACCACCTGTTTCAACCGTTGTTGTACCAAGTGGCGACGGGCGGTTTGTCGCCAGCAAACATCGCCACGCCGCTGCGTGCGATTCTGCGGAAGCAAGCGAATTGCCAGGTGCTGCTGGCGGAGGTGACTGATTTTGATGTCGCCAACAACCGCTTGGTCTTGGCCGATGGTGAACTCACGTACGACACGCTGGTGTTGGCCGCCGGAGCAACGCACAGCTACTTCGGGAACGACCAATGGGCCGAATTCGCGCCGGGACTGAAGACGCTTGGCGACGCGACTGAAATTCGCCGCCGCATCTACCTCGCGTTTGAAGCTGCCGAGCGGGAGCCCGATCCGGAAGCTCGCAAAGCGCTGATGACCTTCGTTGTTGTCGGTGGCGGCCCGACCGGAGTCGAATTGGCGGGGACGCTTTCGGAGATCGCCGAACATACGCTCGCCCGCGACTTCCGCAACATCCGCCCTCAGGACGCGCGGATCATGATCGTCGAAGGCGCACCGCATGTATTGAGCCATTACGATGAGGCGTTGAGCCAGCGAGCAGCCGATAAAATTCGCCAGTTCCATATCGAAGTCCACACGCACACGCGAGTCAACGAGATCACCGCCGATCATGTCCGCATGAGCTCCGAGGGCTGTGAAACCATCGTGCCGACGCGGACTGTGTTGTGGGGAGCGGGCGTGCAAGCGAACCCGCTGGGCAAGCGACTGGCTGCCGGTTGTGGCTTGGAGACCGATCGCGCGGGGCACATCCCCGTCGATGAATTTCTGAATGTGGTGGGACACAAAAACATCTTTGCTGTCGGGGATATCGCCACGTGTTTGGATGAAGACGGGAAGCCGCTGCCGGGGCTCGCCGCCGTGGCGATGCAGCAGGGTGGTTATGTCGCCGACACGATCGCGGCACGAGTCGCTGGGACAGGCCAGTCGGAACCATTCAGGTACAAAAACAAAGGGACGATGGCGACAATTGGTCGCGCCGCCGCGGTGGTACAGATCGGCAAGCGTCAGTTTTGCGGATTTTTTGCTTGGCTGTTGTGGCTGTTCGTCCACTTGTTGTTGATCGTGCAGTTCCAAAACCGGGTGCTGATCCTGTTTCAGTGGGCTTGGAATTACGCCACGTTCAATCGAAGTGCGCGATTGATTACCGGCGACGATCACGTGGTGATCGTGCGACAACCCAATGGAACCGAAGCGACGGAAGAGGACTCGCCGGCGCAGCCTGCTGGCAAGCTGTCCGCCGATTCGGGGAAGGGATAATTCGCTGATCAAAACGGATGCAAATGCTTGCAATTTGCGGTGCCGCCGGTTTGTTCTGCTTTTGGTTACTTCCGCTTTTAACGAGAAGTAATGTAGACCAACCGCCACTTAACCGATACAAATTAACGTAGGTCGGCGACCCTATTCCAATGCCGATTCGACGCTAGATGAAGCGATACATGATTCAAAACATCCTCACCCTATCGACCACGGTCGCAATTGTGCTTCACGCACTGTTGGGGTGTTGTGTGCATCACGAACATGCTTGCGCGTCGCAGGAGATTTCGGCGGTTTCTCAATCGATGGATCATTGCCATGGGCATCACCACGATGCTGGCAATCGATGCAACGATGGCCAAAGCGATCAACAGAGCCAAGACGCTCCTCATCCTCCTTGCGATGAAATCGATTGCAGTCTGATCTCGGTCGTTCGCAATCTCGATGTCAGCCTGTTGTTCTCGGTAACCACTTGGGTTCCCGCGCTCGATTACACCGCCGCCCGTTCGGCTCAAGCGTCGCTGACCAGCCGCTATGGTAGCAACGATCCACCCGATCTCTTCTTCGGCAACCAGCCACTGCGCACTCTGACGCAGGTTTGGCGTTTGTAGAGCGGCCCTCCGTCGATCTTCAACAGATCGATGGGATTGTCTTCCGCTCGTGTTTTGTCTGCTGATATCGAACGCGCCAATTACCTTTTCCTGAGGTTGGTGTGTGGTGTCGCTTGCGCATGCAAAACGCTTCGGTTCGCCTTCTCACATCTTGTTGATCGATCGACACGCCTGCGCGTTGTCTCTCTACCAATCCTTGGACTGTTACTTCGACGAACCGCTGCGCATGTCGCGGCCAACGCTACGAGTCGGTCTCTGGATAAGTAAATGCTCTTCGGCTGGATGTTTCGTTGGAATCATTGCGATGAAGTTCCGTATCCCTCAATCAAAAAAACTCGCCCAATGGGCCTGGCTCGGCGGCCTGTTGCTCGTGGTGCTGGTCGCAGGTTTCACCTGGCAGCGGTGGTTCCCCGCGACGCAGTCGTGGGTCGGTCGAACCGTTGCGGTCTTCAGGTCGGGCGGTCCCGAATCGGAGCATGAAGGCGAATCCGCCGCCGATCCGCACGCCGGGCACGATCACTCGGGACACGCACATGCCGGTCACGACGAAGCCTCCTCCTTGGAGCTCTCGGCCCAAGCGATCCGCAACATCGGCCTGTCGGATGAAACGATCCAACCCATCCGATTGGAGACGTATCGCAAATCGATCACCGTTCCGGCAGTGGTTGTCGAGCGACCGGGACGATCTCGCGTTCAAGTCGCCACGCCGATGACGGGAGTGGTCACCCATGTCCACGCGGTTCAGGGCGAAGCGATCGAGCCGGGAGCTCTACTGTTTCAGGTCCGCTTGACCCACGAAGACCTTGTGCAAGCTCAGACCGAATTCGTCCAGACGCTTGGCGAATGGGATGTCGAGAAGCGGGAGATCGCTCGGCTTCAAGACGTCACCCGCAGCGGTGCCGTGGCGGGCAAGGTGTTGCTGGAACGAGAGTATGCGAAAGACAAATTGGAAGCCGCGCTCAGCGCCCAACGTGAATCGCTGCGACTGCACGGGCTGTCGGATAAACAAGTCGAACAGATCGCTAGCGAACGTCGTTTGTTGCGAGAACTGCAGATCTACGCTCCCTCGGTCGACAACCATCCCGAAGAGGAATTACGGCTGTCGATGAATCCAATCCAAGCTGCCGCGTATACGCACAATCGCCAAGCCGCGCAACCGGCCGACGGGTTGCCCGCGGTGGCGGGACCTTTGATCCTGCAAGAATTGGCGGTCCACAAGGGCCAGTCGGTCAGTGCCGGCGAGACGCTGTGCATCCTGGCCGAATACGACGAACTGTTTATCGAAGGGCTGGCCTTCGAACAGGACATCGATCAACTGCGTCGCGCGTCGCAGAACGATTGGACTGTCGACGCCGTCTTCGACCAACCCAATGACAAAAAGCAGATCGTGGCAGGACTGCGGATCGTCTATTTAGACAATCGCGTCGATCCCGATTCGCGAACGTTGAACTTCTACGTCCGGTTGACCAATCAAGTGACGAAGGATCAACGCGCCGACGGCAACCGGTATATCGAGTGGCGTTATCTTCCTGGCCAGCGTCTGCAGTTGCGGGTGCCGGTCGAAGAATGGCCACAACAGATCGTCTTGCCGGTCGAAGCGGTCGCTCGCGAGGGAGCTGAGTTTTTCGTTTTCCAACAGAACGGAAACCACTTCGATCGGATTCCCGTCCACGTCAAATACCGCGATCAATATTCGGCGGTGATCGACAATGATGGATCGCTGTTCCCCGGCGACGTGGTCGCGATGCGTGGTGCACATCAAATGCAAATGGCCCTGAAGAACAAAGCTGGCGGCGGAGTCGATCCGCACGCAGGCCACAACCACTAAAGGGCATCGCACATGTTAAACGCAATCATCCGATTCGCGCTCCACCAGCGGTTGCTGGTGATCGCCGCTGCATTGTTTCTTGTCGGTTATGGAACCTGGCAAGCGATGCATTCGCAGATCGATGTGTTTCCGGACCTGAACCGACCGCGAGTCGTGATCATGACCGAAGCACCGGGGCTTGCCCCCGAAGAGGTCGAGACGTTGATCACGTTTCCGATCGAAACGACGATGAACGGAGCCAACGGCGTGCAAGCGGTTCGCAGCGCGTCGGGCGTCGGGATCTCGGTGATCTATGTCGAATTCGACTGGGGCACCGACATCTACAACGACCGCCAGATCGTCAACGAACGGCTGCAATTGGTCCAAGAGCGGATGCCGGAAGGCGTCAAGCCAACGCTGGCACCGATCTCATCGATCATGGGCCAGATCCTGATGTTGGGGATGTGGAGCGAGGATGACAGCACGCCGCCGTTGGAGCTGCGTACGTTGGGCGACTGGGTCGTGCGGCAACGGTTGCTGACGATCCCCGGCGTCTCGCAAGTCTTCACGATGGGAGGGGGGCGCAAGCAGTTCCAAGTGCTGGTCGATCCTGATGCGATGCTGCGATTTGGCGTGGCGTTACACGAAGTGAAACAAGCGGTCCAGAACAGCAACGAAAACGCGACCGGCGGCTACCTGGATGAACAGGGGCCCAACGAATTGCTGGTCCGCGCGTTGGGACGCGTTCAGTCGATCGAGGATCTGCAAAAAGTTGTCGTCACGATGCGGGAAGGCCGACCGATCGCGTTGGGCCAGATTGCCACTGTCGTCGCTGGGCCGCAGGTTCGCCGCGGCGACAGCGCCGCCTATCTGCGCGATGACGAAGGTGAGTTTTCCGGCGGCCCTGCAGTTATTCTGACGATCAACAAGCAGCCCGGAGCCGACACTCGCCGCGTGACCGATGACGTCCTGGCGGCGATCGACGATCTACGTCCTTCGTTGCCCGAGGGGCTGCGGATCGAACCGTTGTACACGCAGAAATCGTTCATCGATCGGGCGATCGCCAACGTGGTCGAAGCGCTTCGCGACGGCGGATTCCTGGTCGTGATCATCCTGTTTTTGTTCTTGATGAACGTTCGCACGACCTTCATCACGCTGACCGCAATCCCGTTGTCGTTGGTGATGACAGCGATCGTCTTTTCGTTCTTCGGAATCTCGATCAACACGATGACGCTGGGCGGACTGGCGGTGGCGATCGGCGAACTTGTCGACGACGCGATCGTCGACGTCGAAAATATTTTCCGACGGCTGAAAGAAAACCGAGCCCTCGCGAATCCGAAGCCGCCGCTGTTGGTCGTGTTCCGCGCCAGCGTCGAGATCCGCAACTCGATCGTCTTCGGCACGATGATCGTGATCCTGGTCTTCATTCCATTGTTTGCACTCACGGGCATGGAGGGGCGGCTGTTCGCGCCACTGGGGATCGCCTACATCGTCTCGATCTTGTCGTCGCTGCTGGTCTCGTTGACCGTCACGCCCGTGCTCTCCTATTGGTTGTTGGGCAAGCAAAAGTTTACCGAGCAGGAGCGGGATGGCTTGCTGCTGCGGGGGATCAAATGGATCGGCGACCGCGTGATTCGATTCAGCCTGCGACTGCCGCGATTGAACCTGACAGTCACCGCGATGCTGGTCGCGTTGGCGGGGCTGTTTGCGTACAGCCTGGAACGCGATTTTCTGCCGCCGTTTAACGAGGGAGCAGTTCAGTTGAACGTCGTGCTGCCGCCGGGGACTTCGTTGGAGACATCGAATCAGATCGCCCAACGTGTCGAACAGCGGCTGCAACAGATCGACGATGTCCAGCAGTTCATTCGCCGGACCGGTAGAGCCGAACTGGACGAACATGCCGAGGGGGTGAACATGAGCGAGTTCATCCTGGAACTGGATCCCGAATCGCCTCGGCCGCGCGAGTCGCAACTGGAAGAGATCCGCGAAGCGATGGCCGATATCCCCGGCATCGTGACTGCTGTCGAACAACCGATCGCCCACCTGATTTCGCACATGCTCTCGGGCGTCAAAGCTCAGATCGGTATCAAAATCTATGGCGACGATCTCGACACGCTGCGTCGCAAGGCGGAGGAGATGCAGTCGGCGATTGGGACGATCGCGGGAGTGAAAGACCTGATGGTCGAACCGCAGGTGACGATCCCGCAATTGCGGATCGAACTGGACCGCGACAAACTGCTTGTCCATGGACTGACGCCTGCGGAGGTGAACGAATTTATCGAGACCGCGATGAATGGACAGGTCGTTTCCGAAGTCCTGATCGGCCAGCGGACCTTCGATTTGCTGATCCGCCTGGACGAAGACTACCGCGAAAATCTGCAGTCATTGCGACGCTTGACGATCAACCTGAAAGATGGCGGCATGCTGCCGTTGGAAGCTGTCGCGAAGATCTACGAATCGGGGGGCCCCAACACGATCAACCGCGAGAACGTTCGCCGACGGATCGTACTGCAATGCAACGTCGCCGATCGCGGCGTCGTCGATGTGGTGCAAGATATTCAGCAACGGGTCGCGCCGGTCGTGGCCTCGCTGCCGCCGGGCTATTTCGTCCAGTACAGCGGCCAGTTCGAGAGCCAGCAATCGGCGTCGCGCGTGATCGGAGCCCTGTTTGCCGTCTCATTGGTCGGCGTCTTCTTGGTCCTGTTCACGATGTTCCGCAGCGTCAACCTTTCGCTGCAAGTGATGGCCGCCCTGCCGATGGCGTTCATCGGGTCGGTGATCGCATTGGTGGTGACTGGCCAGACGCTGACCGTCGCCGCGATGGTCGGCTTCATTTCGCTGGCCGGAATCGCGTCGCGAAACGGAATCCTGCTGCTCAACCACTACCTGCACCTGGTCCGCCACGAAGGCGAAGACTGGACTCAGGAGATGATCGTTCGCGCCGGCTTGGAACGCTTGGCTCCCGTCTTGATGACCGCGCTCACCTCGGGGATCGGACTGGTTCCGCTGGTCATGGCGGCTGGCGAACCGGGCAAAGAGATCCTCTACCCGGTGGCGACAGTCATCCTGGGCGGACTGATCAGTTCGACCATGCTCGACTTTTTTGTTCACCCCGCTCTGTTCTGGCTGTTCGGAATCGATGAAGCCCGCCGCGTTGTCGAAGAATCGGGCAACGAATTGGAGCTGACAGAAGAGTCGGATGATCTGGACCACGAATCAACAACGAACCATCCACCGCTCACGACACCGGTGGTCCCATAACCCAACACCTGTTTGTTTCCCCGTAGCGGAAGTCGTCAAGACTTTCGTTCCCCGGCGGTTGTCCTTCGAAACTCTTGACGAGTTCCGCTACGGGAAATTTGACGAGTTGCCCGAAACTCTTGACGAGTTCCGCTACGAATTTTCACCCCCTTGCCGATGCGGTCGCTCAACACGAGCAACGCGTTGGTTGAACAAATCGCTAGCAATCGAATGGCTAGCAAAACCTGTTGCGTTTTGCTCTCACCCCCAACTGAAAAATAGCGTATTCACTGGAGCACACTATGAAGAAACTGACTACCACGTTCGCCATCGGCTTCACATGCCTTGCCATCAGCCTGACCGGCTGCAAACCCGCACCCACCGCCAATTCCGAGGCGGCCGACGCACATCAAGGAGAGGCCGCCCATGCTCATCCCACCGAGGGCCCGCATCACGGTTCGTTGATCGAATTGGGCAACGAGGAATACCACGCTGAACTGGTTCACGACGACGCTGCGGGGACGGTCACGATTTATGTGCTCGATTCGGCAGCCACAGCGCAGGTGCCGATCGCGGCGACGGAGATCGCGATCAATGCCACTCACGATGGAACGCCTGAACAGTTTCTGCTAGCAGCCTCCCCCGACGAGAACGATCCAGAAGGCCAATCCTCGCGGTTCGTTTCAGCCGATAAAGAACTAGCGGCAGACCTAGACGAAGAGGGAGCCGAGCCGCGATTGGTGTTGAGCATCAATGGCAAATCGTATCGCGGGACGATCCATCACGATCACGATGGAGAAAACCACGACGAACACGATCACTGAGAGTAGAGAGTAGCCACTTGAGGATCGCGAACGTCGGTTCTCAGCACACTATTTTGGCCAGACCCCGATTGCCGAGCGGGTTCTGATCGGATCGACACCTCGGCAGCTATCAAAGGATGCAAACCATGACACGGAATGTCACCAAGTTCGCACTGACGTTGACTCTGATCGCCACTTGCCTTGTCCAGAGTTCAACCGCTCGTGGGGCCAGCCCTGTCGAGCAGATGCTCGACACCGTCGCCAATAATCAACAGTTCGCCTACATCCTGTTCTATCGCAACAACGATGCTGCCACGCAAAGCATGCACGGCGTATTGCAATCGACCTTTGCCGAGCGACGCGATGCGGCGATCCTGCCCGTGCAGATCACGGATGTCGCCGAACGCGATCTCGTGAAACGATTTGATGCCACGCGTTTGCCGATGCCAGCGGTCGCCGTGTTGGCTCCCAACGGCGCCGTCTGCAGCGTCTTCCCGCAACGCGTCACCGGGAACCAATTGACATCGGCGATCGTCTCGCCCGGACAAGCGAAGTGCCTCAAAGCGTTGCAGGACAAAAAGATCGTCCTGCTGTGTGCTCAGCCAACGGCGGGGGCAGCGATTCCGATGGGAGTTCGCCAATTCGTGGCCGACTCGCTCTACCAGGATCGCTCGACCATCGTCACCGTGGAAGCCAACGATCCGGGCGAAGCGAAGTTTCTGAAGCAATTGAAGGTTCGCACCGATCAACCCACCTCGGTCGTCGCTTTCATGGCGCCTCCGGGCGTGATGATCGGGATCTACAACGGCAGCGTCACCCACAGCACGTTGGCTCAAAAGCTGGCTGCGGCGGGCAAATGCTGTGACGACGAAAATTGCAAGCATCACAAATCGGCTGGCGCTTCCCAACCCGCTCGCCGCTAGTGGTTTGTCAAACTTTGATTTGAGGACTGATGGTAGTGGACGAGGTCACGAGTCCCCATAATCTCTGGCGCGAAAGGACTCGTGACCTCGTCCACTACCCTGAATTCTAGTGTTGACGCAGCACTAGAATCTGCGTCGCAGGAAACGCCGCGGCCTCCTCGCCCGATGATCCGCCAAACCGATTGCGTTTGGCGGATACGAGCGGCTCCCCGGCGTGGAAAAACATCTCCCACGAAATACGAAAAACGTAACGCACTCTCAAGGAACGGAATCCATGCAACTGAAGTCCATGATTTGGAAAGAACTGTGGCAGCGGCCGACCCCGATGTTGACCAGCCTGTTAGCGGTAACGCTTGGCGTGACGGCGCTCGTCGCGATCCAGAACATCACAGTTTTCTCGGAACGGAAGATCGCTGGCGACATGGAATCGTTGGGAGCCAACGTGCTGGTGCTGCCACCGAACGTTAGCTTGCAAGATTATTATTCGGCCGACATGCATGGCCACACGATGCCCGAAGAGTATGTCACGCGGTTGGCTTTGGCCCGGATGGCGGGCGTCGAAAATCTGGCTCCCAAACTGTGCGTCGCCGCGGAGGTCGATTCGATTCCGGTGACGCTGACCGGAATCTTGCCGCGAAGCGAATTCCAAGCTAAATCGGCTTGGCAGGGGCTGGGAATGCTGACCAATGCCGTCGGCACCGACGCCGGTTGCTGTGCTCCCACAGCTTCGGTTCCTTCGGCTGGCGGTAGCGATCCCGATTCCTTGGCGACCAATCGCACGATCGACGAACTGGGCGATCGCGATGTGATCTTGGGACGCGATATCGCCACGCAATTGGGAGCCAATGTCGGCGACAAGCTGCCGTTGCTGGGAGAAGAATTTGAAGTGTTGACGATCTTGCCCTCGACCGGAACGATCGATGACGGCCGCGTCTTCGCTCACCTGCACAGCGTGCAAGATCTCTCCGAAGCGGGCCCGGTTGTGAACGTGATCGAGATCATGGCCTGCTGCGAAGAAGCAGCCGGCGGATTGATCGGCAACCTTTCGGCGGAGCTGCCCGACACGCGAGTGATCACGATCGCCCAAGTGGTCGAAACTCAGATCGCCGTCAACGGTCTGATGTCGCGATTGTCGTGGGTCTTCTTTTCGATCCTGTTGTTGGTCGGCGGAGCGAGCATCGCTAGCGTGATGTACGCCAACGTGACCGAACGCCGCAAAGAGATCGGCACGTTGATGGCCCTGGGGGCCTCGCGCGGCTTCGTCACCAAAATGTTCTTGGGCAAAGCGACGCTGTTGGGCTTGGCCGGCGGTGTCGGCGGGTTCGCTGCCGGAACGATCCTGGCCGCGATCCTGGGACCTCAATTGTTGGGCGTTCACGTCCAACCGATGCCCAGCCTGCTTGGGGTTGGGATGGCCACCGCCACGGTCGTCGCCGTGTTGGCCAGCCTGCTGCCAGCTCGCCGCGCCGCGGGAGTCGATCCCTGCCTGGTGTTCAACGACGCCTGATTCGCGCGCGATCGCGAACCCTCACTACAAATCAATTCACTCAATTCCTAGGAAAGACTGTCATGTATCGCTTGCAATCGGTCACTCATACGTACCAGCGTCGCGGTCAAATCGTGACCGCTCTGGACGACTCCAATCTCGAAATCGCCGACAACGACTTCATCGCGATCGTTGGTCCCAGCGGCAGCGGAAAGACGACGTTGCTGTCGGTGTTGGGAGGCATGTTGGCTCCCACGACCGGCCAGATCATGCTCGATGGCCAGTCGCTGTACGATCTTTCGATCGAGAGCCGAGCGGAGCTGCGGCGCGAAAAGATCGGCTTCGTATTCCAGTCGTTCAATCTGATCCATTGGCTCTCCGCATGTGAAAACGTGCAGATCCCGCTGATGCTGTCGGGTCTGAGCGCTCAACAGCAGCGAGAGCACGCGTTGGAGCTGTTGGACCGCGTCGGTCTCGCCGACCGCAGCGATCACCGACCGTCGGAGATGAGTCAAGGGCAACAACAACGCGTCGCACTGGCGCGGACGTTGGCCAACGATCCTCAGATCATCTTGGCCGACGAACCGACGGGAAACCTTGATGCCGAGACCCGCGTGCAAGTGATGGAATATCTGACCGAGTTCCACAACGATGGCCGCACAATCGTGATGGTCACTCACGATGCCCAAACCGCGTCGTTCGCCAACCGAACGATTCGCCTGGTCGCCGGCGTGACGCAAGAAGTCGCCACCGCCAAAGCGGCCTAACGCGTGTTGGCGGGCTGAACGGCCCAGCAAGTTTTTGTAACCCAGGCTCCAGGCCTGCGAATGGGATTTCGGCTCCCATCGCGGGCCGAAGGTCCAGCAATTTGCATAGCCCAGGCAGAAGGCCTGGGTAACGGCTACGCGTCGGCGGGCTGTCGCACGATGTTCTTCACCTTCCGCAGCGTCCGCAACATCGCCAATTTTGCGTTGTCGCGACCGGGACGCTCGCCGACGTTCGACGGAGTCAAACCGATCCGTCGCAGGTGGCGGTTGAAGCGATGAAGGGTTTGCCGATCCGAGGAGTCTTGGGTCTGGAAGGTGATGCTGAACGAGACCGAGACCTCGGGGCCATTTTCGACGTAGTGCGGCGCCACGACGGGGAAGTGCAAACCTTCGCCGGGCGACAGATCGAACTGCTCGCCACGCTCGCGGAATCGTTCTTCGAACTGCATGTTCCGGTGAGCGCCGGAGAAGAAGTCTTCGACCTGCGTTTCGGGGAGGACTTCGCGATCGTTCTGTCCGAACATCCAGACCTTCTTCGTGCCGCGGATCTGCAGAAGGAAGTTATTCTCCGGATCGATATGGAATGGCGTCACCGAACCGGGAGACGAAATGAAGATGAAGCCCTGCTTGTGCGTCATCCCTTCGGAGACCAACGCCGCCAGCGGCTTGACTTGGTCCAGGCATTGATCCAACAGATCGCCATACTGATTGTTCAGTTCGACATTTTTCAACACCAACCAAGATTGGCACTGCTGGATGCGTTGGATCGTCTCTTCCACCGACAGCCCGTTTTGTGGCGTCGATGTCGGGTCTTGTGATACCGGCAGGTTGCCAGCGTTGTATTCGACGCGGTCGGCCGGCAGGTCTTTCGACAGTGCGATCAACGATTCCAATGCGAACAACGGATGATCGCTCAATTGATGTCCGATCTTAAACGGACGGCGATTGAAATCGTCGATGAACTTCTGCTGGTCCAGGTCGCACAGATGGTCTTGGCTGAGCGCGGTGGGGAGTGGTTGTAGCATCTTATTTTCCCTTCTTCTTAAATGAGTGACGAACCAGCTGGAGCATCGGTAGGCTGGCCACGGCGAGTTGCGACAGCTTGCCGCCCAATGCCACGACGAGACTTTGAAATCGGATCCGGTCGGGCCAGACGCGGTTGATCATCGAGTGGTCCGGATCGGCGCACGAATCGACGATCTCCAGTCCACGGTCGTGCATGATCGGGATGTTCTCGAGTTCGGCGATCAAGCCGGGCGAATATTCGTGTAGCGTTTCGTCGAAGGTGGTTTTGAAATGCGCCCCGCGTTCGGATGTCACTAGATCGCACATCATGCTGATCGGGCGATCGTCGAGCGAAACCTTGAGGATCTGCATCTTGTTCTTCTCCAGCATCCGCGTTGCCATCTCGCGAAAGAATTCACGAGATCCATCGCTGCTGTCAAACGCGGTCCCTTGGCGTCCCTTCCATCCCGCCGCTTCCAACGCGATGTACTCTTCGATCCACGTCGCGTGGTCGTCTTGATCGGCGCAACGCGTTGTCAGTTCGCCTTGCTGGGCCAGCTTACGACTCAATCGCTGCGTTCCCTTTCGCGTGCTCTTGGAGACTTGAGCATTCAGATAGGTTTCCGCATCGGGGGCCGGCTGGAAGCAGGCTCGCGTGAATGCGTCGCGGTGGAAGACTGTCGTCGACGCGGCGTAGAAATGATCGGTGATCAGATTCGCAAATTGCTCCTGCCCGCTGACCGTATTCATGCTCAGCAATTGCACGCCCTGCTCGGTCGCCAAATATTCGAGCGCAAACCGCCAGGCTTCGGCGGCGCAATCGCGGCGTAACAGCGGAGTGCAATCGAAGCACTGATCGTGTTTCCAGATTTCGCGGCCGGACAATGGCAGGCCGTAAATTCGTTTCGCGACCAACGGCATCAGCCCGCACAGGACCGGATCCCCTTCGGGATGCATCCGCCGCGGGGCTTCGATCACCAGCACCGCCGCATCGCGATCGTTCAGGTGCCGTAGCGCGGGGATCAGAAAATCGGGATCGAAGAATAGATTGGGTTGGATCGCGGTTTCCATCAATCGCTGCCAGCGATCGGCGATCGATTCGAGCTCTTCGAGGTCGCGAACGATTCGGCCGTGGAAGTCGAGTTGCGGCAGATCGACTTCGGCCACGCGGTAGTGTTTTTGCCCGATTTTTGGCTTTGAAGCCGTTGATTCTAGCAGTGACGTCGACAGCTTTTGGATCATCGAGCCACTCCCAGCCCACGCCATTGGAAGCTGCGCAGATCGTTTTTCAGTCGACGGGCGCCGAGGGCCAACTTATGCCCGGCAGTCGTGAACAAGCTCTTCGAAACGCACCGAACCGTCGCTAAAGGGACAGGGCGAGCACCCCAGAACTTTTTGTACGGTTCGTCGCCGCGGAGGAAGTCGAACTCCGCGATCCCTTCATCGATCGTCCGCCGGATGACGTGAGTGAACAGCAAATATCCGGGTTCCAGTTCCATTGCATCGCGCGACGCGCCGGACTGATACAACTGGGGACCGCGTGGGCCCTGCAAGTTGAAGTTGACGGCGATCGGTTTGCCTTGATGCTCCGCAGTCAGGATTTCAGCTTTCCCCTGAGGGATCAAATCGGCCGCGGCGGCGTGCAGGAAGCGGACGTATTCGGGATCGCAAAACGCCGACTGCAGCCCCTTGGCATCGGTTCGTTCCAGATGCAGACGGACCAGCGTCGCAAATGCCGATTCGACCGGCAGGTCGTCGCGGGTCGAACGGATCTGCACCTCGCCGCCGTCGATCCGGCGGGCAGCTTTGCGAACCTTGCGGCGCAAATTGGAAGCCGATTGCTTGAGGAATTGGTCCCAAGAATCGGGCAGCTCCAGAATCCAAGACGAATCGACGTCGCGGTCGTATCGCCAGAAGGGAGTTCCCAATTGGTCGACGATCTTGAGGTCGGGGTTTTGGGAGGGATCGGCTAGGACGCCGTCGAGTTCGACCATCCGGATGAACCGCGACTGGCGGACGTCTTCGGCGATCTCGGAAAGGAAATCTTGGCGGTGTTCGTCGGCGACGATCAATTGCGCGTAATCGCTGCATGTGATCCCGCTGCCGAGGAACTTCAAAGCGCGTTGGCCAAGGCGACGGTCAAAATAGAAGGGTGCGATTCCGACAACGGTCCCTTGATCTTCGTAGCAATAGATCCGCAGCGCGTTGTAGCGGCTGAAGCTTTGCCACCATGCGAAGTTCCACGCGAAGCTCTGCATCGGTGCGGGGTCCAACGCGTCCCAGGCTTCCTGCAGCTGCATGAATTCAGCTTCGCTTTTGACAATCCGTAGATTCATTCGTCGGCTTACCAGCGTCTTGAGTTGTGAGTGGAGGCTTCATCGCGCCGAGGATAGATGCGCGTTCATCACCCGCTGTCAGCCCATCGCCGGGCGTGTTCAACGTGCAATTTTTAGAAGGGTTTGAAGCCGCATGCGATCGCATCGATGGATCGGGCACGCCTAGTAAACGTAGATCACAAATCTGCCGCCAGCCGACTGGGAAGGTTCGAATTATGAGCAACCGATCCGATCGGCCGATCGCGGCGATGAGACTGCACCGATCGCAGCGATCGCGCCGAACATGACGGCAGCACCGCCCGGCGCTCAGCGTTTGACTTGGTCTTCCAACGCCCGACGCGATGCTCGGGCTGCCGATTCCCAGTCTCCGGCTTTCGCTTGAGCAACGATCGCCGCGACGATCCCATGCGATGGATCGCTCGCTTGGCCCGTCGATCGGCTCTCGGCCAACAGTTGCTCGATCCGCTGCAGCCCCTCGTCGCTGCGTTGGTTGCAAACGCGATAGAGAGCGATCGTCAGGTCGTATCCGTTTTCGCTGAGCGGTGCCGGCGGCCGCATCCACCACCACAGCCCTGCAGTGATGATCGCAACCGCAACGATTGCCACGCCGAACCGCGGCAGCGACATTTTGGAGTTCGTAGTTCCCATCACAGCGACTCCCCAGCGATGACTTCCCCTTCGTTCATACTCGACAGTTCCGCCCACAGGAACAGATCGACGTATTCGCTGATAAAGCGAACGCTTCCATCTCCCATGCAAACCATCCCGCCGCCGGGATGTTGAGAATACATTTGACCGACGTGATAGGTGGGGAAGTTGACGGGGTGAATGATCGGACTGCCCGTGATGTCTAGCTCGCCTCCCGATGGCCCGGCGTGTACCAGCGTCAGCGTCGCCGCGGCGTCGGGACCGTTTTCGGGCGAAGAGAACTGTGGATGCGTGTAGGCACCCGGCACGACGCCCACCCACGTTTTGTCGCTCAGCGCGGAACTGTGCTCACCAAAAAAGATCGTGTTGGTGGTCCCATCGGTCACGTCGCGGAAACGCGTTTTGGAGTTCCGATAGAACGGTCCGTCGGCGACTCGCCCCGCATCGCCATCGATCGCCACGATCGTTGTCGTCGACGTATAGATGTTGGTAAAGATCTCTCCCGTCGCCGCCGAACCACATTCGCCCCAACAACTCTCTTGACCGTGGCTGGCGACGTAGTGGCTGCGTCCGACGCGAACCGTCCCGCCGCCGATGGCCAATGGATTGCCCGAGGCGTCTTGAACATCAAACGGTTCGTCGCCGCCGGTGGCGCTGGGGCACAAGAACAATGGCAGTGTGGTTGCGATCGCTTGCCGGTTTGCCGCCGACCAGATCGGTTGATCGATTCGCATGTTGTCGAGCAGCGTGTTTGCTTCGACAAACGGCAGCAACCCCGTCGACCAACCCCAACCGGGACCGGCGTCCCAGGTCAGCGGATCGATCAGAACCGAAGCGGGTGCCGAACCGTTCCTTGTCGGATAAGAGACGTAGCCCGATGGGAACCGTCCGAAGGTGGAGTGGTAGTTGTGCGTCGCCAGTCCAATTTGTTTCAGTTGATTGCTGCACGACATCCGCCGCGCCGTCTCGCGAGCCGCCTGAACGGCTGGCAATAACAGGCCGACTAACAGCCCGATAATCGCGATCACAACAAGCAGTTCGACTAGCGTAAACCCTCGTCGGCGAGACCTTTTGTGGTGGGCGGTTTGAAAATTTGCGCGACTGAGAAATCGTTCGACTCGCATGAAGTGACCCTTCGGTTGTGGTTGGTTGAACTTGCAGAGTTAGCGGAGGCTAAGTTTGCATGCAAGTAGAAGAGGCAGGTTCTTCGTTGTACCTGCCTCGAGTTAGTGCGGGCTAACTTAGTTGGTGCTAAACTAGTGCGGCGGGTGGGGCAAGATCAAGGGGGTTCAGTCGAAAATTCAAAATTGATAGAATCCAGGGTCCCCCGCGAGCCGGGAATTTCTGCCGCCTGACAGCGGAACCGACGCCGCATCCGCACCTTTAAGGGATCCAGGTTTGCCCTCCAAGACGCATCAACGCACTCGATCCGACCACGCTAGCGAGGTTGCGGAGGACTATGTCGAAGCGATCGCCGACGCGATCGCTCAGCGTGGTGTCTGTCGCGCCGTCGATTTAGTCAATCAATTTGCTGTCACGCACGCCACGGTCAACAATACGATCGGGCGTTTGCAGCGGGACGGGTTGGTCCACACCGAGCCGTATCAGCCGATCGAACTGACGGCGACGGGGAAGCGATTGGCGACGCAATCGCGGAAGCGGCACGAGATTGTCGAGGCGTTTCTGCGTCGATTGGGAGTCAGCGAGCAGACGGCCGCCGCGGATACCGAGGGGATCGAGCATCATGTCAGCAAAGAAACGCTGGCTGCGATGAAACGCGTCCTGACCAAAGGTTGGCCCGAATAATTCGGGCGTATCGGCTGGGTTGACCGGCCTCTCACCGCTTGAATTCAAGCGGCGGAGGCTATGTTGCAGCACGGTTCGATGGCTACTTCGAGACAGCGGTTCCGATTCCGGTGGTGCCGTAGCCGTTGCCGCAATAGAACATCCGCAGATGGTCTCCTTCGCGGATCACGGTTGGGTATTCGACCATCTGTTTTTCCCAGCCCGAACCGTTGGGAGTGAGTTGCAGGTTGTCGTCCGATTCAACTCCACGGCGCCAATGGATGCCATCGTCCGATTCGGCGTACGCGATCGAATAGAAGCCCCATCGCGTGCCGATCGCCGAATACCACATGCGGTACAGGCCGTCGTCATCCCGCAGCACCACGGGGCCAGCAACGGCGATGTTTTCGTAGTCGCGTTCGGGGTTGCGTACCATCACGGCGCCACGCTTTTCCCAATGGATGCCGTCGTCGGAAACCGCCAGACAGATCGTCTTCTGCTGGTTGAGCGCATGCGCCTTGCCGGTCGTTGGACATCCGGTGTAATAGAACCACCACTGCTTCGACCCGTCGGGCTGATCGACCGCGATCAACGATCCGCCAGCGATCCCGATCGCGTCGGGAGTGCCGTATTCTCCGCTGGGAGCTAGAACCGGCGGGCGATCGCTGCGCGTCCAGTTGATTCCATCGCTGCTGGTCGCCACGCCAAGTCCTGGAAAGGAGCTCAGCCCCACGCCACGCCCGGCGTTGCCGGTGTAATACAGATGCCACTGCGCGTCGCCAAATTTGACAGCATGTGGCAGCACGCACCACTTGGCGTCGAACGAACCGGGGGCGCCGGAGCCGAACAGCGGACCTGTTCGCTCCCAATCGGCGAGGTCGCCAATTGCCGACGTCGCCATCCCGAGCGTGTGCGTCCCCGACTTGTCCCTGCCGGCGTAGAAGACGCGATAGTTGTCGCCGCTGCGGACGACCCATGGGTTCATGCAACGCGTGGCATCAAATCCTTCGCCCCGCGGCGGTATCACGGGATTGTTTTTATTGCGAACCCACTCCACCGGACGCTTCAATTTCGTGAACTCTTCGGTGTTGGACATCTGCATCGCAACGACTTCTTTGTTGCGACGGACGATCCCGTACAGCGATCCGACGTCGCTGCGGTCCCAAGCGATGCCCTGCCCCGCGATCGGCGCGGCCAGCGTGTTGACATGGATCAATTCGCCGTCGGCCTCAGGAACCTCCAAGACGTACAGTTCGCCGCGATCGTGCCCGGTCACGTACAGGTTGCCGTTGGGGCCAAAGCTGCCGCCGGAGTTGCTGTTGGGCAGGAATCGCTGAACGACCGGTTCCGGGAAACTCCAGTGGCCTGTCGGTTTCCAGTTGTCGTCGTATCGAACCAGCTGGGTTCGGCTGGCCTCTTCGCCGTAAAACGCAAACACGATCCACCACGCGTCGTGTTGGCGATCGATCCAGTTGATCGCTCCTTCGCTTTCGGGAAACGCCTTGCTCTCCAAAGGTTTCAGCGTCGCGGCGTCAAAGATTTCAAGCGTGTTCTTCAGCGGCGAGGCGGGCCAGTTGGAATGGGCACAATACAGACGGCCGTCGTAGACGAGGCCGCTGTTCAGATGCTGGATCGTCGAATCGGCGGGGGCTGTCCAATTGGCGATCGGTTTGTTGGTTTGCTTTTCATAGCGACCGATCGCTCGGCTGGAGATCGCGTAATAAGAAGTCGCGTCGACGGCGACGGCCTGATGGGCTTCGGCGGCGGCGAAGCGGTTCAGTTCGCGGATCGATGGTTCAGCGGCACCGCAGGCGGGAGCCACGAGAAACAAGGCGACCGCGACAACAATGCGGTTTGAGAAGGAGAGTTGCATGCGATTCATTTGGGGCAGGATTTTCAAAGGTGGGCAGACGAGGGTAAGCTGGAACTATGTTACACGACTGCCGTTGTCGGTTCTTTGGCTGCGGTTGGAATCTTGGAAAAATTGAAGTGCCCCGTCCGAGGCGGCGACGCTCAGGAGCTCAGCGAAGTGAAGATTTGGATCGATGCCGATGCGGCTCCCATGGATGTCAAGCAGATCGTGTTTCGCGCCGCCAAGCGATTGGATGTCGAAACGATTCTGGTCGCCAACCGGATGATGGAGGTTCCCGCCAGTTTGTCGATGGTTCGATCGATCCAGGTTCGCGAGGGAGCGGATCAGGCGGATCGCTACATCGCAGCGGAGGGCCAGCGAGGAGATCTGGCGATCACAGCCGATCTGCCGTTGGCGGGTGACTTAGTCGAGAAAGGGTTGTTTGTGATCGACCCGCGCGGCGAAGAGTATTCGCCCGAGACGATCACCAGTCGGTTGTCGATGCGTAACTTTATGGACGACCTTCGCGGTGCGGGGATGGTCGTCGGCCGAACCGCTCCCTACGGCGAGACCGATAAAAAAGCGTTTGCCGCCACCTTCGACCGCCTGCTGACTCGAGCCCTCCGCCTCGCCGAGCGCGCGAAGAAAAAGTCGGCATCGTCGGGCGAAGCGACCGAAGAGGAGAGCTAGCCGATCGGGCACGCCCCTTCGGGACGTGCCGTTTGCGTAGCACCCGGCAACAAAAATAGGCGTCCCGAAGGGGCAGCGATTTGCATAGCCCAGGCCATCGGCCTGGGTTCTAGCGGCGATGATTGACATGGTTGGGCTGTAGGCCCGACGGATTGTCACCACCTCCCCCCGGGGCGTTGCCCCTTCGCCCGTTGTGAAATGAAACCGGGCGCCGTCGGCTGATACCCAGCCCTGCAGGCTGGGTTATGCAAATTGCTGGACCTTCGGCCCGCGATGCTGGGCGGATGCCGTGGTTGCGCCACTGAGGCATTGGCCTGGGAATCTGTGCGTCACTATCTCGCTCGGCCGGCGGCCCATTGCTTGAGTCCTTCCAGTCGTTGTTGGCCGCGGACGAAGTAGCTTTCGTCGAGCGATCGCAGGTGATCGGCATAGGCCGCTTCGCGGTTGCTTTGGCAATCGACGTCGCTTGTTGTGAGCCACTGGTCGACGAGGATCTCCAATAGGGCATCGGCGATCATTTGATGGCCGTGGACGGTCGGGTGGACATGGTCGACCATCCACTTTGCCCCGACCAAGCCGTTGCGGCTGTGCGATTGCATCAGTCGATCGACGTCCAGCAGCGGCACCTGTCGTTGCGCGGCGATCGCACGGATCTGACTCTGCATCGAACTGCGAATCCGCAACGGGCAACTGTCGTTGTCGGCGGCAAGTGTCAGTTGCTGCCGTGCCGTCTCGATTTCCCCAGCCTGCAACATCAGTCGCCCCAGCCGATATGCGACGCTTGGGTTTTGGGGATCGAGCGCTTGCGCCGTGCGAAGCGCCGCGATCCGATCGGCTGCCGCGGCCTGTTCGTCGGTCGCTGTCGCCATCGCCACGTCGAATGCTCGCTGATCGGAATCGTCCAGCGGCACCAGCGGTTCCGATTTGAATGGCGGGCAATCGACAAGGTTCCTCGCCGGACAGCAGACGATGACCGGCACATTCCGCTGCCTGCAATAGGCGATCATCGCGTCGAGGTTATCGGCAAACGCCTCTTCCACCGCCCCACGAGGCGGCGCATCGGGATGATATTCCGCCAGGCCGCCTTGGTTGTCCAAGAGTGCTTCGACGTTGTGAGTCAGCAGTTCGCGGGTGCTCGGTTCCAACGCGGCGTCGGCGAAGATCTGGCTGCGCAGCAATTGAAACGTCCTCATCCGCTCCACCGCACTTAGCGCCGGAACTATCCAGTCGGGCAAGCGTTGCAGCTGGCCGAACGACTGACGCTCCAGAAATTCATTGTGTCCGATGTATAAGATGATCGCATCGGGTTGATATTGGAGGACTTCGTCGAGGATCGCCGCCACGCGATAGCTGGCATATGAAACGCCGCCGCAATTGACAACTTCCCATCGATGCTGGGGATCACACGTTTGTAGCGCCAGCCCCAGCCAAGTCGAAAAGGCCGTTTCGATTTGATAGGGGCGGCCCTGGACGGTCGAACCTCCCAAGACAAAAACGCGTCTCAGGTCGGCTGGCTTTTCAGCGACAAAAGAATCGGGGCGGAACAGATTCAACCGATCCGGGGCGATCTCATAACGTCCGGTCGCCCGATTGAGAACGAACAGGCGACGCGTGCCATTGGCTTCGCCGATCGCTTCGATCCTCGATTCGGCTCGCGGCAAATCGAGCACCCAGAGCGTCGATTCGATCATCAGCAATGGCAGCAAGCCGATCGCGAGGGCGATCAATCGAAAGGCGATCCCGCGGGCTCGGCACACTCGCCAAAAGCCAGCTCGGGCGATATGCTTGGAAGCCTTATTGATTGGATACAAGTCCCAACGAATCCTGGAAAATCATGTCCACAACAGCCCAATCCGAACCTGTTTTGATTGCCGGTCAATGGCGGCCTGCTTCGCTCGACACCGCGAATACTAACGTATTTCAAGCGACCGATCCAAGCAACATGGAATTGCTGAGCCCTGTTTTTCCGGTCAGTTCGTGGCAGGATTGCGACGAAGCGTTGAACGCTGCGGCTGCCGCTTATGCTGAACTGCGTCAGCTGCCACGCGAGCGAATCGCTGCGTTTTTGGAAGCCTTTGCCGACCGCATCGACGCTGCCAAAGATCGCTTGGTCGCCGCGGCCAACCGCGAAACCGGCCTGCCCGCCAGCCCGCGATTGGCCGACGTCGAACTGCCGCGGACGACGAACCAGTTGCGTTTGGCGGCCGCCGCCTGCCGCAGCGGCGATTGGGCCGCAGCGACGATCGATACCAAAGCTGGCATCCGATCGTGTTACCAGTCCTTGGGGCCGGTTTGCGTCTTTGGACCCAATAACTTTCCGTTCGCCTTCGGCAGCCTCAGCGGTGGCGACTTCGCCGCCGCGATCGCGGCGGGCAACCCCGTGATCGGCAAAGCGAACAGCTCGCATCCCGAAACGACCAAGATCTTCGCCGAAGAAGCGTTTGCCGCGCTGCAAGCGACCGATCTGCCGACCGCAACGGTTCAATTGATCTATCGTTTGAACCACGCCGATGGCGAGCGATTGGTCGCCGATCCTCGCGTTGGCGCGACCGGATATACCGGTTCGCGTGGCGCCGGTCTGGCGCTTAAAGCGGCTGCCGATCGGGCTGGCAAACCAATCTATCTGGAACTGTCGAGCGTCAATCCCGTCGCGATCCTTCCCGGTGCGATGGTCGAACGCGGCGATGCGATCATTAAAGACTTTGTCGGCAGCGCCCTGATGGGAACCGGCCAGTTCTGCACCAGCCCCGGGATCATCCTGATGACCAAGGGTGAAAACGCGGACAAATTTGTCGAAGCGGTCTCGGCTGCCTATCAAGCGGCTACGCCCGGCACGTTGCTATCGCCCGCGGTCACGAAGTCGTTGGGAGCGGGAATCCAAACGTTGCGCGATGCGGGAGCGGAATTGGTTTGCGGCGGAGGCGATCCGGTCGAAGGTCGCTGTGCCCGATCCAACACGCTGCTGAAAACAACAGGCGAGAAATTCCTGAGCGATCCCGAAACGTTCCAGACCGAAGCGTTTGGCAACGCGTCGATGGTTGTGGTTGCCGACGACATCGATCAATTGACCCAAGTGATCGATTCGTTGGAAGGCAACCTGACCGGGTGCATCTATTCGGCGAACGACGGATCCGACGACGCGGTTTATCCGCAAGTCGCGTTTGCCCTGGAACCGAAGGTCGGCCGGATCTTGAACGACAAGATGCCGACCGGCGTCGCCGTCAGTCCCGCGATGAATCACGGCGGCCCGTATCCATCGACCGGCCACCCCGGTTTCACCGCCGTCGGCATTCCGGCCGCGTTGCCGCGATTCGCCAAACTGACCTGCTTCGATGCCGTTCGCCCAGCTCGCTTGCCCGAATTACTGCAGGACAAAAATCCGACCGGCTCGACTTGGCGGTTCATCGACGGCCAGTGGTCGCAAGCCGACGTTTGATTCGGCTGGCTCGATTTTCGTGAACCAAATCGCAGGCCCGACTGTCGGGCCTGTGTTCGTATTGTTTTCATTCTCTACATCACGCTGCTGTTTTCAGACCTATGACCGACATCCTCTCGGAACTCCGCTGGCGGAACCTGATCCATCAAGTCACCGATGAAGCGGGACTTGCGAAACTCTTGTCCGAAGGTTCTCAAAGCGTCTACGCGGGCTTCGACCCGACGGCCGACAGTCTGCACGTCGGCAGCCTGTTGCCGCTGATGATGCTGCGTCGTTTTCAACGCGCCGGGCATCGTCCAGTTGCGTTGGTCGGCGGCGCGACGGGAATGATCGGCGACCCGAGCGGGAAGAGCGAAGAGCGGAACCTGTTGTCAGCCGACCAGTTGGAGAAAAACGTCGCGGGGATCGCATCGCAGGTGCAGAGTTTCCTCGACTCCGACGGCGACAATGCCGCTCAGTTGGTGAACAACTTCGACTGGATGAAGAACTTCAGCTACCTGAACTTCCTCCGCGATGTCGGCAAGAACTTTCCCGTCGGCGTGATGATGGGGAAGGAATCGGTTAAGTCGCGACTGACTAGCGAGGCTGGGCTCAGCTACACCGAGTTCAGTTACATGCTGTTGCAGGCCTACGACTTTGTCGAACTGAACAAGAAGCTCGGTTGCCGCGTGCAGTTGGGTGGCAGCGATCAATGGGGCAACATCACCGCCGGAATCGATCTCGGTCGCCGGATGGGGACGCCGCAGTTGTACGGCATGACCTCGCCGTTGCTGCTGACCAGCGATGGCCGAAAGATGGGCAAGACCGAACGGGGAACGATCTGGTTGAGTGCCGAACGGACGAGCCCTTACGAGTTCTTCCAATACTGGCGAAACGTCGACGATAAAGACGTGATGACCTGCCTGCACTACCTGACCGAGATCGATCGCGAGGAATGCGAGTCGCTGGCCCAGGAGCTGGAAAATAATGCCGGTGCCGCGGTCGCGCAGAAGCGGTTGGCCGAATGGTTGACTCAGTTGGTGCATGGCGATGCGGGATTGAAGAGCGCGCTGAACGCTTCGCAGATCCTGTTTGGTGGTGAGATCAGCGATCTGTCGGACAAAGAGCTGACGCAGATCTTCGCCGATGTTCCGAGCAAGGAGCTGCCGAAGTCGGCGCTCGAAGGCGAGGGGCTTTGGGTCGTCGAAGCGTTCAAGACATCGGGGCTGGTTTCCAGCAACGGCGAAGCCCGTCGGGCGGTCCAAGAAGGAAGCGCCTACATCAATAACCAGCGGCAGCAGGATATCGACTACAAGTTGACGCGAGCCGATCTGGCTAGCGAATCGGTGATGGTGCTGCGGCGCGGCAAGAAGAAATACGCACTGCTGCGATTCGTCTAACGAACGCCCGTTTTCCGCAGCTTTTACTCGAGGAATCTCTCATGATGTTCGTCTGTCAAACCGTCTCCGTTGCCAGCCTGCAGCGGATCGCTGGGATCGGTTGCTTGTTGTTGCTTGCTTTGGTCGGATGCCAGAATGCGACCGAGCCCGCCGCGGCGCCGCCAGCGGATGGGCCGAAGATCGCGGTTCGCTTTGTCTTCGAATTTGGCGAGGGCGAACCTGTCGAAGTCGCTCTCGATGCGGTGCCGGATGGATCGACGGTCGCCGATGCGATGCGTCAGATTGCGGAGATGCCCGACACGGTCCAGTTGGAAATCGTCGGCAAGGGAGATATGACGTTTGTTCAATCGATCAACGGCAAGACGACTTCCGGAAACGAAGGCTGGTCGTATTACGTGAACGAAGAATGGGCTCAGGAGGGCGTTGGGGCGATCGAGCTGGAAGATGGCGATTTGGTTCGCTGGACCTATGGCGAGTCGGAGTTCTAAGCAAGCTAGCTTTTCGTTTAACCGCGTGGGCAACGCCCCGCGTTTTTAGTCTGGCACAATCTTGAAGACGCTTGATTGACCCAAAATACGATGTGATGAGCGTTTGATCGCGCGATCGGTAGCCGCTGGCGGCGTTTCAGTGGGCCAGAGCGTCCGGCGGCTCAAGTGCCGCTTGGTTCTTCCAGGAACCCGAGGACTGGCATCACGAAGATCTTGCCGTCTCCCATCCGGCCGCTGCGGGCGACGGAGACTAGTTTGGCCAGGATCTCTTCGACGCGAGCATCTTCCACCCAAGCGGTGATCTCGACTTTGGGAAGAAACGCCTCGGAATATTCGCTGTCGCCGTATTGGTCTAGATAGCTTTTCTGGCGTCCAAAACCTTTGACCTCGGTGACCGTGATCGCTTCGATCGGCGCACGTTCCAGGCTCCCCAGGACTTTCTGGGCGAGATACGGCTTCACGACGGCGATGACTTGTTTCACGAAACGGAATCCGTAGGCGACGACTGGAGTTGCGACTCGACCGTCCACTATAACCGGCTTCGCTAGCCGGCAACAAGCTAGGCCGTGGGTTGCTTACGCCCTGAGGCGGTTCGCGTTAAAATCCCATCTTAACTGAGTGTTTCCTCCTTCACGCACGCAAAATCGTATGTCACTAATCACGCCGCGAACGCTGCGAGGCTTCCGCGATTATCTGCCCGAAGTCATGATGCCGCGGGAACGCTGCATGGAGATCGCTCGCGAAGTTTTCCGCAGTTTTGGCTTCGCCCCGATCGATACGCCGGCGCTCGAATACCTTGAGGTTTTGACCGGCAAGGGGAGCGACGAGACCGATCGCCAGCTGTACCAGTTTACCGATCAAGGGAACCGACAGGTTGGGATGCGGTTCGATCTGACCGTCCCCTTCGCCCGCTTTGCCGCCCAGCACATCAACGAATTGGGAACGCCGTTTAAGCGTTATCACATCGCGCCGGTTTGGCGTGGCGAGAAATCGCAAGCGGGCCGCTATCGCGAATTCATTCAGTGCGACTTCGATACCATCGGCACGCAGAGTGTCGCTGCGGACATCGAGACGCCGCTGGTGATCCACTCGCTGATGCTGGCACTTGGGTTTGAAGCGTTCAAGATTCACATCAACGATCGCCGCGTGCTGACCGGTTTGTTGGGGCACTTGGGAATCGCTGAGCACTCGGTCTTGGTGCTTCGCGCGTTGGACAAGCTGGCCAAAATTGGAGCCGACAAAGTCGCTCAGGAGATGCAGGATACGGCGGGCGTTTCCGAGTCGCAGGCCCGCGCCGTCCTCGCCTTGGCCGAGATCGATGTCGACGCCGACGATCTGTATGCTCAATTGAGCAAGATCACCGGCGAAAACGCCACCGCAGCGCTCGGCATCGAGCGTTTGCAACAGATGCGTGAAGGGCTCGCCGCCGCCGGCGTTCCCGCGTCGCGAGTGAAGTTGGACCTAACGATCGCGCGTGGACTCGACTACTACACCGGCGTGATCTTCGAGACTTTCCTCGACGCGTTGCCATCGATCGGTAGCGTTTGCAGCGGCGGTCGCTACGACAACTTGGCCGAATTGTTCACCAAGCAGCACCTGCCGGGCGTTGGGGCTTCGCTGGGCCTGGATCGCTTGTTGGCGGCGATGGAACAGTTGGAGATGCTTCCGCAAGTCCGAACGCCGGCACCGGTCTTCATCCCTTATTTCGACAAGGGGCAACTGAACGCCTACCTGCAGCTGGCGGCAACCGTCCGCGCCGCGGGGATTGGTGTCGAGGTGTTCCCGGAACCGAAGAAGCTGGGGCAACAACTAAAGTATGCCGACGGCCGCGGGTTCACTCTGGCGTTGATCGCTGGCAATCAGGAATTCGAAGCCGGAACGTGCCAGGTCAAAGACCTCCGTGATAAATCGACAACCGATGTGCAGTGGTCGGCCGACCAGCCCGAACCGTTGCTCGACGCGATTCGTAGCAAATTGAAATCCTAAGCAGCAAGCAGGAAGTTTTCTAGTTTAACCGCGCGGGCATCGCCCCGCGTTTTTCAAGGCCGCGCGGCCCGATGGGCTCGCGGTTAAACGAAAAAATACAATACGACCTGCTCAAGAGATCCCAATATCACGATATGACTGCTCCACAAATCGACGAACAAATCGCCCAATATTCGCAAACCTGCACCAAGCTGATCGATGAGGTGGGCCGGGTGCTGGTGGGGCAAGAAGCGATGGTCTCGCGACTGTTGATCGGCATGTTGACCGGTGGTCACATCCTGCTCGAGGGTGTGCCGGGGCTAGCCAAAACGCTGACCGTCAGCAGCCTAGCCAAAGCGATTCATACAGGGTTTTCGCGGATCCAGTTCACTCCCGATATGCTGCCCGCCGACGTGATTGGGACCGAGGTCTTCAATCCCAAAGAGGCGACGTACAGCATCAAGCAGGGGCCGATCTTCTCGAACTTGATCCTGGCCGACGAGATCAACCGAGCCCCTGCCAAAGTGCAAGCTGCGTTGTTGGAAGCGATGCAGGAACGGCAGGTCACGATCGGCACCGAGACGTTCCGGTTTGAGGATCCGTTTCTTGTCATGGCGACGCAGAACCCGATCGATCAAGAGGGAACGTACCCGTTGCCCGAAGCTCAAGTCGATCGCTTCATGCTGAAGGTGATGGTCGATTACCCGACTCGCGACGAAGAGCGCAAAGTGGTCGATCGGATGGCCGGTGGCAAACCGATGCCGGAGATCAGTGCGATCGCGACGCCCGAGGATATCATGGGAGCCCGCGGCGTGGTCGAGAAGATTTGGTGCGACGACAAAGTCCGCGACTATGTCGTCGACGTCGTTCGGGCGACGCGGAATCCGGCGGAATTGGGCGTCCGCGGCCTCGAAGGGATGATAGAAACGGGAGCCAGCCCGCGCGGTTCGCTCAATCTAATGAAGGCCAGCAAGGCGCATGCGTTCCTGCAAGGCCGCAACTACATCACACCACACGATGTCAAATCGTTGGCTCCCGACGTGCTGCGGCATCGGGTGATGTTGAGCTACGAAGCGGAAGCCGAAGGCAAAACGGTCGACGACTGCATCCGGCAGATCTTGGACAACGTCCCCGTTCCATAACCGGCGAAGGATCTTGTAGCGGAAGTCGTCAACGGCCTGTCGATTTAATCAGCCGTTTGGGCGTTAGCCCCGGTTCAAGCACCGCTAAACCGGGGCTAACGCCCAAACGGCTAATTCAAGAAGTTCGCACGCGATTAAATCAACAGCCCGTCAAGACTTTCGATTCACGACGCGAGGTCCCGAAACTCTTGACGAGTTCCGCTACGGGAGCTGGCGGGCGATTCAATTGGCCAACAGGCGATATAACAACGCGGTAAAGGGGATCACCAACAACCCCAACGCCGCGGTCAGCAATGCGCAAGCGAACAGAGGGAACTCACCGCGCTCCCTTTTGAATTCCCAATAGGCAGCTGTCACTTCGTTGATCTTCTCGAGTCGAACTCGCATGTTCAGCGAATAGGAGAGCCAGCGGATCGGCACGCCTCGCCGTCGCAGTTCGATCCCCATCGCGGCGATCGACAGGTTGGTCAGCATAAATGAGAACCAGGTCGCCATGCCAAAGCGGATCAGGATCGGGTCGGTCATTATCGAAGGGACTATCAAAATGTGTTCGTCGTTTATCAGCTTGCGGGTTCGGTGAGTTCGCGTTGAGATATCGCCGCGAGCTGCATCGATTCTACTCGGAGTGCGATTCACTGTAGCAAAATACCGCGGAAGGGAAAGCGTGCGGCGGTCGGTGCGTGCAGTGGGAATCAGCCGCCACGCGTTAACGTCCGGTTGGCTGGAGAACCGATCGGTAGAGCGTGCCGGTCGATTTTTCAGGCTGAAAAAGACTGAATATCTCTAGAGCGTGGTGGCCCCTCTGGCTGTCGCGGGCTGCCTGGTGTGACTGCTTGCGAGGTGGCGTGAGGCGCCGCTGCGAGGGACGTCCGATCTGTCGACTCAGAAAAATTTGTCCATCGCGCGTGACAAATGAGCCCGGCAAATTGCCTTTCAGGAGAAGCGTGACTCTCTTCTTCTCTTCTCCAGTCATTGGACAAAGGTGTGGTATGAAACCTGCAGATACCTTTCGTGCGCTTTACAACTCGTTGTGGTCCAAATCGAATCGCGCTTCCAAACGGCCGCGCCGCCGCCGTCGCCGACTGCGCAGCGAAACGCTCGAATCGCGTCAGATGCTGGCTGCCGATCTGAATCTGTTCCAACACAACTACTTCGATGCCGAAGATGTAAACGACGACGGAATCGTTTCGCCGGTCGATGCGTTGGCGATTTTAAATGCGATTCAGCGGAATCAACGCGACGAAGGAGGGATGTTCACCGACGTCAACAACGACGGTCGACGCGGTCCGATCGACGCGCTTCGTGTGCTCAACCGGATCAATCGCGGTGGCCAGGATCGCCACGACTCGCCGATCGACAATGGCAGCACGATCCCCGACCTGCCCGATGAGGTCCGTTCGATCGACGGCACGGGGAACAACTTGGAGGATGAGGATCTTGGGGCCGCTGGAACGACGTTGTTGCGAGTCGCCGATGCCGACTATGCCGATGGGATCTCGGAGCCCGGTGGCGAGGATCGGCCGAGCGCTCGGGAGATCAGCAATGTGTTGAGCGATGCCAGCGTCGATAGCGAGGGGAACGATCGTGGCCTGTCGGCGTTCCTCTACGTTTGGGGACAGTTCATCGACCACGACATCGATCTCTCGTTGTCTCAAGAGGATGGCGAAACGTTCGACATCGTAGTGCCCGCTGGCGATCCGTACTTCGACCCCAGCGGTACGGGGGAGGTGACGATTGGGCTGAGTCGTTCGGTGTACGATTTGACCACCGGAACTTCGGTCGACAATCCGCGGGAACAGGTCAACGCGATCACCGCCTACATCGATGGTTCGCAGGTCTATGGATCGGATCAAGAGACCGCCGACGGATTGCGTTCGTTTGAAGGAGGCCGCTTGGTGATCACCGACGACGGCCTGCTGCCGTTGGACGAATCGGGAATGGTGATCGCGGGCGACATTCGTGCCAGCGAAAACATTTCGCTGACCGCGATCCAAACGTTGTTCGCACGCGAACATAATCGCCTGGCCGACGAGATCTCTGCGGCGGATCCCGATCTGATCGACGAGGAGATCTACCAACAAGCCCGCGCGATCGTGATCGCTGAAATCCAATCGATCACCTACAACGAGTTCCTGCCGGCGCTGTTGGGTAACAATGCGGTCGACTCCTACGATGGCTACGACGCGTCGGTCAATCCTTCGATCGCCAACGAGTTCTCGACTGCCGCGTTCCGGTTTGGCCACAGCACGCTCAACGACGACATCGAATTCTTCGATAACGACGGGCTCGAGGTCCGCGATGAAATTTCGTTGACCGAAGCGTTTTTCAACCCCTCGCTGTTGGAAGAGACGGGAATCGATTCGATCCTGAAATACGATGCGTCGTCGCAATCGATGCAGATCGATTTGGAGGTCGTCGATAGTCTGCGAAACTTTCTGTTCGGGCCTCCCGGTGCCGGCGGTTTTGATCTGGTATCGCTGAACATCCAACGCGGCCGCGATCACGGCCTGGCTGACTACAACAGCACCCGCGTCGCCTATGGACTCGATCCGGTCGAGAGCTTCGCCGACATCACCAGCGATGTCGAACTGCAAGGCAAGCTGGAGTCGCTGTATGGCGACGTCAACAACATCGATCTGTGGGTCGGTCTGTTGGCGGAGGATCATGTTCGCGGAGCGTCGGTTGGCGAAACTCATCAAGCGATCATCTCCGATCAATTCGAAAGGATCCGCGACGGAGATCGGTTCTGGTATGAGAACGTTTTCGAAGGTCGCGAGCTGAAAGAGTTGCAGCAGACGACGTTGGCCGACATCATCGAGCGAAACACCAACGTCGAAGGGTTGCAGGAGAACGTCTTCTTCATGAACGCCACGGTCAGTGGAACGGTTACACGAGCCGTCGACAATTCCGCGTCGAATCGGTCGCGAAGCTCGTCGTTGAATCGGAACAACAATTCGAGTCGCGATGTCGCTGTCGAAGGAGTCGAATTGGAGTTGTTGGATGACGAAGGGAACGTGATCGACAGCACGACGACCGATCGCAAAGGGAGCTATCGCTTCAGCAACTTCGTCCACACGGGCGAATATCAGATCCGTCTCGCCGAGACCGGTGAAACACTCGACCTCCTCGTCTCCAACGGCGCCACCCGCTTGCGAGGCCTCGATTTCGAGATTGTCGTCTAACTGTTTGGTAGCCCGGAGGGCGGCATACGAACTGCCGGAGTGCGTCAGCCTCCGGTCCCAAAGCTGCAGGCGATGCCAAGCCCGGAGGGCGACAGACTCGCACTCACATTGTGTCGGCATCCGGCCTAGATATGCTTCGGTCGCCACTCTCGATCCGGCGGCTTACACCGCCGGCAGTTCGTATGTCGGCCTCCGGCCTGAGAACCGAGCGGATTGGATAGCCCGGAGGGCGACACACTCTTACTCACATTGTGTCGGCCTCCGGCCTGAGAATCGAGCGGTTTGGATAGCCCGGAGGGCGGCATACTCTTATTTATTCAGAGGTGCTTGCCGATCTACGCCAGGGAATTGCTGTCTACCACCACTCTCCCGATTGTCATCGCGAGAGTGGCTCGGCAATATTTGTTGACGCGAAGAATTCGATGTAGCACAATACGGTATTAAGCATTTGGCGGCGGTATGTGAGTCATCCATTGAAAATTGTCTGCCCTCCTGTCGTTCTCGATACAAATGTATTGGTCGCTGGAGCGTGTCGACACGAACAAAGCATGGCCTATCGCGTGCTGATGGCGGTGCTTAACCGTCGCGTTCCGCTGATGCTTACCGAGGGGATCATTGCGGAGTACACAGACGTTTTGTCGCGGCCGACGGTACGGAAATTGACTGGCCTGACGGCTAAGCAGAATTCCGATTTGGTCTTGGAACTCATTTCGCTGTCACACCAAACGCAACTGCGTTTTAGTTGGCGCCCGAATCTGAGCGATGAAGCGGATAATAAGTTCATCGAAGCTGCGGTCGCCGCAACTGCGATCATCATCACCTATAACGTTCGCGATTTTGATTGTGCCGCTCTCGTCAAGCATGGATGGGATGTGATGACACCAGTCGAATTTTCGACACTTTACGATTTAGGAAATTGACCATGGCAACCCTCTCCTTGCGAATGCGAGACGACTTGAAAGCAAAGGCTCAACAGTTGGCCAGCGAACAAGGGGTTTCCTTGAACAGCTACATCAATGCGACGCTGGCGGCGACCGTCGCGCAAGCGGAAACGCTGGCGATGATGGGTGACAAGTTCGATGGTGTCGATCGAGATCGGTTGCGTGCTCGAGTCATGAAGTTCATGTCTGCGACACAGAGCGGCCCCGAACCGACTCCAGTCGAGATCGAACGAGCGATCGCAGGCAAGTCGGACGTCGGGAGCCGTTAAACTAAATCGTCCGCCACCCGGAATTGAAACAGGCCTGCCGGCGGCTTCTGGACTCGCACGACGTGACGGTATCCGTCCGTGATGTGCGTTTGTTGCCATTCTCGGCCCGGCGGCTTACACCGCCGGCAGATCGTGTGTCGGCCTCCGGCCTGAGAATCGAGCGGATTGGATAGCCCGGAGGGCGACAGACTCTCGCTCACGTTGTGTCGGCCTCCGGCCTGGATGGGATTCAAACGCAAATCTCCGGGTTCACAACGTGCCCTTAACGACCGCGTTGCCGAGGCTAACGTTCACTGATCGGCCTTAGTGCAAAGTTTTCCGAAAAAGCTCGACTGCGGGTGTGACTTTCTTGAAGGGAAAACGCCCCTATTGCCTGAGCCTTGTCGGTTGATGTCGACTGCGCGAGGCGACTGCTTCTCTTTTCTCGCTTTTCGCAGGAGGGTGTTCGATGACGTTTAAACGAGCCTTGATGTTGGCTGGGTTGGTGACCGCAACGATCTTGTTGGCAGGCAACGATGCCCAAGCCCAATGTTCTGGAGGACGCGGAGGTGCGTCGGGAGGATCGGCGGGAACCGGTTATGCCCTGGGCCAACGCTACGATCCGCTGGCCTATCAACGCGACTACGCCTTGCAGCAACAGAGGTACCTGCAGAACCAACAGTTGTATGCGATGCGGCAGCAGACATATCAACAACAGGTGGCGCAGAAGTACCAGCAGCGACAGGATTTATTGGCCGCACGCAAGGAACGAGCGATGTTGAAGCGAGAAGCCCGCGACGCACGGATCGCTCAACTCAAAGCAGCTCGCCAAGCCGAGCGCGAAGCGGAGGCCTCGGCGAGCGAATCTTACGCGTCGGCCGAGACCGTCGTCGCCATGCGTTAGCGAAAGGTCGATCGGTGCGGCGCCGCACTCTGTGGCGTCGCTTGGTTTTGGAAAACCGTCAGTCATCCCCTTTGATAGGAAGAAGGTCCACATGTTTCGTCGTTCAATCATGTCGCAAAAACGCAAGCCACTGCAGCGCCGCAAGTCGCGAATCCTTGTCACCGAGACACTTGAATCGCGCCGCGTGCTGACTGCCAGTGTCGGCTGGGATGGCCCCGGCTTGGGAAACGCAGAACTGACCTACAACATCTCCGGCAGTCCGAGTTCGCTGACGCAAGCGGAAACCGACGCGGCGATCGAGACGGCGTTGAACGCTTGGTCGAGTGTCGTCGATGTCAGCTTTACCCCCACCGACCAATCGGGGTTGCGCGATTCGATCGACATTTCGTTTACCAACATCGATGGTGACGGCGGCACGTTGGCGCAAGCCTATTTTCCCGACGATGTGAATCCCGCGAGGATTGCCGGCGACATCCAATTTGATTCCTCCGAGGTTTGGGAGGTTGGCAATTCGCTAGGCAATCAAGCCTTCGATCTCGTCTGGGTCGCGGTCCATGAGATCGGTCACGCGCTGGGACTGGACCACTTGGATGATGCCAGTGCGGTGCTAGCACCGTTTGTATCGCCGAGCCAAAGTTTTGCGGGACTGTCGAGCGAAGATATTGCCGAGATCACCAGCCTTTACGCTGCGGCCGACGACAGCATCTTGCCAGTCGACGATTCCGATGCGACCACCGATCTGGTCGACACCTCCGACGACGATACGACCGACGACGATACACTCGATTCCGGCGATACAGAGAATGAAGAAACGCTCGATCCTGTCGACGACGGCACCGAAACCGTGGACGATCCGACCGCCGAAGATGATGACTCGCTAGAACCGGTCGATGACGGGGGCGTGTTGGATGGTGGTGAAACCGACGAGACCGACGAGACCGACGCACATTGCCTCGACGGCTCACGGTTTCGGTTTGGCGTGGGGCTTGGTTTGACGGGAGCGACGGCGGAAGATCTGCTGACGCGGTTGGACACCAACAAAGATGGCGAGCTGACTGAGGAGGATGTTTCCAGTCGGTTGTGGGATCGTTTGGTCGATGCGGAGATCGATGCCGATGGAGACGCGGTGATCACGTTGGCGGAAGTCGAAGCGGCGTTGGCGACAGCTCGCGAAGACTTTTTCAGTGCCCTGGACGCCAACGAAGATGGTTTGTTGACCGCCGACGAAGTGAGCGATCGGTTTTGGGAAAAGGTCTCCGATGCCGATAGCGATGCAGACGAAGCGGTTTCGCTGGACGAATTGTCTACTTGGTTGGACGACGGCAACTCGCTTCACCGCCGCGGCGGGCATCACTCCCATCGCGGATTCCACCACTGCGTCGATGCAGCGTTTTCACTGTTAGGGCGTGCAGCGAGCCAACGCGGATTCTTTCGATGAATCGTTTAACTTGGGGCGAACTGGCACACGGATCGGTCGGCTGTGGAAATTTGATTTTCTCAGCCGCGCGGTTGAAACAAAACGCGACGTTTCCGTTCCCTAATTTTGGAAACCGGTAAACCCTTCAGCGCAGGCAAGCACCGTGATCGCAACCGATTCGACCCACCGTTCCGATTCCAGCAGCCAGTCGGGCCAAACGCAAGAGTTTCGATCGCTGCTGGAAGCGGCTCGCGATGGCGATTCGGAAGCCTTGGGCCGTTTGCTGCAATGGTACTCCAACTACTTAACGTTGTTGGCCAGCACGCAATTGGATCGCCGTTTGCAACGCCGGTTGAATCCGTCGGACATCGTTCAGGAAGCGATGTTGGCCGCCCACCGCGACTTCGGCGATTTTCGCGGCCAGAGCCAAGGAGAGCTGTTGTGCTGGCTGCGACAGATTCTGATCCACACGCTGCATCGCGCTTTTGCCGCGAATGTCAAAGTCGCCAAGCGGGACGTCCGCCGCGAGGTGTCGTTGGACGCCGTGGCCAACGGACTCGAAAACTCCGCCATCAACCTCGCTTCGATCCTGCCCAACCGAGGTGAATCGCCGAGCGCTCCGATGCAAGCTCGTGAGCGCGCCGTCTGGTTGGCCGACCAATTGAGCGAGCTGCATCCACCCTACCGCGATGTGATCGTCTTCCGCGTCCTGCAGGGAATGTCATTCGACGAGATCGCCAAGCGGATGGATCGTTCCGGCGGTGCGGTGCGGATGCTTTGGCTGAGAGCTCTGGAAGCCTTCAAGACGCAGGGAGAAGCTCGCGATGTCTGTGAATGATTCGGTGCTCGATTCCTGCGACGAACCGGAATTGCTGCGGGCGTTGGACGACGATCAGAAGCAACGCCTGACCGAGCAACTGGATCGCTATCTCCAGTCGCTCGAATCGGGCGAGCCGTTGGATCTGGAGACGCTCGATCGCGAGAATCCCGATTTGTCGGAGGTCTTCGCCAGCTATCTAAGCAAGTTGGACGCACTCTACGGCGTCGCGGTCGGCTTCCAAGACCCGACCGATCAATTCAGCGACTTGCAGCCGACCTCGGGCAGCCCGATGACATTAGGCGATTTCACGGTGCAGCGTGAGATCGGCCGGGGTGGGATGGGCGTCGTCTACGAAGCGAATCAGAAGTCGTTGAACCGGCAGGTCGCTTTAAAGCTGTTGCCGATGGCGTCGCTGTTGGACGCTCGCCAAATCGCCCGCTTTAAAAACGAAGCCCGTGCCGCGGGACTGCTGCAACATCCGCACATCGTCCCGGTCTACAGTGTCGGTTCGGAGCGCGGGATCCACTATTTTGCGATGCAGTTGATCGATGGCCTGCCCGTCGACGCTTGGATCTTGCAGCAGCGTGAGTCCGCGTCGACGTCGCGCGATTGGCGATCGATCGTCGCTTGGGCGATCGATATCGCCGACGCTCTGCATTATGCCCACACGTCGGGCGTCGTCCATCGCGATGTCAAACCGTCGAACCTGTTGCTTGATTCCGCGGGCAAAATCTGGATCGCCGACTTCGGTTTGGCTCGCTGCCAAGACGATCGCTCGCTGACCGTCAGTGGCGATCTGTTGGGAACGATGCGTTACATGAGTCCCGAACAGGCGACGGGCAAAGCCGAAGCGGTCGACCATCGGACCGATATCTATTCGCTGGCCGCGACGCTGTTCGAGATGTTGACTTTGCGAACCGCAGTCGTCGGCGAGGACGGACCGACCTTGCTGCGAGCGATCCAACAGGACGAACCGCCGCGGCTGCGCAGTCTGTTGCCCCACACGCCCGCCGACTTGAGCGTGGTGTTGCAAAAAGCGATGGCTCGCCGCAAGGATGATCGCTACGAATCGGCCGACCAATTGGCCGCCGATCTGCGAGCGGTCCTCGATGGTCGACCCACATTGGCTAAGCCGCCGACGGTCGTCGCCCGCGTGGGACGCTGGACGGCGCGGCATCGTCGCTCGGTCGCTGTCGCCGCTTCGGTCTGCGCGGTGGCGATGTTATGGTTGGTCGCCAGTAGTTTGATCATCTTGCAAAAGAGCAACGACGCCAAATGGAGCGCCGTCCAACGCGATCAATATTTCCGGCACGCCCAATCGGCGGTCGATCATCTGGGAACCGAAGTCGCTGAGCAATTGGCCTCCGTGCCGGGAGCTGAACAGGTGCGGCACTCGCTGTTGTTACAGACGCTGCGGTATCACGAACAGTTCGCGGCGCAAGCGACCGGCGATCCCGAACTCTCCGCGGAAGTGGCTCGGACCCATTCGCGGATCGGAACGATCGTCAAAGAATTAAAATCGCCGCGCGATGCGATCGGGCATTTTCGCCGCGCCGCGGAGGGTTATGCGGCGATCATCGAACGTCCCGAGTCGATTCCCGCGGAGCTGGCGGCTGTGGAAACGCGCTATCATGCCGCGCAGAACCTGAATCATCTGGGGCTGGCGCTGGCCGACATCGGCGAGTCTGACGAGGCGTTGCAAAACTATCGGCAGACTTTGGCGATCCAGGGCGCGCTGGTGCAGAGTGATCCGGAAAACGAGCGTTACGCGGCGGAGTTTGCGTTAACGACAAACAATCTGGCGTTGTTGTTCATTCAGAATGGCGATGTCGCTCAGGCGAGGCCCCTGTTGGACGATGCGATCGCGCGGCTGACGACAATTGTCGAACGGAAACCCGAGGACGAACTGGCCGCTCGTGGACTTGCATCCGCACTGGCCAACCGGAGCGCCGTCACCGTCGACGATCCGCGCAGCGAGATTGAACTGTTGCAGCGAGCGATTCAAATTCGAGCCGCTTCGGTCGGCGAGTCATCGAATCGGTTGAGCGCTTCGGGCGAACTGGCGACGCTTTTGAATAATCTAGGTTCAGCGAACATGCACGCGGGACGATGGGCGTCGGCGGAGCAAGCGTTTACGCGAGCGGCTGGACTGCAGCGTCAACTGTTGAGCATCGCTCCGGCGATCGATCAGCATCGCCGCGATTTGGCGACCAGTTTGAACAACGTCGCGAGGGCGTTGCAAAAGCAAGCAAAACACGCCGAAGCGATCGAAGCGTTGGATGAAGCGATCTCGCTGCAACAGGCGAGCCTGGAGCTCAGCAACGGCGACGCCTCGGGGCACAGCCGCATCGGCGCGATGCTGCACAACCGCGGCAGTTCGATGCTGGCGCTCGGTGAATTGGCAGCCGCGGAAAGGCAATGGAAACAAGCGATCGATCAACAACAGCTGGCATTGGCGATCGACCCGCAGCACGCCGAAGCGAAGCGTTTTTTGCCGACTCATTATTCCAGCTTGCTGCGTTGCTTGGCTCGTGGCAAACGTTGGCAAGCGATCGATGCGGTGGCTGTCAGCTATCGCGCGGCGGCCGCGGGAAATGGAGCGGCCGAAAAACAAGCCGATCGCGATTTGGCTGCCGTCAACGAATTGGCGGTGGCGCAATGAAAGCACCGCTGAAACGATCGTCATCGCGTCGACTGAGGCTCGAGCAATTGGAGGGACGCTGGATGCTGAGCGCCAATCCGTTGACGTTGGCCAGCGACGACCTGGGATATCGCGGGGACCAAGGCGATCGATTTTCCGACACGCAGATCGTGGATAGTGGATCGCGCGGTGGAGGCCCACGCGACGCAGCCGCTCAACAGGGCAACGATCGCGGCGGACCCGAGTCACGCGATTCGGGCGATCGCGAAGACTCTCGATCAGGCCGCTTGGATGACCAGCGTCCTGGTGGAGAGCGCCGCGGCGGGGATCGCAACGGCGATCGTCCACCACCACGTCGCGATCGTGGCAGCAGCGACGGAACGCCAACCATCACGGACAACGATCAATCGTCAACGACGCTCCCCGACGTTGTCAACGTGACGATTCGCACCGAAACATCGTCGACGTCGATTGGCGATTCGACATCGCCAATTCGCACGCCTGTCGTATCTTCATCGGGGCCTGGCGTCGACTCAAACCCAGCGGTTCCGGGGCTGTCGGGCGAACAAGGTGATCTCGGGCCGATGCAAGCCGACGTCGACGGCGTCAGCGAGACCGTGCTGGTCTCGGTCACTCCGCAGGGCGAGCTGTGGGAGCTGAGTCCGGAGAGTTTCGATCAAGTCTTGAGAGCCGAAAGCGAGACGTTCGCGAATCCGTCGACGGTCGAAGCGATCGAGGCGGTCGATCAATGGTTGAATCAATCCGACGCGTTCCGAGATCAAATCGAGCAATTGGACCAGGCGATCGAAGACCTCGCCGAAGAGGATCCGGCAGCGGAGCCCGAGGCTTTCGAATTGCCCGAAGGGACCGAGTTGCAGCCCGATACAGCGGCGGAAGCTGTCCCGCCGGAGAGCAATAGCCAGCAGTGGTTATTGGAGACCAGCGGACTGCTGTTGGAGAACGATTCCAGCTCGCGAACTGTCGCCGATCCGCAGCCGCCTCGGTCGGGCGAATCGATCGCCAACGCCGACGCCGGTTGGAACGTAGGGATTGGCGTTTTTAAGGCGTTCGAAAGCGTGCTGCCGGCCGCGCCGCAGCGTTCGCTGTCGTCGGCGCTGTTGCCCACCGTCGCGACGCCACCACGGATTCCATCGCCGGTCGAACCAACCGCCGAAAGCGATTCGCAGCGGAGCCTCGCCTGGTACGAAGCGGCGTCGCTGGCGGTGATCACGATCGCGGGAGTGGTTTATATGCGGAGGTCGCGAACTGAGACGGTCCGAAACTCGGCTGATTTCGTTTAACCGCGTGCCCATCGGGCCGCGCGTTTTGGTTGAGCTGGTGCTTGGACGCGCGGGGCGTTGCCCACGCGGTTAAACGAGAGCTGCGGTGGGGTGTTCGCGCGGTTATACGATCGGGGCGGGCGATGCGCTAGGAGAGGATCGATTCGATCGGTGTTCCTTCGCTGAGCTTCAGCGGGCGGCCGATCGGCGTGATCAGCTCGCGCTCGAATTGGACGTCCAACGCCTTCAAAATCGTGGCGTGGATATCTTGAACCGTCACCGGATCGCCGACGTTGGTCAGTAGATCGTTTTCCTTGTTGTCGAGCTTGGGATCGGGGGAGGTCGCTCCGTGGACGATTCCCTGCCGCAGGCCGCAACCGGCCAATGCGATCGAGAAGCCGTGCGGCCAGTGATCGCGGCCGCCGACGGGATTGATCTTCGGTGTCCGACCAAACTCGCCGCCGCAGACAACCAAGGTCGAATCGAGTAGATCGCGATCGGCCAGCACTTGCAGCAGCGTCGCGTAGGCGGGGTCGAGGATTTCGCACTGCGTCCGCTGGCCGTTGTGATTGTCGGCGTGGGTGTCCCAGCCCGACAGGCCGACTTCGACACATCGCACGCCAACTTCGATCAGCCGGGCGGCGGCAAGGCAGCCGCGGCCAAAGGCTGTTTCGCCGAACTGAGCTCGCAACGCTTTCGATTCTTTGTCGACTTCAAACGCTGCTAATTGATCGCTGTCCATCATCGTCAGCGCACTCTTGGTGGCGATCCCGTGCAGGGTGCGATCGCGATCGAGATCACGCAACCGGCCTTTGCGGAAATTCGATTCCACCACATCCATCAAACCATCGACGCGGCGCTGGAACCGCTTCTCACCGACATAAGGCCGAATGTCGGGAACTTTGTTGGCCGGATCGTAGACCTTGAAGGCATCGTACTTCGCGCCTAGATAGCCGCCGCGTCCGGCGGAGTTATCGGGAAGGATCGAGATGTGCCGAGGAATGTCCGCGCCGCCGGGAAGCTCATGGCAAACGATCGATCCGATCGATGGATGGACCACGGTTGGGTCGGGACGCCAGCCGGTTTGGATGTTGTAAAACGCGCGTTCATGGTCACCTTCTTTGCTGGTCACCGAGCGGACCAACGCAACGCGGTGCATTTGTTCGGCTGTCTGGGGAAGAAACTCAGAGATCTGCACGTCGCGAGCCGTCGTGTCGATCGCTGCGACTTCGCCGCCGTATTTTGTGCCGGCATGAGGGTCGAAGGTTTCGTATTGGCTGGGAGCTCCTTTGAGCCACAGGATGATGACCGATTTCGGCCGTACAGGCTTCGAGGATTGTTCGCTGCCGCGAGCCAGTTGGTTGGCCAATGCGGTCATGCTGAGCGCGCCGGCGGATTGCAACAGTGAGCGCCGCGAGAGGTGATCGTGTGAACCACAGTCGATGTTCATGGAATGGACTTTCGCAGGCGAGTGAGGGTTAATGGTTCCAGCTGAATTCGCTGCTGTTGATCAGGATCCAAAACAGGTCCTCGACGAACTGGCGACGGGAAACGCCCTGTTCGGATTGCCGAACCCACGCGGCCGCCTCTTCCTCGGTCGGTCGCCGATTCAAGATCGATAGATACGTGATCTCCACGGCGTGGGCATCGTCGGTTGCGAACATCGCGATCTGCGACGATGCGTTCATGAACGGGTTTTTCCCCGTCCGCTCGTTGACCAGTTTGCCGTTCATCGCAAGCAGGCGTTGCGTGATCGTGATCGCATCCTGTCCAAATTCGTCTTCGCCGGTGTCGCCATAACGATTGATGAAGTCGTGCTTCTCGCCCAAGGCATGCAATTGAACCAGCAGTGCCGATTGGCGATCGAGCGTGGCCAGACGGCAGGACTGGATGATCGAACTGGCAACTTGTTCGGGCCGCAGCCGAATCAACGGGTAGACCGCCCAAGCCTGCTCGTGTTCGCTGGTGACTTCGAAGTCGCATCGACTGTCGAGTTGAAAGGTTTGCAGGTGACTGATGATCCGAATCAAGCGACGCAGGTCCCAATCGTGCTCGGCGAAATCGTGAGCCAAGCGATCCAGGCCAGCCGGGAAGGGACCGTGCAACGGGATGTCATCGACTGGATCAGACAGCGGTTTACCAAACATCAACGCCCAGACGCGATTGACCGCAGCGCGGGCGGCGGGGATGTTTTCGGGATGGGTGACCCAGCGGGCAAGCTGTTGCCGCGAGGGAAGTTTTTCGGCAGCCGGATCGGTCGTCAGCAGTTCGGGAAGGAAGGGGACGATCGGTTCGACCTCTTCGGTCTCGTCCTCATAAAGGAATTGATATTCGTAAGTCTTGCCGTCGTCGCGAATCCCCTGAATCGAATTCGCTGCGGTGCTGTAGAAGGCGGCGAGATGATGGAAGTCGCGCTGCGTTCCTTCGAGCGGATCCGAATTGGTTCCCAAGGTGACGTTGCCGAGAAAGTCATCGTGGCATTGCAAGCAATCGATCCGCATTCCCAAGAACGCGCGGCTGGTGCGGGCTGCCAGACGGACCGGATCGACGCGGCCTTTCTCCGTCGTGTCCAGCGTCACGGTGAGGAAGTTGACTTGCGGATTTTCGGTCCAGATCCCTTTGGCGGTGATCAGTTTGCGGACGATCTGCGAGTAGGGAACTCGATCGTGCAGTTGTTGCGACAGCCAGGTGATAAAGCGTCGGCGGCGGTAGACGATGAAGGGCCCAATGTCGGCGCCGACGTAGGCCCGGCCTAAGCGTTCGGCCCAGTAGTCGGCGAAGCGATGGTCGGCCAACAACCGCTCGGTCAACGCATCGACCTGAGTCCCTTCGGGCAGCGACTCCAACCACCGCATATCCTCTAGCGAGATGCTGCTGCCGATCAGAGCTAGCGAGATGCGGCGGCTGACCGTCTGCCAATCGGCGTCCGGTGCTCTCGATAAACTCTCGCGAGTCCAGGTCGTTTCAAATTCGGCGTCGACGTCAGCGACGACCTCCATCCAATCGGCGGTCTCGCTGGCGGTGCTGGCTTTCGGTATCGGCGGCGGCTGCGTCGATCGCCCATCGCCGGAGAGGCCGTTGGCAAGGTAGCCGATGCCCAACAAGCCAACGGCTGCGAGGAGCGTCCAACGGGCGAGCGATTGATACCATTTCATGTGTCATCACCGGACGCGATTTGCGGTTTCGCAGTGGATTGTGGTTATCGAAACGGTCGTGAGACGTAATCCAATATAACGTTCGCCGGCATTCGCTGCGGATTTATTGCTACGAACGCGTATTACTAGCGCGTATTACTAGCACGAAGCGCAAGCGAGTGATTTTTGCGGAGTTATATGTACCAGTTCATTTTCGTATCACTCGCTTGCGCTTCGTGTTGGTATGGCGGAGGCGAAAGTGGAACACTCGCTTGCGCTTCGTGCTGGTATGGCGAAAGGCGACCATCACACTGTTCGTTGGTCCTTGGGGAAGCTTGGTCGGAAAAATCGATATTCGAAAGAAAGTTCGTTCAAACCTCGTCGGCGACTATCAATTCGACGATCCCGTCGCGATCGCGGATCGGGAACGTTTCGGCCAAACTGCGGCCGCTGATCGTATGTCGGCCCGAAGTGAGTTCGAATTGCCAGCCGTGCCAGGGACAGGTGACGCAGCCGTCGCGAACCGCTCCATCGGCCAACGGTCCGCCTTGATGCGGGCAGATTCCATCGATCGCAAACAATTCGCCATCGACTCGAAAAACGGCGACGATCCGCGTGCCGACCAGGAACTCGCGTCCAATCCCCTCTTCGATCTCTTCGGATTTCGCGATCGTGGTCCAGTTTTCAGCGGCGTTCATACTTATCGTTTCGGGGTTGCAGAAGGTGTTCGATTAGTCCAACAGCGGCAGCGTTTGCTTGGCCGCGGCGCTGGCGATCGCGGTGTCGACGATCTGTTGTCCGATCCGGGAGGTTTCCGGTGAGAGTGGCCCTTCGATCGGCAGGCGGTTTTCCAAGCAGTGGATCAGGTAGGCGACGGGGTTGCTGTCGATCAACGCTTGCGCGTCGACAGGGATCTCCACGCCGGCGGGCTCTTCGCGGGTCTGCAGTCGGACCGTCGGTTGGTAATCGAAACATCCGATCGTCCCTTCGGTGCCGACGATCACAAATCCGCATCGCGGTTGCGGTTGGTGTGTCCAGGGATCGGTGAACGTTCCCCAACGGGTCTCCAGCTTGCTGAGTCCGGTTGCATAACGGAGCACCGCCACGCAGTGCTCGTCGACTTCCAGCCCCGCCGGTTGGTCGACGACCGCGGTGACTTCGATCGGCCGTTGGCCGCCGTTGAACCATGTCGCCAACGTCGCTCCATAGCCCAGGTAATCCAACAACGCTCCGCCGCCAGCCGCCTTCTGATAGAACCAGCTGTTCGGTTTGTCGGCGGCAATCTGCTCCGCCGTTCGCTGCTGCTTGCCCGCCGCATGGTGTAGCGGGCCACGATTGCCGTCGTAATAATGAACCTCGATCACGTCGCCGATCATCCCTTCGCGGATCAAACGGTGGGCGGTGCGATGAGTGGGAAACCAGGTCATCGGCCAATTGATCGCCAGCGTCCGACCGGCCCGCTGCGCCGCGGCGATCATCGAATCGGCTTCGGCGAGCGACGCCGCCATCGGTTTTTCGATCAGCACATCAACTCCATGAGCCATCACGCGCTCGGTCCACAGACCGTGCCCCGCAGCGGCTGGACACAGCAGCACGATGTCGGGCTGCGTCTGGTCCAGGCAAGCCTGCCAATCGCTGAAGACCTTTTCGCTGGGCAGTTGCAATTCGTCGATCGCCTGCTGCATGCGATCGGGTTGTTCATCGCACAGGCCAACGATTTCGACGTCGGGCAACGCTGCGGCCAGCCGCAAGTTGTCGCCCATGTGAAAATGTTCGAAGTTGATGCCGGCGATTTTCCAACGTGCCATCGGGTTCGTCTTTCAAGCTGTCTGTTTAAGTAGGGAGCGTCTGCGCCGGCGGGCCTCGCGGGCATTACAAAACGCGGGGCGATGCCCACGCGGTTAAACGAGGAGATTCTATTTGTTACTTGATTAGGTTTGGGTGAGCGCGTTCCACTGGTTCGTGCCGGCGGTCAGCACGTCGTCGTCGCCGATCATTTCGAGCGGCTGGTATCCGTTGTGGCGAATGACTTCGTAGGGATTGTTGCTGCGGGCGTTGTAGCAACAGATCAGCGACCAACGCGAATGCTCGCTGCGGTTTTGGTCGGAACGATGCAGCAGGTTGCCGTGAAAGAAGAGCGCGTCGCCGGGCTGCATCTCGACGTGCAGCAGGGGCAGTCGTTTCAGAATCTGGTCGACGCGAGCTTCATCGGCGCCGGTCTGGCCGCCAACTTTGCCATGCTCCAACCGCCCCAACTGTTGCGACTGAGGGATGACTTGCAAGCAACCGTTGTCGCGGCCGGCGCGATCGATCGCGATGTAACAACTGGCCATCCGCGGAAACAGGCAGCCGTAGTTGTACCAATATCCGTAATCTTGATGCCATTCCCAGGCCCCGCCGACGCGAGGTTCTTTGAGCATCAGTTTATGGTGGTAGTGGTAGATCTCTTCTCCCATCAGCGACTGCATCGATCCGGCGACGCGTTGGCAGCGTGCGATGGCGCTGAACATGTCGTCGGATAAATGATCGCGGACGGCCAGCACGGTTTGGCCTCCGGCGGCGTCGCTGCGGGCGGTCGCTGCCGATTCGATCTCGCGATCGCGGCGGGCGATTTGTTCCAACAGCTGGACCTCCGGCGGCGAGAGCAGTTGGGAGACCATCAGAAAACCCTCGCGGTCGAAGGTGGCTTTGTCGTCGGCAGTGATCTGCAAGCGGCTGGTCATCGGAAACCTCCTTACGTGCGGCACAGCAAAAGCTGATTACAATAGGTGCCTATGCTCTCACGGGCGAACGTCGGACGCCATATGCCCAGGGCAATTAAGTGTTTGTGCTTCGGCGAATGAGGCGAGCCGCGGCGGCGCGGCGTTGTCCAAGCGAACACGTCGCTACCGCGTGCCGGCTGATGCCTGCAATTGAAACACCACTTAGCCCTGGCTATATGCCTAGAAGAATCCTTAGCGGTATCGTAGGCTAACGGGGCTGAAGCGTTGCGGGGCTGGGGCCCCGATCCAACCGATGCAGCGAAAAATTGCGATAACCGATATATTTGGATCGCGAACAACGCGAATTTAATATCTTCACTGCCCCTTTGATGGGTGAATAATTGCATGGCGACCGTCGAATCGAACAGCGAAGCCCCCAATACCAAAAAACGCGGAATTCCCGAGGGTTTGTGGATCAAATGCCCCGGATGCTTGTCGAGCGTCTACCGCAAAGAGGTCCAACGGCGGCTGAATGTCTGCCCTAAGTGCGACCACCATCTTTACGTTTCGGCTGCCGATCGAGTCGAACAGGTCTTGGATGAAGGGACGTTTGAAGCCTGGGACGAAGAGCTGAGGCCCACCGATCCCTTGGAATTTGCTGACCGAAAACGTTATGCCGAGCGATTGTTAGCCGAACAGAAGCGGACCGGATTGGTCGATGCCGCTCTGACCGGAACCGGAATGATCCGAGCTCGCCGCGTTGCGTTTGGAGTTACCGACAGTGCGTTTATCATGGGAAGCATGGGATCGGTTGTCGGCGAGCGGTTGACGCGGTTGATCGAACGAGCGACCGAACAGAACCTACCCTTGATCATTATTAGTGGCTCCGGCGGCGGGGCTCGGATGCACGAAGGGATCCTATCGCTGATGCAGATGGCGAAGGTCTCCGCAGCGCTGGCTCGATATCACGAATCGGGCGGGCTGTTCATCAGCGTCTTGACCAACCCCACTATGGGCGGCGTCGCTGCTAGTTTTGCTTCGTTGGGAGATCTCTGTTTCGCCGAACCCAAGGCATTGATCGGTTTCGCCGGACCGCGGACGATCAAAGCGACGATCGGCATCGAATTGCCCGAGGGTTTTCAGACCAGTGAATTCCTGTTGGAGCATGGTTTTATCGATCGGATCGTCGCTCGCGATCGCTTGAAATCGGAGATCGCCCGCGTCATCGACTACTGTGGCAAATAACACTCCTCCCCTCGACTACGAATTACGTTTATGGGTCTGCTGGACAAAATTCAATCGCTGATCGGCAAAAAGAAGACGGAAGAGGGAGATTCCGGCGCCGCGGCGGTTCCGAAGAGCAAGCAAACCAAGGGGAGCAACAGCCTGGATGTCGAAGCCCGCTTTGAGCGGATGCGGTCGGCAGTTTCGGGGACGATGAGTAACTTCATCACCGCCCGGGATCGGCAATACAACCGCGTGGTCGGGCTGAAATTGTGCGACGCGGAAAAAGTAGCCACCTTCGAAGCCCGCTTCAAAGGCCTCAAGAAACCGATCGAAGGGGCGATCGCTGTGCAAATGCAGCACCCCAACGTCGTGGAGACCTACGAATATGGGACCACCAAGCAGGGGCAACCCTATCTGGTGATGGAATATGTCGACGGCCCTGGGCTGTTGCAGGTCATCCAGACGCGGAAAGAAGAGACCTTGGCCGGGAAGCGTTTATCGCTGATCCGACAGATGGCTGAGGGGATGAAATACGTCCACGAGAAGGGATTCATTCACCGCGACATCTGCCCTCGCAACTTTATCTGTTCCTCCGACATGGATCGGATAAAGCTCATCGACTTCGGTTTGACCGTCCCCGCGTTGCCTCCTTATATGCAGCCGGGCAACCGCACCGGGACGCCTCTTTATATGGCGCCGGAAATCGTTCGCCGTCGGCAGACCGACCAACGCGTCGACGTGTTCGCCTTTGGCGTTTCGATCTACACGTTGTGCGCGTTTGAGTTCCCGTGGCCTGTCAACGACACGACTGGCAAAGCCGCGCTGCAGCACGACACGCATCCACCGATCCCGATCTTGCAGTTCCGCCCCGACCTGAATCCTGTGTTGGCGACGGCGATCATGCGTTGCATCAGCCCCAACGTCCAGGACCGGATGCCTTCGATGGAAGCCTTCTTAAGGCAGATCAAAGGGGTCAGGTCGGAGCTGAAGTCACCGGCTTAATTCGAAACCGGGATCGCAAACCGGCGGACTCATGAATTCCCCAACCGGCAAAGTTGGGGACGATTCGGGGGCGGCGAGTCGCTCTACAGCTGGTAACTCGCTCATTCGCTGCAACCACACCCCCTCTTGCGAGGCATTTTGGGATTCGTGGTTTAATGTTTGAATCATTTTCTGGCGCTGACTATACTTCAAACGTGCTTCAATATTTGTCCGGTCCTAACCTTGTCTGTCGTCCAATTCTCGTGCGACCTGACGGGCAAACTCGGTTCGCTCCGTAACGTGTAGGGAAACCTTCCATGACCTTTCTGGGAAAGATATTTTCAGCGCTGATTTTTGTGCTCAGCATGAGCTTCCTGTTGCTCGCCATCATGGTTACCGCAACGCACAAAAACTGGCGTGACGCCGCAATCAATCCATCGACCGGTCTCAAGCAGATGGTCGAAGCGAAGGAGCGGGGAATCAAACAGTTGCAAGAGTCGTTGACTCGTGCCGAAGTCGCGTTGGCTCACGAGCGAGCCGCTCGACGGACCGCGCTTGCGGCGCTGCAGACCGAAGCTGCTGAATTGCGTAGCAATCTGCAGAATGCGGTCAGCGAAGTTCAAACGCTCGAGGGTCTGAAGACCGCGTTGACCCAAGAGGTCAACACGCAGACGCAAGAACTGACGCGTTTGACTTCGGAGAACGCCGGCCTGCGGACTCAGATTCGCAAAGAGCGTGAAGACCGCGATCAATTGTTCTACACCGCAGCTCGGGTCAGCGATGAACTGAACGCGACCAAGGGTGTCGTTTCCGAGATGCAAGAACGCAACACGCAACTGATCGCTCAGAACACGCGTTATAAAGAAGTCCTCACCGCTTCGGACATCAATCCCGAAGACCCGATCGACAACGCACCGCCCAAACGCAACGGCGTCGTGTTGTTGGTCAGCCAGCCGAGCCGGTTGGTTCAGGTCTCGATCGGTTACGACGAAGGCTTGCGAGAGGGACATTTCTTAGAGGTCACACGCGGTGGCAAGTATCTGGGACGGCTGCGAGTTCGCAAGACCGAACCAAATCAAAGCGTCGCTGAGATCCTGCCCGAGCTGCAGAGCGGAATCATGAAGGAGGGCGACCGTGTCGACACAAGCATCAAATAATATCAAGCAGAAGCAAGCGTTGAGTGTCTATACAGTGATGTTGATCGCCAGTGCGTTGGCACTGTTGATCGCCTGCATCCTGCTGTATTACGAACTCAAAGCCTACGGCGATTTCCCTTATTGGAACACTCGCGACGCTCAACCGGCATCGGCATCGATCGCCCCCGTCCTACGGACCTTCTTGGCATAGCCAGCTGGCATATTGCTAGCAATTCTTCCTGCACTGCCAATCGGTAAACTGTACCGATTGGCAAAGTGGCGACCTTGGCTGACTGCATTTTATCTGCCATCTGAATTGGATTGATTGCGTTGTCTTGCATCGCGTTCCGATCAAATCCGCATAGTGCGAGCGACAACATTTGAGGCCCGCCATTCAGGTCCATCCGCTATCTCAAGCGATGTGTGTCAGGAGGTAAACGTGCCACGTTTATCGATCATTATTCCGCTGCGATCCCATTCCGAAGACTTCGAAACCACATTGGTTTCCGTGCTGGAGAATCGTCCCGATGATTGTGAAGTGATCGTTGCCCACGACGGCAATTATGAAGACCCCTTTGAACTGGCCGGTGAGGTTTGTTTTGCTGTCGGTAACGACTGCACGCTGCTGAACCTCGTGCGGGCGGGCAGCGAAATCGCCACCAGTCCAATCGTTCACGTGTTGGCGGATGGCTTTCAAGCCACCTCCGGCTGGACCGATTCGATCGACGAAACCTTTGCAGATCACGACGTTGCTTGCGCTTCGCCGTTGGTTTGCGACATGGACGATCACGATCTGATCCTGGCTGCCGGTTGGACCACCAATGCGCTGCGGTTGCGACGTCCGATCGCCCACGGTGCGACGGCGGTTGGCCGCTTGGAAGCAGACCGGATCAGCGGACTGTTTCTGGCTGCATCGTTCTGGAGAGTTTCGGCGCTCCGGCAGTGCTTAAAAGCCAGTTCGGTCGCCACCGCAGTCGACTTCGAAGCCTTCGCATCGCGGTGGGTGAAGAAGGCGGCTTACGATATTCAGATCGCTGGCGAATCGCGAGTCACGACGTACGAAGATGCCGTCGAGATCGAGAGCGTTGGATTCCGCACGGGATATCAATTGCAATCGGCTGGCCCAGCTAGCGGTGCCGCGGCAACGATCGGTTTTGCGATGCTGTCTTGTTTGACTCAGCCGCATCGGATCGGAACCTGGACCACGGCAGCAGGCCGGGTTGCAGCGTCGATCTTGGCCGGCAAGCGTCGACAAGAGATCGATCGCGATCTGCGAAAGCTTGCCTCGGCGTCGATCGAATCGCCCCAGGCGTTCGAGGAATCGCAGCCGCAGACGCTGGCATTCCCCGTCTCCGAACCGCTTCGCCGCGCAGCGTAACGCTGTGCCGTTGGCGTCGGACAAATCAGGGTTTCCATTTGAGGTATCAGCCGGCACGCGTTAGCGTCCGGTTCGCTTGGACAGCCGGCACGCTAACGCATGCCGGCTGTTTGTCGGTCGATCTGCCAGCGTGTTTGCTCTCCGCTGGCGATCTGTCTCACCCGGATCGATTCAAGCGTGCCGATCGTGTACGGCTGCCATTGTGTCGGTGGTTTTTCGTGTATATGACCTGCCAACGCTGCGATCGGGCCGCTGTGCGAGACGGCGATCAGAGTTTTCGGTCGATCGTGGCCATATGGATTCAGTTGTTCGCTGAACCACTGGGCGACGCGCGCTTGCATCTGGGAAGTGGTTTCGCCGCCGGGCGGTCGATAGTGATCGGGATCTTCGATGAGGCCATCGAAGTTGTCGGGATCGCTTGCGTAGGCGGCGTCCCAGGTTTGTCCCTGCCAATCTCCGTAGTCGCGCTCTCGCAAGCGATGGTCCTCGATGCAGGGAACTGCGCCGCCGTACGCTTGGGCGATCTCTTCCGCCAAGAATCGGGTGCGTGACAGGCCGCTGTGGAAGATGACCGACGGGTGAAAGCGTTCGCTCAGCTGTCGAGCTGCCTGCCGAGAGTCGCTGTATCCCTGTTCGCTCAGCGAAACGTCCATCGCACCGTAGCAGATCCCCTTCCACTGCGGATCGACGGCGCCGTGACGCACCATGATGACTTCTTGAACGAGGTTTTCTTGTGGGACTGTCATCTTGCTGTCGCTCCGATCGTGACAACAAGTTGAATCAGGAATCCGCTGGCCCCCAATAAGTCGCCTGTGGTGCCACCGATCCGCCGCATGATCTTGCGACGAAACCAAGTCAGGGTTATCGCCGATACCAACATCGAAGCTGCGGCGCACGAAGGGGACAGCATCAACCAGGCACTCCAGAAAGGAAGGCTCGCCAGGGTGGCTGCGATGACTGTCTTGAGCGTCTGCGAACCGGCGACATCTCGGGCTTGCGAAGCGCGATCGTCGATGGGCGACGTCGTGGCCATCATCACAACGATCGCGATCCGTCCGATCGCTGCCGCGGCGACGATGGCAACGATCGACCAACGGATGTCCGTTTCTCCCATCGCAGCGATCGCCGCGGCGCGGGCCCCCACGCCGGCAACCAACGCGATGGTTCCATAGGTGCCCAGCCGGCTGTCCTTCATGATTTCCAGCACTTGGTCTCGCGTCCATCCACCACCCAACGCGTCACACGTATCGGCGAACGCATCTTCGTGGAACGCGCCGGTCAGCAATGCTTCGAAACCGACCGCGACCAACGCGGAAACCAACGCGGGGACTCCGGCCAGCAGAAGAGTTGCAAAGGTCACCGCCGTGAAGAGCCCGACGAATCCGCCGACGATAGGAAAGAAGAGGACCGATCGGCGAAGGGCCAGCCGGTATTGGTCGCTCGAAAGCTGTCGCTGACGAAAAATCGAAACGCGGGTCAGGAACTGAACCGCGATCACAAAGCATTCCCAGGGCGAGCAGGCTTGCCGATCGCTGGATTGCGTTGGTTCTGACATCACAGTTCCAGCTCGCCAAGAGTAGCCATCTCGCAGAGCATTGCCGCGGCAAGATCCAGGATCGGCAATGCGGCGATCGCACCGGTTGCCTCTCCGAGCCGCATTTGCAAATCGACAATCGGCATCAGTTGCAGCTTCGCCAGCGCCGCATTATGCGCAGGCTCCGTCGACCGATGTCCGGCAATCATTTGAGCTCGCGTTCCGGGATGTATCGCATCGGCCAGCACCGCCGCCGACGTCGCGATCACGCCATCGATTAAGACGGTCCGACCTGCCTGGGCCGCTCGAGCGTAGAGACCGGCCAACGCGACGATCTCCAGTCCGCCAACTTCGCATCCGATTTGTTTTGCATTCAGTGGTCCCATCGCTCGCACGCGTTCGATCGCCGCTACGACGACCTGCTGTTTGTGGGAGAGCTGTTGATCGTCGAGCCCCGCGCCGCGACCGACGATTTCGGCAACGTTGGAACCAATCTCCGATTCGCAAAGCAGGCCGATCAAACAGGTTGCTGCGGTCGTATTTCCGATCCCCATTTCGCCTCCGATCAGCACTTGGCTGTTCTCGGCGATCGCCGCTTCGGCTCGTTCGACGCCGACGTCCCAAGCATGGTCGAAATCGGATTCCGCCATCGCCGCCTCGCGCAATAGATTTGCGGTGCCGCGTCGTTTGGCGGCATCCCGAAGCGACGTGGCGGGAACCGCATCACCGCTGTTGTGGATCGATTGCAACAGACCGACGTCGACGACTTCGTAGTTCGCGTCCAACGTTCGCGCGAAGACTCCGCTTGCCGTACGCCCGGTCTGCATCACCTTGACCACTGCGCCGGTCACCTCGCTGGGCCACGCCGTGACTCCTTCACACGTCACCCCATGGTCGGCGGCAAAGACCGTCACGTGTCGTGGACGCGTTTGGGGGTGCAGCGTTTGTTGAGTTTCGCAGAGCCGCGTGGCCGCGAATTCGATCATCCCCAGACTCCCCGGCGGCTTGCAAAGCTGGGCGAGTTGGGATTGGATCGCGTCGCTGTCGACGCGCGGTGTCGTATTTGTCATGACGTGTTCTCCTAGCTATTTCACAAGCCGGCGATGCTGCAGAAAGGCACCGATGATCACAAGCAACAAGGAGAGGCCGAGCATCATCGCGGCGTTCCAGTTGGTGACTTGTGGCGAATCATCGGCCGCGTCGGTCGGCCGCAGTTCCTGTCCCTGGACAAACTTTGTTGGTTCAGGTGCTTCGGTTTCGGATGTTTGTGGTGTGACATCTTGTGTCGGTTGCGGTGTTGTTGTGGCTTGCGGTGGAGGAACCGCAGCATCCGCGGCGAGTTCCGATGGCGATAGCTGCTGGGAAACGAACTCGGCAACCAGACGATTGCTTTCGATCAATTCACTGGAACGTGTCGCTTGGTGGTAGGCGGCAAAGAGAGTCTGCTGAGTCTCCTGGTCGGGTTGCCAATAGTTCAACCGAACGGCATCCACCATCCGTTCCAGCACCTGTGCCAAAGCGTGTTGGTTGTGTTCTTGAAGCCACTGCCGCGTTCCCAATTCATATTGATCGTTCACATAGGTATCCAGCATCGACTGCCACTGATCTTCCCGGACCGATTCGGGCGATGTGACTTGCCATCCCCACAGAAACTGTGTCGCCTTTAAAACCTGCAGAGTGCCGCTGTATCCTTCGGCCTGTTGCGCCTTGATCCATTGCGGGTGCAGGTACCGCGATTGCATCTCTTTAGCGATCGCGCTGGCGGCGGAATCGAGGATGACTTCGGATTCGTCACGCAAATTTTGCACATACAGTTCAGGCGACTTGTCGCCACCGGCAGCGCGAGCGGCAAGGGCGAAGCCACCGAGATAGGCAAATGGATCGTCGCTGGTGAGGACGCCGTAGGTGTGCGAGGATCGCGACAGAAAAGCTGCATCGACGCCGGCGACCTGTTTGACAAACAGTTCCGATGCCGCGACGCCATCGAGTCCTTCGCCGTAGGCGTATCCCATGCGGTTAACGAACAGGCTTGCCATCTCCGCGTCGCCGCCGTTGGCTTGTTGATGTTCCCAGAGGTCGCTGGCATAAGCGGCGTCGTTTAATCCGGTGCCGTAGTTTCCCGATTCGTTGGAGAAGACGCGGGCGGTCGATTGACGCTCGGCTTGTTCGTCGGTTGCCCCGTCGGCGATCAATTGCTCTCGCAGCGAACGGGCATGATCGGCAACGAAGTTCGCCCCTGCTTCGGCATCGTCGGAATCGGAGTTTGTTGACTCGAGATTTGCCACCATCACGACAGCTTCGTCGATCCACTTTATCAAATGGGGAAACTGGTCGCGGTACGATCCGGTGACCGACATCAGCACATCGATTCGAGGACGTCCGAGATCCGAATCTTCAATCAGTTCGATGCCCTGCATGCGGCCGGTATCGTCCCATCGCGGACGGACTCCCAGAGCGTGAAAGATCTGCGATTCCATCACGCCGTGGTGCCGCATCGTTTCACCTGCCCACATCGTAAATGCAATCTTCTGTGGAAAAGCGTTGTCGTGCCGCAGACGATAGCTTGCGATCCAGTCGTCCAAGACGCCGACGCCGATCTCCCAAGCTTGCCGCGTGGGGACTCGCGAGGGATCGAAGCCGTACAGATTTTTTCCCGTCGGCAGGCTGTCGGGATTGCGTACCGGATCGCCGCCGTAGCTGGAAGGGACGTGTCGGCCATCGAGTGCGGCAAGCAGAGCTGGGATTTCATTGTTGGTTGCCAACAAGGCATCGAGTCGCTGCGCTTCGAGCGCAAGTTCGAGAAGCACGGCTGCGTCCAACGACTTTCCCGCAGCGCGGTTGGGGACCGAGGTGTGCTTGCTGGAATCGAGGTTGTCGATCTTGCGGAGATCCAGTTGCGAAGCGGCTTGCGGATCTTCCAACGCCAATCGCAGCCAACGCGCCGGGCGTGAATTACCGACCTTGTCGGCATCCAGGAGGAAGACTTCGTCGATGTCTTCTCCCAACGCCTCGATCAACCGCTTCCTAAGCATTTGCATGACCATCCCAAAGCGTCGCTGTTGATTGGGCACCTCCCCCAGCACCGCCAATCCCTGCGGTTGTGCGGTTTGAGCGATGTCATCCAAATAAGGGTGCAGGACCTCCATGAATTCTTCGAAGTTGCCAGCGATCCGATCGGTCGACCAACCGAGGTCGCGATCGAGATTGTGTTCGGCGAAACGATCGACAAGTTGTTTCTCCATCTGCTTTCGAACCGGCCCGTCGGCGATCGTTTCCCAGTCGTGCATCAGGTCGTGCATCGCGTGCAGCCCCGGCCGAAATCCGGCGGGCGAGAACATCGGCGTCATGTGGCTGATCATCACCGCTTGGGAACGTCGCTTGGCCGTTGTGGCTTCACCCAGGTTGTCCATGATGTAGGGGTAGATGTTCGGCAGCGAACCGAGTGCAAGCAGCGGATCGTCGTCGACCGAAAGGGCTCGTTGTTTGCCGGGAGCCCATTCGAGCGTTCCGTGCGTGCCAAAATGGACGACTGCATCGGCATCCAACGTCTCTCGCAAATACAGATAAGTCGCCAGGTACTTGTGGCTAAGCGGGACCGCCGAATTGTGATTGATCCGCTGCTTCCGCAGTTCGGTCTCCGTCGCCGCAGTCACCTCATGGCGGAGCGGTTGTGGGATCACGTGGATGTTACCCAGTTGAACGCCGGGAATTACAAAACCGGTCTCGCCCGCGTCGGTGCGGACGGCCGCTGAGCGTGGATCGCCCCAGTGGTTCTCGATGCGCTCTCGAGTCGCCGCCGGCAGTTGGTCGAACCACGATTGATATTGCTCCAACGACAGAAAGCCAGCTTTTCCGGCTGCTTGCTGCGCGACCAAGGCGGCAGGATCGTAAAGTGCTCGCAGCGACGATTGGACCGCCGATGTCAGGCTTGCTTCATCGATCGTCTCGGTTGCGTATCCCGCCTGCTCCATCGCAGCAATCGCGTTCACAAGACTCTTGGGAACATTCAGGAACGAAGCGCCGAAGTTGTTTTCGCCTTGAGGATAGTTGTAAACCATCATCGCGATCCGTCGCTCGGCCCGCTGACTTTGTTGCAGTCGGCAAATCTCGGCTGCCCGATCGGCCAACGCTTCGATCTGTTGATCGATCGGTTCGAGTAATCCTGTGTCGGCGTTGCGAGCCGATATCAAGACCGGGGCGATCATCCCCGCCAATTCGCTCGATGCGTAATAGTAGGAAACGTTCGCCATCGCGAGGCCATCGTCGCTGGCATCCCATTGATCTGCGTCGCGCTCAAGCGAAGGCAATGTCTGCAGCACCGGCACGCCGATCCGCTCCAGTTCGACCTTGCGTTCGGCGGGGCGAAAGATCAACGCCGCATTGATGATCAGGTCGGCGAAAGCGACAGCTTTCCCCTCCTCTTCGCGGCAAGTCATCTCGGTAAATAGCCGGCTGTTCTGTCGCGGCCCGTAGAACGCATAGCCATTGATGTCGCGCTGTTTCAGCGCCGCGAGGATCGCATCCAACCAATGGGTATCGCCCGAGGAGAGGGTGGCTGGGTTGATCGCGATCGCGACAACCGGTTTGGCTGAGTCGGAGAGCTTCGTCTGGATGACGTCTCGACTTGTTTCGATCTCGGTCCAGTCGGGGTGATAAAACCCCTGTTCTGGAAACGCTACGGCGGCTGGCAGATCGGCTGCGGGTGTGTTGCTGAGATCGGTCGCCAACGCTGCCATCAGATGCGACGTGTTGGCTTGGCCGCCGTATCGGAAGTATTGGCGAATCCGCTCCGCGGCCGCTTCGGAAACCTTGTGTTGGCTTGCTATAGAGGCCGCCTGTATCAGCTGCCCCCGACGCACGCGATCGAGTCCCGGCACCAGGATATAGGGGAGATCGGACTTCTGGATCTCCTCCGCCGATTTGGAAACGATCGGCGTCAGCACACTCTCATGAGCAACATCCAACAGGACCAAGTCGGCCTGTTCGATCTCCGATCGCATCGTTTCGGCGTCAGCTGAGTCGGCTGCCAAAAAACGCAAATCGACCGGTGCCTCTTTCGTCGCCGATTGCAGCGTTGCGATCCGCGCCGGCGAGATCAAATAGGAATGCAGGACCAGCACCGACTTGTCCTCTTCGTCGGCGAACGCTTGCCGGTTGCAGGCCATGCAAAGGCCCGACGCCAGGGCGATCGCGAGGATCGAACCGGTGGACAACCAGGGGCGTCGAACGTTTTGTAAAACCAAGGAACACCGTTCTGTGTGTGAATCGTAGCGTGACAACCGAGAGCCTTTGAGTGCAATGTGTCGAATGAAGTCGTGTTGTGATGAGGTCATGGTTGGGATGGATGTTCGTTGTCCGAAGGGCTCGATTTGGGGACGTAGACCATCGACCCGTCCTTCATGCGATAGGCGGTGCCGGCTTCGGTGCCGTTCCCTTCGGAAGACAGCCCCGTCGACTGAAAGCGTGACAGTTGTTTCCCTTGCTTGACGATGATCTCCATCGTCGGCTTCCCCTCATCGCGAATCAGCGTGAAATCGCCGCTTGCCAAATCGGCCAACGGGTGATTCATCAACGCGATCATCAGGATCGCCAACGCGACCAAGAAGACATCGACCAAATTGATCGATGAGAGCATCGGATCGCTGTCGTCACTGCTGAGGATTTGGATACGGCGTCGGTTCATGTCGACTCCGGTTCGCTGGTTTGGGATTCCATCCAATGCGTCAATTCCTGCATTAACCATCGCCGCCGGATGGTATAGATCGCAAACGTGATCGACGCCGCGACCAACGCGATGATCACTGCTGCAAACGCGCCCCCCATGCTGTTGGCGGTGATTTGCGACTGCCCCGACGACACGGCGGCAAGCGCAGGCCCAAGAGGGATCATCGTCGCGACAAGTCCCAGCATCGGTGCGATCCGGCTGCACAGTCGCAACCCTTCCAGCTCGCGAAGCACAAGCAGTTCCATCGATTCGAGCGAACCGGTTGCATTGGTCGGAACGACCCAATGCCGCTGCGGCAGCCGCAGTCGCAGGAACGCTTCGATCAGGAAGCCGCCGAGTTTGAACAGCGCGTAGGCAAACGTGAACAGCACCAGCAGCAGCACCGGCCACCAGAACAGTTGTGCCATGTCGAACAACAAATTTTCGATCGATGTCATGAATGAGTCCACAATTGGTTTGTCTGCATGCGTTCTTCCCAGCCGGCCAGCTCAAGCGTGGGAATCTCTTGGGCGGGATCGCTCGGGTACCCTAAGCACAAATAGGCGATCAATTGCCAGTGATCGGGGACCGCCAGGATCTTGCTGATGCGATCCGGTCGAAGGATGGAAACCCAGCCGACACCTACGCCGTCACAGCGGGCTGCCAGCCAGAGGTTCTGGATGGCGGCGACGACGGAATAGACAACCGTTTCGGGCATCGTTTGCCGCCCCAGCCCACGCCCTTGCGACGGTTCGGGGACAACAAAAATAGCGAGCTGTTCGGGGGCTTCGCGAAGTCCGGCGAGCTTCAGTTTTTGATACTGCTGGCGTTCGGCATCCTCGTATCCGCTTGCTGCCGATTCGTTCTGCAATTCAAACTCCGCCGAAACCCGCTCGCGAAGCGATGGTTGATCGACCGACAGGAATCGCCACGGTTGCGACAGCCCAACCGAAGGTGCCATGCAGGCGGCTTCGATCCATTGAGCCATCAGCTGTGGGGCGATGGGGTCGGTACGGAAGCGTCGCACATCGCGTCGCAGGCGAAACAGTTGGTACAGCTGGGAACGAAAATCGTCTCCCCAAGTCGGCGCACTGCCGGACTCAACCGCATCGCTTGGCGTCGTGGCAATCAGCGGGCGGCCGTCGATCGCGGCGAGCAAACGGTCGGTTGCCGAAGCGTCACCGATCGCGATCCGGACATGCTCGGGAAGTCCAAACGAAGTGCAATCTCGCACCAGGACACCGCTTGATAACAATCGATCGCGAAACGCCGTGGCATTTCCTACCGGCAGCATGAAGAAACCGGTCTCGCTGGAAAGTGGATCGTAGCCGCGTTGCCGAAGTTCGCCGATCAAACGCGCTTGTTCGGTTTGTAGACGCTGCATCGCGGCATCGTAATGGGGCTGCGACATGAGCGCGGCGACACCGGCGGCTTGGGCAAGTTCGTTGACCGACCAAGGGATGCGTCGCGCGGTCAACGCTTGGATCTGCGGCTCCGATGCGACCAGGTATCCCAATCGCAGCCCAGCCAACGCGTGCGACTTGGTCATCGAACGTAGGACTATCAAGTTTGCGGCTTCGTTTCCGACAAGACTCTGCGTCGACACGGAGAAATCGATATACGATTCGTCGACAACAAAGGTCGTTTGCGGAAAGGACTCCACCCAATGTTGGATCACCACAGCGTCGATCCGTTGCCCCGTCGGGTTGTTGGGATTGCAAATCCAGACCAGTCGCGGCGGCTGACTTTCCAGATCGTTCTGGAGCGCTTCGGTGGGAACTGCAAACGCTTCGGACGCGTGCGAACGCACTTCATAGGCATTCGCACCAGCGATCCGCGACGCCCGCGCGTATTCTGAAAAAGTGGGGCCGACCACCATCGCGCGGTCTCCGGAATCCAACAGCGTGCTGGCGACCAAGTGAATCAATTCGCAGCAACCGTTTCCCGCCAAGATGCGATCGGTAGGGATCTGGTGTCGCGCTGCCAGCGCATCCAACAACGGACCACAATCGCGATCGGGGTAGTGCGAGAATTGGGATGTCCGGATCGCATTCTTGACGCGTTGCGGATGGTCGACAAACAACAGGTTGCTGCTGAGGTCGAGCACATTTCGCGGATCGATCTGGCGGGCTTTGAGTTCGTTCGAATCGATGCCACCGTGGTGCTCTTCGCCAGTCGATGCTGGGGGCGCTTTCATGGAGTGCTCCTGGATGGAAGGAACATTGCGATCTGACAGGATGCAGATGCGAGAATCACGGCAAGCCAAACCGTGCGCCGGAACAAGACCAGCATTTGGGAGATGTCAGCACGAGTTGGCGGCGGGAATTCCCAACCCAGCCGATAATGGTTTCGCTTTTCAAGGCAGACCTCCAGCAGTCCCGCAGCGACGCTCATCGGATGCCCTGCGTTGGGGCTGGCAGTCGCGCGGGCATCGCGGAGCCACGTTTTTAATGCCGACGACGCTTCGCGGCGAAATGGATTGTTCGCAGCGATCATCAGAACCGCGGTGATGCGTGCGGGGATCAAGTTCAGGAGATCGTCGAAGCGAGCAGCTGGTTTTCCGAGCCACTCCAATTCCGTTGTGCGATAACCCAACATCGCATCGCAGGTGTTGGCAAAGCGATAGATCAAAACGCCTGGCAAACCAGCGGTAACATAAAAGAAGAGCGGGGCGACAATCGAATCGGACGTATTCTCTGCGACCGATTCGATCGCGGCGGCCGATATCTGCGACGCGGATAAATGTTCGACGTCGCGGCTGACCAAGTGATAGGCGAGCTGCGTTCTCGCCCGCGGAATGTCCTCTTGGCTGAGTGCCTCGAAGACCGATTGTCCAGCACGATAGAGTGCCGAAATGCCGAAGCACGATTTCAGCACCAAGGCTTGCACCAACACGACGATCACCCAGGCGAACGGTTTTTGGAAAAATTCCCCCGCGATCATTCGCGAGCTTCCGACCTGGATGATCCAACCGACCAGTCCAACCAGGCAGGAACCGACGACAACGATTGCGATGCCCCACAAAAAACGGAGCTTGTTGCCGTTGCGATTTTCGCAATCGCCGGGGCATCTCTTTTTCGCCCATGCGATCAGCGATCCCATCCAAACGACAGGGTGGAAACGGTTGGGCGGTTCGCCCCAACGAACGTCCAGCAAAACAGCAATCAGAATTACAAACATCGGTATCATCCCGGTGACCTTTCCTGGCACAACGGGACGATTAGCGGCGTGTCGTGGATGGGGTGCTTCGCAACGGTCACACGGATGCCATAGGTTTGGTAGATCAAGTCCTCGGTAAAGACCGACTCGCAATCCCCCATCGCCAAGACTTGCCCGTCGGCCAACAAGGCAACTCGATCGGCGAACATCGCCGCTTGATTCAAGTCGTGCATCGAGACGACGGCGATCAGATTCCGCTCTTTTGCCAGCTGGCGAACTTGGTTCAAGCAGTCGTATTGATGTTTTAGATCGAGCCCGCTGGTCGGTTCGTCCAACAGCAGGACCGAAGCGTGTTGGGCGAGCGACCGCGCCAAGATCGCTCGTTGCAACTGGCCTCCCGACAACGTCGTGACCTGCCGATGATGAAGCTGATGCATGTCGGTGACCCGCAGCGCTTCGTCGACCGCTTGTTCGTCATCCTCGGTCAACGGCATCAACCAACCGCGATGAGCAGCTCGGCCCAGTCGAACCATCTCGCGAACCGAAAGCCCTGCTTCGCACCGCTCCGACTGTGGCATCAACGCGACGCGTTGGGCAATCTCGCGCCGCGACCACGCTTGCATCGGCATGTCGTCCAGCAGGATCTCGCCTTGCTGAGGCACCAATTGCCCAGCCAGCAGACGCAACAGCGTCGTCTTGCCCGCGCCGTTGCCGCCCAACAACGCCAGCACATCGCCATCGGCAAGATCCAGCGACAGGTCGCGAATCACGTCGTTGTCGCGATGGAACCCAAAGCGGATCGATCGGGCTGACAGAGTCGTCATGCGGATGCTCCCGTTCGGCGGCTGAGTAATAACCACAGGAAGACAGGACACCCTAGGAGTGCGGTGACGATGCCGACGGGCAGTTCTGCCGGAGCGATCACCGTTCGAGCCACGGCATCCGCCAGCAGCATCAACGTCGCCCCGATGCAAACGCTCATCGGAATCAAAACAGCATGTCGAGGTCCGACGAACAGCCGCGCCATGTGAGGTGCGATCAGACCGACAAACCCGATCACTCCGGAGGCGGCCACGGCGCCCGCGGTCGCCAAGCTGGCGGCGCCGATGATCAACCAGCGGAATCGGGACAGGTCCAATCCGAGTGATTGCGAGGCGGTGTCGCCCAAGGCGAATGCGTCCAAAGGCCTCGACAGTAAACCGATTCCGATCATCCCTGCGCCACCCAAAGTGGCCGCCAAGATCGCCGTTCCCCAGTGGCTGCTGGCAAGCGATCCCATCAACCACGACAGGATCACAACCGCTTTTTGGTCGAACAAGAACATCAGCGCCGATACGATCGCATTGACCATGCTGCTGATCACCACTCCCGCCAGCAACAGCGACGTCGTGGAGGTGGTTCGCGCCAAACTGCCGACGATCAACACCAACATCACGACCCCGACCGAACCAAGCATCGCAAGCGAGGCGACCGCGCCGATCGACCAGATCGATGCCCGCAGACCGCAGATCACGACGATCGCCACCCCCAGCCCTGCCCCGCTCGATGCGCCGATCACATACGGTTCGGCCAATGGGTTGCGGAACAGTCCCTGAAAGCCGACACCGGCTGCGGCAAGCGATCCGCCAACAAATGCGGCAGCCACGATTCGCGGCAGACGCAGCTGGAACAAGATCGCGCGGTCCGATTCGCTTAAGCTAGCTCCGCCGGTCGCCGCAGCAAACAGTTCGCTCGGCGAGATCGAGGTGGCTCCCACGAGGCAGACGCAAACCGCCACAACTAGCATCACCATCGACGCAAACAGAATGTTCCAGCGAGCTGACATCTAGGGTGCTACCTTCGTTTGGTCGGTTGCATCCAACTGCAGGTCCTCGCGTGCTTCGGGGTATGCCGCCACGATGATCTCTGCCAACGCATCGAGAACTCGCGGTCCACAGCGAGAGATCTCGTCGCCCGAGATCAAGTAGATTCTCTGGTTGGTCACGGCGGTGATCAAATCCCAGCCCGGTCGGGAGCGAATCTCCGCGAGGTCGACTTGCTCAAAATGGGTTGTTGGTGCCAGGATCAACTGGGGATCGCCTTGCAGTACCGTTTCGGAACTGATTCTTGGGTACCGAACCGCCGTGTCGGAAACGATGTTTTGCAGCCCCGCCATCGTCAGCAATTCGTCGATAAAGGAATCCGGTCCCGCGGTCATCAATGGATCGTCCCAAACTTCGTAGAAGACGCGGATCGGAGGATCGTGTTTGACGCGCGAGACGACGTTCAACAGATGCTGTTGTTGGTTTTGCATCCTGCTGACCAACGCTTCGGCCTCCGCGGTGCGGTCGGTCAACTTTCCGATCCACCTCGCCTCTTCGAACAACTCCTGCAGATTCTTGGCACCAATCGCCATCGATCGGACCTGCAACCGATCCAGTGATTCGATCAACGGTTGATGATAGTCCCATTTGCAAAGCACCAGATCCGGCTGAGCCGCGACGATGACTTCGGCGCTGATGCTCTCCAGCGTGCCGCCGCCAACGCGTGGGATTTCGAGTGCTGCGGGGGGGAAGTTGCAATGTTTGGTTGCGCCGACAACCGAGTCGCCGAGTCCGAGGGCGAACAACAGTTCCGTGGTCGCCGGTGAGAGGCTGATGATTCGCTGTGCGGGTTGCTGTGCCGGAACTTCGCGATCCAGGCGATCGGAAATCGTTTGGACGCTCGCCGACGGCGAGGTCTCCGGTCTGCTGGACGTTTCCTGGCGACAGCCCGCGGCAAATGCGAGCAGCGTTAGGAGAGGCAGCAACCAAAATCGGAGCGTACGATGAGCGTGGTTCATTGGACTGCTCCGTTGGCGAGATGTTGGATCTGTTGAGCCGCCTGTTCGGTGGAGGATGCAATCGCTGTCGCGTTGATCGCCAGTCCAGCGACCATCCAGTAGGTTGTCGCGTCGGAGGCGGCGAGGCGTTGGTTCGCCAAGCCAAGCAGATCGCGAAACGTGCGTCCCAGCGGATGTTCGGGGACGATGCCACAACCGACTTCGCCCGAGACGATGATCAAATGTGTCGGTCGTTTCGCAGCGACCTGGATCAATGCATCGACCTCCGCGATCACGCGGGCTTCCAAATCGTGGAGCCCACTTTTGGAGTGGTCGCCGTCGCAGATGACGTTGCTGACCAACAGGGTCAAGCAATCGACAAGCACGACGCTTGCCAGATGCGATGTCTGCAGGATCGCTTGTCCCACGTCCCGTGGTTGCTCGAGCGTTGACCACGCCGACGGACGCGACCGCCGGTGATGATCGATGCGGCGCGTCATCTCTTCGTCGGCCGGCTGGTCTTGAAACGAAGCCTGTGCGGTGGCAACAAACAGCACGTCGTCGCCGCCGATTTGCGCGGCGAGGTCTTGCGCAAACCGACTCTTGCCGCTCCGCACGCCTCCGAGAACCAGCGTCACCGAGCCGGCCGGACCGGAAGATTGATCTTGCTCGTCAGCTTGCGACATCAAAACTCGACTCCACGTTGCGGTTGGATGCCGTGGGCATACGGATGTTTGATGACCTTCATCTCGGATACCAAATCCGCGATCTCGATCAGTTCCGGACTGGCGTTGCGGCCGGTCACCGCGACGTGCAACATCGGCCGCTTCGCCAACAATTCGTCGACGACCACCGACGCGGGGACGTAATCGTATTTGGTTGCGATGTTTAATTCGTCCAACACGATCAGGTCGAACGACGGGTCGCGCATCAGTTGGACCGCCTGCTCCCAGCCTTTCATCGCGGTTGCGATATCGCGCTCGCGGTCTTGAGTCTTCCAAGTGAACCCTTCGCCCATCGTGTGCATTTCGATCGGCATGCCGGTTGCGGAGATCTGTTTGATGAATTCGGCTTCTCCCGTTGGGATCGCTCCCTTGATGAACTGCACGATCCCGACCTTCATGCCTTGGCCGAGGGCGCGGATCGCCATCCCAAACGCTGCCGTCGATTTGCCTTTGCCCGCACCGGTGTGAACGATCACCAGCCCCTTTTCCTTGGTGGCGCTGGCTAGTTGCCGATCTTTGATCTCGTTGATCCGAACCATCCGCTTGCGATGTTCTTCGTTGGTTTCATCCGTCATGTTGGGGCTCTTGTGGAGGGGAGGATTCGAACACAATGTCCATCAATCGATCAAAGTCGACGTGTGCCTCAAAGGCATTGGCGAGCCGATCGAGAGAGTGTTGCAGTTGGTCGTGCGATGAGAGGGCTTGAGCGGGGGCGGGCGAGATTCCTAGTTTCCGCAACAATGCGCTGCGCCACGGATCGTTGTGGAACAGGCCGTGCAGATAACATCCCCAGATCCGGCCCCCGGCGGCGCTGGCACCATCGACGGCGCCCGCTGCTTCCGAAGGTTCTTGGGCGTCGGTCTTTTTCAACCAAGCGGATTGAGTTGCTGTTTGGCCGTGGTGAATTTCGTAGCCGACAACTGTCTGTCCTTGCATCCCTTGGACGACCGATTCGTCGAGGACTTCAAACCGAACCTGGCGAGTCTGTTTGGCCGCTCCGAAGGTGGTCTCGGCATCCAGCAGGCCCAGTCCTTCGACGCGATGCGCTCCGCCTTCCAGACCTTGCGGGTTGTTGATCTGTCGGCCCAGCATCTGATAGCCACCACAGATGCCGATGATGTGCGTTTCCTTTTCCGACAATTGCTTCACTCGATCGGCTAGCCCGACGTCGCGCAACCATTTCAGATCGCCAAAGGTGTTTTTGGTGCCAGGCAGGATTACCACATCGGGATCCCCCAGATCGCTGCACGAACGAACGTAGCGCAGCCGAACGTTGGGTTCGGCATCCAGGGGATCGAAGTCGTCGAAGTTGGCGATGTGAGGCAACCGGATGACGGCGACGTCGACGCGCCGGCCTTCGTCTGTCTCGCTTGAAGGATCGCTGGGCTGGGCCAGACAGTCCAGCGCCACCGCATCTTCTTCGGGCAAGTGCAGCGATCCGATCCAGGGGAGAACGCCAAGCACGGGAACTTTGCCGCGCTGCTCCAGGATCTCCACTCCCGAATCAAAAAGCGAAAGATCGCCTCGAAACTTGTTGACGATCAGCCCCCGCACCAGCGCGCGGTCTTCGGGCGACAGTAGCCACAGGGTGCCGAGCAATTGCGCGAACACGCCGCCGCGTTCGATGTCGCCAACCAGCAAGACGGGAGCCTGGCAGTAGCGGGCAACCGACATGTTGACCAGTTCGACGCCCGCCAAATTCAACTCTACCGGGCTGCCAGCCCCTTCGATCACGACAACATCGTTGTTGGCCCGCAGTCGGTCGAGAGCCGATGTGACGATGGGCCACAATTGTTCGCGGCGTTGAAAGTAATCGGTCGCTTCACGCGTTTGCGTCGGCTGGCCATTGACCACAACTTGCGAACGGGTCTGCCCTTCGGGTTTCAATAAAACCGGGTTCATGTCCAAGCTGGGGGCCACGCCCGCGGCAATCGCTTGCAGTGCTTGCGACCTGCCGATTTCGCCTCCGCCGCTGCAGACCGCTGCGTTGTTGGACATGTTCTGCGCTTTGAACGGTGCGACGCGTAAACCGCGTCGAGCGAAGCAACGGCAGATCGCAGCCGTCAACAGGCTCTTGCCCGCCGACGAACTGGTTCCCACGACCATCAACACTTTGGCTTGCGGCGGATCAGTCAATCGAAACGACCTCCCGCCCATTGCGGCTGACCAACGCAACAAGCTGCTCGATCGGGAGCGATTCGCTTATAAACCGCACCGCCCCATCGGACATCAGCACATTGGCTCCGCCGGGATGGAACGCATAGACCTCGTTGTCGTTGCTGCAATTCACGCTACACAGACCGGGACGAATCGCGGTGTTGCCATCGGGTTGGGATCCGTACACCAGAAACCCTTTGTTGTGGCTGGCCCAGACGCCACCGGTCGGCAGGGGCCGCGTCACGCTGGAGCTTCCGCTCCATGTTTTGGGAGTGGCACCGTCGGGTACCGCACGTCCGTTTTGGTACAGCACAGGCCGTCCGGCACATTCCACCAGCAAGACGGTGTTGGACAAGCCGTCAATGATTTCAGCCAATCGTACGGCGGTTGATTTGAGCACGCCGCAGTTGCTTGGATCGGAGAGTTGCTGCTGTGGTGGAAGCGTTGCACTCAGCTGCGATCCGACACCGCCGACGTTGGCGTAGTCGGTGGTGGCGCCGTAATAGGTGTCTCTCGCGGTGAGCGAATAGGTCGACGAACCGTTGGGATAATCGACAAGCACCGTCCACTCAAACCCAGTGCGATCGGGAGCCGATGGGCAGCGAAGCATTGGGACTTCCGTCGACACCGCTTCGAGATTCTCCGGGGCGTGCCAGTGATAGTCACTGTCGAAGGAACTGAAGAGTCCGTCTTGTTCGATGAACGGCAGGATCGACGTGAACCAGCTGCCCCGCTGCGTCGTCCACTCTGCACCCGGCCCCGGCGATGACGACTGGGACGGGAAGACTCGGAACGCCGATTCATAGTTGTGAAGCGAGAGGCCGATCTGTTTTAGATTGTTGCTGCATGACATCCGTCGTGCAGCTTCGCGAGCTGCTTGGACGGCGGGCAATAACAGGCCGACGAGGACCCCGATGATGCTGATCACGACCAAAAGTTCAACGAGCGTGAAACCGCGTTTTGAATTTTTGGCGAGGCTGGTTGGGGCAACTGCGTACGAAAACTCGTGTTTGATGGAATGGGACATAAGAGATTTGGGCGTCGTTGGCCACAACCGCACTCTTGCCATCGCGCTCGAAAGCGCAGCGGATGAGAGACGAGGATGGGCTGTACGCCAAATTGGTCACTGCAAGAAAATCATTCCGATCGAATGGGATGACATTCGATCGCGACAACCGCCTCAATCCGAGAAGGCACAGAATCATCTTGTGCGAGGTAGGTCTTCTGACTCACCACCGTTTCGATAGCTCCACGCCTTCTCACTCGCTAACCGAGCAATGGCCAAAAGAAGAAGCAATCGATGCAACCCGATTGAGGTTGCCAGCGGCACACAGCGGCCGGACCGTCCCGGAATTTCACCGGAGTTCCCTGTTCACGGGCAGTGCAACAACACTCCCGTCACCTCGAACGGCCCGAGTATTATCGATTGCATGGCTGTCGTCAATCGTCTTTTCTTATAAGCCATCCACCCCAGGTGGGAGGGTGAGTGTCGCCTTGGTTGGCGATCGCGACGCAATAACGATACAGCTTTTTGTTGTCGAACTGATCCTTGGCCTCTTTGAACTCCAGCCTTTGGTGTTCTGATCGGGACGACAGCCATGTATCAATCTGTTGTGGCGAGGTGATATTCATGCGGGAACCTCAGTGGGCTGATCCAGAAGGACATGGCATGAGCGGCAAGTCGCTAGCCCAACCAAAACTCGCGGCTAGCCCCTTGCGGCTCACGAGTTTCGCCCAACTTCCCACCGCTGGCGATCATTTGGTCGTTGCTGTCCTGCCCGAAAGCGGATTCTTTGGAGTCAGCGTTCATTGCAATCTTTTCATTATCCCGGCATACCTGTTTGCAACTCGAACACCATGTCCCAGAGTCGATCAATTTCGCCACGCTCGATGACCTCGACCGGTTTCAATCCATCGAAAGACTCGTTGGGAGTCTGGAACCATAGGCCAAGCGATTCGGGGTCAACCAAATCGCCTAACGCTTCCCAAAGCCGATAAACTTCGTTGTAAGGTCGTATCAACTTGTCGGCGTCAGCGTTGCCCGATTCTACTTTGGCAATCGTTCGCTCCGCCACGTTCACGATGCGCCCGAACATTTGCCGGGGCATTCCTAAACGATCGCGAAGTTCAAGCTTTTTCACTTGTCCAACTTGAAGTAGTCCTTGTCCCTTGAGGCCGCGTACTCCCGTGCTGACGATCACGTTTTTAGCACCGGAGCGATTTCCAGAAACAATCGTACCGTCGGTCGACACTGTTTTCAGCGACACCGTTCGCTTGCCCGTTTTGCTTGATCGTGCCTGGACTTTCCCCCCTCTCGCGGTCGCTCTTTTGGTTGGTCGGTTCTTTGCCGTCTTTGCTCTTGGCGTACGCTTTTCGGTTGTCATGCTCGAATCCTCCTGTTGTATTCTATCGGACGCAAGCAGATCGGCAAGCATTATTTCCTGCATTTGTGCATGCTTGAATGCGTCTTCACGTCGGCAGTTGGTCGCTGCCGAGAATGTCGATCTTGCTGGTGTTGGAGAGATTCTGGGGAAAGATGACAATGTTCTTGCCGTCGATCTTTCGCGCAGAGGCAACAATTAGGGCCTCGAATTTTGCGATGCAGGAACCTCGACCAATGGCTTGAGTCCAGGACTCCTCGCCCACTCTTTGCAAGGCTCTCCAGTCTTCCTGGATCAACGTCTTCTAGTCGAATCCTAACGTTTTCCGGATCTTGGAGTGGGTTAGGTCAAGCGTTTTGCTTAGCTCGACTTTTGCCGCCGCAGTAACCCGCGGCGTAATCGCCGGCACACGCTGGCGTGGCGTTCTCCTGTGAAACCGGACGCTAACGCGTGCCGGCTGATACCTCAAATTGAAACACTGAATTGCCCAGGGCCTGCGATCATTCGCTCTTGCCGTTGGGAGCTGCGGGCCGATAATAGATGATGTATGCGAAGCCTTTTAATTTCATGTTCCATTTCGGCTGCGCTTTTCCTCTGCTCGCTTTCTTACGATGCCGCGTCAAGCATCTCCTCGCGATCTTAAACCTGTAGGGGCTCAGCCCTCGGGGAATCGCTGCGCCGCCGGGCCGGTGATCGGGTTGCTGATCTGCGTCGCGGTAGCTCAAGTCGCACCGCTGGGGATGCGTCCTGCGTCTTCGCGCGGTGGAGCTGCAGAGCAGGCAGCGATCGATGGTGCGGTTGTTGCCAAACCGTACCTGAGAGTCGAGCTGCCCAACGGTGCTCAGCAGGGCGAGTTTCGACAGCAAGAGGCCAAACCGTTTGGCAACGCGGTGGCGCTGCTGGACTCTGTATCGAGCCGATGGAGTTCGTTGGCGATAGCGGCATCCTCTCAGCGATCGATGCTGGGCTGCGGCGCGACGCTGGTCGGGCTGAATGTGCGTTTGCAGATTTAAACAACCTCCACGGTCTGTTTGAAATCTGTTTTTATCTACGCATATTCCTCTTTCTATAGAGAGCTGTCTCGATGTCTGCGCGCAATTTATCCAACGTATCGAAGAAGAGTCACGAGGGGGCGAAGAAGCACCCCAACCAATCGCAACTGAGTCCTACCAAAGCCGGGTTCAAGCATCAGGTCTTTGAACGCGTCGCCAGTCTGGTGCGGGAGTCTGATTACGAAGAAGCTGTCGAAGTCCTGCGAGCCGCCGGTTTTGATATCCAGATCCGCAACGCCTTGGGCGTCTGCCTGATGCGGGCGGGGCGACCCGAGGAAGCTGTCGCCGTCTTTCGTCAGTTTGTGTTGCAAGCCGACGGAGTGTCCGAGCGAAAAGAGCTGAGCAATGCCTACAAGCGAAACTTCGCAACGGCGCTGCTGATGAAAGGTTCCCCGAGCGGTGCGGTCTCGGTGTTAACGGAGACCCACGAGCTGGATCATCCGATGGCGGTGCGGATCTCCGGTGCGATTCGCAGTTGGGCCAAGTCGCTGTCTTGGTGGCGGCGATTCGACTGGAAGATCAACGGGATCGAACCGGCAAACTGCCACGTCCCGCTCGACTTCGAGCCGGGGGAGTTTGATTTCGAGACCGTGGTCCGCCAGCAGGATCTGCCGCGCGACGGGCGATTTGGACTCGCCGTCTGATCGACCGCGGATCGCTATCGATACCGGTTAGCCCCGCGCGGTTGTAACCGCGCGGGATTGGCGGCGTTGGTTTGACGCGAGCCGCCAAATTCGCCGCGTCGTGTTCTATGCGGCGCGACCCTAATCGGCTCCCTGCTCGATCAATGCCGATTTAAACCGGCTCCAGAAGTCGGTTTGTTGGGCGTATTGTTCTGGAGGCGTTTCGTTTTTGAGATATTCGTAGTGGTCCAACCAGCCTTGAGCCACTTTCTGATAGGAGTAACCCGGTTTGGTCATCGGGTTGGTGAACTCGGGATCTCCCGGTTCGTAGTGGTGCGAGTAGGCTCCGTTGGCGTCGACGAAGAAGTTCGCACTTATCAACGGCATTTTCATCTGCAACTCATGCATCGCACGTTCGCCCCACGACATCCCGGCGGTCGTCTCTTCCCACGCCTGGACAACGTCTGGCGGTGTCGTGCTGTCGGGGAATCGGAAACCGTAGCCGCGTCCCGACTGGGTGAATCCATCGCGATTGATGTCGACCTGTGCCGCGCGGGGTAACAACAGGTTCAACGCACCCTCTTCGGTCAAGTTGTCGACGTGGATCGGATCGGCTAGTGCGTTGACCTCCTGCACTGTTTTCAGTTGCTCCTTCGAGAGCCCCTTCAAAAACGTTTTGGGGGCGACGTAGCCGCCGTCGCTGTAGGCACCTGCCAGCACTTCACCGTAGGCTTGCCGCAGAGAATCGGGCTGATCCGCGCTGGAGTATTGCCCGCTGCGATGGACGTCGAACCACGTCCCCCACGATTCGGTAATCTGATCGCTTGTGATCGGTTCCTCGCCGAGAGGTTCGGCCGATGCGTAGCCTTGGCGCCCCACCGATTCGAGGATCTGGCTGAAGAGATCTTGAACCTGATGGTCCTGCTGCAAGACTTGCGATCGTTGAGTCAGAAATGGATTTTCGGTTTCGACGCGCATCGTTTCCCCCCCGAGAAAAATCTATTCGTGCCGCGGTATCCGACGCTAGCGTGTGTCGACCGGTTCGATCGACACACATCCGCACTAGGGTCGGATCGGCAAAATCGGCACGCTATAAGCAGAGGGGAGCCGAAATTGCTGAAAAAAATTCAGTCGTTACCCGATCACTGAGCCAGGAAGCCGGAGTCGGCGAAGCCATCCAGCCAGGTCGCCACGCGTTGCCGATCGGCAGGCTTGAAGACGTCAAATGGTGCAGCTAGCAAACCGGAGCAGATGCCGCGGAGATCCAACGCGCACTTGAGCCCCTTCAGGTAAGACGATCCGTATTTGCCAAAACCGTACAGCGTCTGCAACTGGATCACGATCGGTTGCAGCCGGTCGATCGTCGCTTGGTCTTTGCGCTGCACTGCCGCGAACAGCTCGGTGAACAGCTTGGGAGCCAAGTTGGCACCACCGGCAACGCCACCGACAGCTCCCAATCCCATCGCTTCGACCAACAGGGCTTCGGGGCCGACCAAGACGGGCCAATCGGGACGACGAGCGGCGGCCAATTGGACAGCTTCGCCAAGGTATTTCAGGTCGCCGGAACTATCTTTGAGGCCAACGATGTTGGAGTGATCGATCAGCGCTTCGATCGTTGGCAGTTCGATAGCAATCTTGGTGCAGCTGGGCATGTTGTACAGCAACAGCGGCAGCGGCAAGGCATCGGCCAGTCGCTGGAACCAGCCGCGGAGTTCGGTCTGTCCGGCGGGGAAGTAGAACGGCGGCGCGGCGACTGCCGCGGCGGCTCCGCTGTCGGCGGCAACTCCGGCCAACTTCACCGCATCGACCAGCGAGGTGTCGGTGATCCCGACGTACATCGGAACGCGCCCGTCGATCAATCGGCCCGACTGGGCGATCATCTCGGCTCGAAGCGCGGCGCTGAGACTGGGGCCTTCGCCGGTTGTGCCGAGCACAAACAGCCCGTCGACTCCCGCATCGATTTGATGCTCGATCAACTGCTGCAGTCCGTCGCCATCAAGCGCGTCTTGGTTGGATAGTGGCGTAACTAATGGTGGGACGATGCCTTGAATCACGATGCCTTGCTCCGCAGCGAACAGGTAGGATTTCGTTCACCGAATGACCACGCTGGTCGCCACCAAAGGCTTGTCGGTTGTTGGCTTGGAGTCTATCGAATCTCTATAGACTTGCAAGTGCTGCCGACATTCGCAGGGTGCTGCTGGGCTGTTCGCCAGGCAACCCGGCGTCGCGTTATGGGAGGAATGGGCTCGTCACGACAGGCAGCCCGAAACCGCTGCCGCTGTTGCTGTCGTTTGCGAGGACAGCGGCTAGTCCAGCAAGGCCGGCGATCCCACCGAGTCCGCCGAAGCCACCACTTCCTCCACCGCCGCCGCCAAAGCCACCACCGTATCCGCCGCCGTAGCCTCCACCAAAGCCGGCATCGGCCGATGCGAATTCGTCTTCGGTCCCGATGCTTTCGTCTTCCACATCAAACTCCTCCTCCTGGCAACAGTCGCAGGAATCGACATGTTCGACGCAGGATTCGACGACGGTGATGACTGGGCTAGGACAGATTTCGCAGACCAGTGGCGGACAGCAGATGACGCTTTGTCCGTGTCGAATCTGCGTCGAAGCCTGTCGGAATAAAGCTCGGCTGGGCATTTGCGTAGTCCGCGCGGCGCTGATGACGGCGTCGAAACCGAACGATGCGAAGCCGGCCGCTCCGGACGCGATCAATCCATAAGAACCGGGCTTCAGTTCGGCGATGCGGAAGTGACCGTCGCTGTCGACTGTCGTTCGGGCGACGACCTTGCTGTTTTGAACTAGCATCACGTTTAAGCTGTCCAGGGATTGGGATTCTCCCGGATCGGTCGCAGGCAATCGCAATTGCCCCTCGAGATCGCCCGATGGCAAGAGTTCGACGCGGCGCAACGTCGGATCGTCGGCGACGTTACTTTTCACGCTAGCCAACTGATATCGGTGCTTGGTCGGCTGGGTTGTCACAACGGGGCCGTAGCTGCGGACCATCCGCTTCGACAGATTTTGGTCGGCGCCGGCCAGTGCGATTTGCAGATGGGATTGCGGCAGGGGCGAAAGCGAATCGACGCTAATCGGCGGCAGGACGTGGATGGTGTAGCTGGCCATTCCCTGTCGCCCGTACGCGACAAGTCCGTAGACGCCGACTTGCGGGTTGGCAATCGAGAAGTTTCCTTCGGCATCGGTTCGGGTGCAGACCCGTTGCTCGGGATCGGCAAGCGGAACGAGGATCACCTGCGTGTCGGAGGCGGCTTGAGACGCTTCGGCTTCGCCGATCGCAACCGTTCCGGTCAACGAGCCGCTGGCATCGAGAACCACCCAGTGCTGGGCGGGGAACTGTCCGTCGGTGGCCGAGAAACCGACGGCAAAACTCGACGGCGACGTGGTGAAAAACGCAGAGAACCCGACACACAGGGATAAGATAGGTAGGCATGATCGCACGATGATAGTCTCCTGGAATTTGTCGCTGGAAAGCGGCGGACCCAACTAGGAAAGCACTCGAAGGGACGTGTTTTTATGAACACTGTGTATTTAATTGCACTGAGCGTAGCGATGGCAGGAGTTGGTTGCAAGTAAATTGCAGCGATTTCCTAGCTGGGGGAGGCGTGGATAGCTGGCGAGACGGGGCGGATTAGGGCGAGCGGGTTTGCTGCTCGGAGGCCTATGAAAGCATTGTGTATCGTTAAGCAAAGGGTTTTCTCATAACCAATTCGATCGACACGAGCCGCGAGGTTTGAGGCTCGATCTTCGGGTTCCCGCAATCGATCGGCCGATCCAAGAGGCCACCTGAAGGCGGCTGACCTAGATTCCTGAAGCGACATCGGCTCGCCACGACGACGCGTCGGTTCTCGGCGCGCGATTCCCACGGCTCCATCGACATCGAATCGATGGAGAGGAATCTCTGTCTGCCCCTCAAATCAATGATGGTGAAACAAATCGTGAAACTGCCCTTTGGTAATCGGTCCCGCAAAGGTGTGGCGGCGGTCGAGATGGCAATCGTCGCTCCCACGATTCTTCTGATCGCGTTTGGCGTTCAGGAGGTTACCGCTGCGATTCATCTTCAACAGACGCTCACGATCTGCGCCTACGAAGCAGCTCGTGTCGCCCTGCAGCCCGATACGACCGAAGCGAACGTGAAGGCGACGTGCGACAAGATTTTGCTCGCTCGGCGCGTTGTCAACGCGTCGGTCAAAGTGACTCCCAGCGACTATCAGAATAAGGACTACGGGACCGAGATCACGGTCACCGTCAGCGCCGATTTGGAGGGGAACAGTTTGGGGCCGTTGTTGGTGTTATCCAACCGCAGCGTCGTTGGCGAAGTCACGGTGATGAAGGAGCACGGAACATGATCCAGCAGCGAAATAGAAATTTGCAGCTCACGAGAGCGGCCGGTTTGCGGCGTCGAGGGAGCGTGTTGGTGTTGATGAGCATCGTGTTGCCGATGATGTTCATCCTCGCCGCGTTTGCGATCAACACCGCCAGCATCGAACTGCGGCGCACCGAACTCGCAATCGTCAGCGATGTTGCCGCCCGAGCTGGTGGCCGCGAGTTGACGATGTCGCAGAGCGAAGAGGCGGCGCGGCAGCGAGCGAAACAGTTGGCGCTGCGGAACAAAGTCGGCAACATGCCGTTGACTCTGCAGGACAGCGACATCGAATTTGGCACCGCCACGCGGTATGGAACCGCTCGTTATGATTTCATCCTCGGGACCGCGAGTCCCAATTCGGTACGGATCTTTGCGCGACGCAACGGCAAGTCGGCCGACGGTCCGATCTCGTTGCCAATGCCTGGAATCTTGGGACGCAACACGATCGAAACCGAACAGCACGCGATCTCGACTCAGGTCCAGGTCGACATCGCGTTGGTGATCGATCGATCCGGTTCGATGGCCTACGCATCGGACGAACCCGCGGTCTATCCTCCCGCTCCGAGTTCGGCTCCCGTCGACTGGGACTTCTGCCACCCCGCCCCGCCCAACTCGCGATGGCGCGACATGGTGGCGGCAGTCGACGTGTTTGCGAAAGAGATCACCAACTCACCTACCGACGAACGAGTCGCCGTCGTCACCTACAACGAATCGGCTGACCTCGACCAGCCGCTGACCGCCGACTTTACGAAGATCGGCAGCACCCTGGACGTCTACACTCAATCGCTGTGCGCCGGCGGGACAAATATCGGTGGCGGGATCGTCAAAGGAGTCGACGCGTTGGTCAACCGGATCGAAGCTCGCAACGGTGCCAGCAAAGTGATCGTCGTCTTGACCGATGGGATCCACAACGAAGGAACCAATCCTGTTTACGCCGCCAAGCAGGCGAGCAAGTGGGGAGCGATGATCTTCAGCGTGACCTTCTCCGACGAAGCCGACCAGAACCGCATGAAACAGGTTGCCGAAAAGGGATACGGCAAACACTTTCATGCTCAGAACGGTGACGAATTAAAAGTCGTCTTTTCCGAGATTGCGAAACGCATGCCGACGCTTCTGACAAAATAATCGACCAACCTTCTGTTGACCTGTTTAACGAAATGAAGAATAGAAACCAAGAGTTCCGGCGGCAAAGCAGATCGACTGATCGCCAGCTGCCGTTCACTAGCCGCGCCGGCGCGTACGTTGTCGAATGCGCGGTGATCTTGCCGATCCTGTTGATGCTGATCTTAGGCTCGATCGAATTTGTGCGGATCTCGAACATCCGCCACGCCCTCGATTCGGCTTCTTATGAAGCGTGCCGGAGAGTGATCGTGCCAGGGGCGTCGACGGCGGAAGCAACGGAGCGAGCGAACGAGATCTTGAATCGCTACGGGCTGTCGGTTGCGAAGATTCAAGTCACCCCGAATCAGATTCTCGAGAGCACTCCGGAGGTCACTGTCGCGATCACCGCAGCGGCCTCGGAGAACGCATGGTATCTGACCAAATATACCGGCGGCAGCGCGCTTTCGGCTGAGACCTCGCTGTTGACCGAACGGGCGGCAACCGTTCTCGCGTCGGCGATCGCAACTCCGCCACCGCCCCCCAAGCCAACCCCAACACCGACTCCCACCCCGGAACCGGAGCCTGAGCCGGAACCAGAACCCGAGCCGGAACCCGAGCCGGAACCCGAGCCGGAGCCTGAGCCTGAGCCTGAGCCTGAGCCTGAGCCTGAGCCTGAGCCTGAGCCTGAGCCTGAGCCTGAGCCGGAACCTGAGCCGGAACCCGAGCCGGAACCCGAGCCGGAACCCGAGCCGGAACCCGAGCCGGAACCTGAGCCAGATCCCACGCCTCCACCACCCCCCAAACCGAAGCTCTAGTCGCTTTCCGCGTCGGTGGGCGTCGGAAGAGGCGTGGAGAGTGGTCCCTCGTTCAGCACGCTCTGCTGGAGAATTCCACGCAGATCACTGTTGGAATCTGGGGCTTATTGGTAACCCGACGCGTGAGCGAGTGTCTGTGTGAAGCTCTCGCATACGCGTCGGGTTACCGTTTGCTCTGACGCTCCAATGCGGAGAAGGGGATTTGTCCCGCTGGAGAATACCGCTGGTTTCCAAGGCTTGCGGTAACTCGGACTCGCTCTCCCCCTGGCCGATACTCTGGCGGGGGGCCCGATAAAGATGTACGGGAAATAAGTTTTTTCCGAGGCGTGGCTGTCGGTGATGCGGGAAATGCTCGGCGGACAGACTTCTCCAGACCAAAGCTCCTTGGGTTCCGGTGCGATGAAAACGCATCGTCGTCGTAACTCATTGTCAGGAGACGACTTGTGTGGCGCCGGTGCGAGCTGTTTGAGGTTGCTAGCAGAGCTTCTTCGCTGGCCTCTCGTAGCCAGATGAGGGATAGGAATTGGACGGTCGTCGCACGGCGCGATGGAGAAAGATCGGACTATTTCCGAAAGTTGCTGCGGAGTGTGCGGTGGTTTTACGCGTATCCAATCGGGACCAGCTTGGAGATAACAGCCGCTGCCACTTGTTGGATTGCGACCGACTTCCTCGCTGGTTCTACTCCTTTATTTGTTCGCGCTCCACGTTTGCGGTGCCGGGTGGGTTCATTATCCCTAGCGCCGCAAACGTCGGGCGAATTCAGGGGCGCGAACGGCTTCGAAGTCCGGCAGCAGGTCGGCGGTGGCGAGGTTTGGCGCCAGCAATTGCGTCAGCACGCTGTCGGTTTGTTCCGCCGAATGTTTCAGGCGATGTAGCCACAACGACTGCAGCGTGCCGAGCGAATCGAACATATCGGGTCGAATGCAGACCAAGACCGCATCGCTGATCTTGCCGTTTTCATCGGGGTTGGCTGCGGTTGCGTGCATCTGACGCAGCAAGCTGCTGCGAAGCGTTGCTGTCAATAAACGGCGATGGGTTTGGCGAACTGCTCCCGCCTGGTCGGCAGCTTCATCGGCAAACTCGAGCGTTCGTTCCAGCACGGTCCCATAGCGGGCGGCGTCGGGATTGACCGCGGCAATCTGTGCAACCAGGACGTCGGTCCAGCGTTCGACCGATTTTCGCAACTGATTCAGCCGAGCCGTCGTTTGGCTGGATCCGCCACGCTGAGCGACCATCAGCCCCAGCACCCGGTTCCGCGCCTCTAAGTGACTGATGTGGACGCTGTGCACCACAGGATAGATCTCCGGTTCGGCGTGCTTTGCGTCCAATCCGTGCCCCAACGCCGCGTAGACTCGCGTCAGGATCTCGCTGACCAGGATCTCCTCGAGCGTCGGCAGGTGCTGTTCCCACCAGGCTTGCAAGCCGATCCGGTCGCCGGATCGATCGAGCTGGCGATGCATCGCCAGGGTCTGATGCCAACGGGTCGAGCGATTCCGCGACACGACCCAGTAGTCTTGCAGGGCGGCGGGGGGAATCGAAGCTCCATCGGCCAGCAAACTCGGGCCGTGAAGAGCGAGAGAGGAAGCCAGTTCGGCCAGCATTGCAGCGTGCATGAGGTGGATTACTTCGGCGGGGGGCGAAATGGAATTGGGAGAGGCCCGAGGGCTGTTGCGACATCAAGCAAAGCAGAATTTATGCCAACGGGCCCGGCAACGCGGCGGCGATCGAGCGTTGGATCGGGAAAACGTTAGGTAAACGCAATGCTTGGGCGGTCGCCACGCCCCGTCGCACGGCGGTTGATGAGGCGAATAATCAACGCCACAGCGAATCGGATGTCGCCGATTTGCAACGGCGGGGATCGCCGTAGGTTCTTTTCAACTTTCCCTGCCGATGCGATTTTGCAACGTATACTCGCGATGAACAGATCGGTGGATCAGGTGAGATCCGCGATCGGGCAACGGCGATTGCTGTGCCGACTTCCATTATTCGTAGGGCAGATTCGAGACCGGATCTGAATTGTTTGATGATCGATAGCACTGGCGGGGATTCCGATCCCAATCCGCAAACCGTGCCGACGATTCTGATCGCCGATGACGACCGCGAGCTGGTCGCCGCATTGTCGCGGCGGATCATGCATCTTGGCTTCCGCGTAACGATCGCTCACGATGCGATCTCGGCACTGGTGCTGATCAAACGCGATCGCCCCGACATGATCGTTCTCGATATCCATATGCCCGCGGGCAACGGCATGTGCGTGCTAGAAATGATCCGCAGCGAATGGACTTGGTCGGACATTCCGGTGGTGATCGTCAGCGGCGGCGCAACGCCTTCGATGATCCAACGGGTCCGCGACGACAACGCCCACTTTGTCCCCAAATCGACCGGAATGTGGCCCAGCCTGCAACGCCACATCACCCAAACGCTGACTCCCTTCTGCATCGGGACCTAGCCGCCGCGTCGCTGCAATTCTTTTCCGCAGCGACCGATCGCATCGAAATCGATCGGCGAGCCCGTTCCGATTTGCTGAGCCTCCGTTTTCAGGCGGCTGTGCGGCGGGCGTCACTTGTTGAAACGCGGCTCGGCTTGATAAGCTGAGTAGCTCGCGTAACGGACAAGTCTCGACCCTCTGGCTCGGCAAATTCTTCAGCATGACATCGACTCCCCCACCTCTTTGGATCGGTTCTATCAAAGTCGATCCGCCGATTCTTCAGGCGCCGATGGCTGGGTTCACGAACTACGCGTTCCGGCAGATCGTCCGCGAATATGGCGGCGTCGGTTTGCACGCGACCGAGATGGTCAACGCCCGCGGTTTTGTCTGGCTCGATGAAAACGAAGCCGAACATCCCGATCGACTGTGGGGCGTCCGCGAGGAAGCTCGCCCGCTGGCGGTTCAGATCTGGGACAACCAGCCCGACGTGATGGCGAAGGTCGGCAAGCGGTTGGTCGACGATTACCAAGTCAGCGTCGTCGACATCAACTTCGGTTGCCCCGTGAAACAGGTGACCGAAAAAGCGCACAGCGGCAGCTATCTGCTGAAACATCCCAAGACGATGTACGAGATCATCAGCCGGTTGGTCGAGGCGTGCGCGCCGACCCCAGTGACCGCTAAGATTCGGCTGGGCTGCACGCGGAACAACGTCAATTGCGACGATGTTGCCAAGGTGGTCGAAGAGGCGGGAGCGGCGGCGCTGACGGTTCACGGCCGCACCGCTCAGGATTTCTTCAGCGGCAACGCCGACTGGGACCGGATCGCGGAGATCAAACAACATCTGCGTTCGATCCCGTTGATCGGCAACGGCGATCTCGACAGCGCCGACAAAGTTGTCGCGGCGTTTGAGAACTATGGAGTCGACGGCGTGATGATCGCCCGGGCTTCGCTGGGCCGACCGTGGTTGTTCGCTCAAGCTCACGCGGCGCTCCGCGGCGAACCGATTCCTGCCGAACCGACGTTGGAATTGCAGCGGCAATGCATGCTGCGTCACTACGACATGATCGTCGAGCGGTTTGGTGAAGCGAAGGGAACCGTCTTGATGCGCAAGTTTGCTTGCTGTTACGCACAAGGCAAGTTTGGGGCCCGGCACTTCCGAACCCATGTCGCTCGCGTCTCGAGCGCAAGCGAATTCTACCGCGTCGTCGAGGAATATTTCCCTCGCGATCTCGACGCCATCGAAGCAGCAGCTCAATAGCGACCGCCACTGTTTAGCGGTCGCCATCGAAGTGGCTGCCGAGGCTTTGGTCGCCGCGGCTGCTCTGTCGCTGGCCGCGGCTCGTGCGCCAGCGGCTGGAATCGGGCGGGGCTCGCTTAGAGGATCCTTTCCAGCGATCCGCAGCGATACTTCTGCCAGTACTTATCGAGAGCACGCTTAACGACACCGCTGAGCAGGAAGACGCCCAACAGGTTCGGCAGCGACATGCCAAGGATCATTAGATCGCTGAATTCCAGGATGTTGGTCGCCGTGACGATCGATCCGAGGAAGGTGAAGGAGACGAACAGCAGTTTGTAGATGACCGACGATCGCGTCCCAAACAGTCCGACCCAACATCGCTCGCCGTAATACGACCACGAGATGCAGGTCGAGAAGGCGAACAGCACGACTGCGGCAAACAGGATGTAGCCGAACCAATGGAATCCGCTGCTGCGGAAGGCGACCAAGGTCATCCCGGCCCCTTCTTTGTGCTCGACCATATGCGCCAGTTTTGCCCGTGCGGCGTCGACTTGCTCGTCGAGCGGTTGGTCGGGATCGACCGATCCCAAAACCGAAGCGACGACGGTTTCGGGGGAATGGGTTTCGACAAACGCGAACCTATCGGGCGAATCCGGGTCTTGAATGCGTGGGTTATAAGTTCCGCTGACGACCAAGACTAATGCTGTCACCATGCAGACGACCATCGTATCGATGAAGGGTTCCAACAACGCCACGATTCCTTCGCTGACAGGTTCGTTGGTCTTGGCGGCGGAGTGAGCGATCGCCGCCGAACCAACGCCCGCCTCGTTGCTGAAGGCCGCGCGTTGGATCCCAATCACCAACACTCCCATCGCTCCGCCCGCCAGCGGCGCGTAGGGTTCAAACGCGCTCGATACGATCAATGCAAATGCATCGGGGAGCGCCGAAACGTTTTGGAACAGGATCCACAGTGCCGCCGCGAAATAGGCGAAACACATCAAGGGGACGATCTTCGATGCCACGCGGCCGATCGATTGGATGCCGCCGATGATTACCACACCAACAGCCATTGCCATCACCAAGCCGTAGACCCAGGGATAGCTCTGCAAAAAGACGACATCCGTTTTGACCGCCGACAACGACTGGCTGACTTGGTAGGCGTTGCCGCCGCCGAAGCTGGCGCCGATGCAGAGGATCGCGAAGATCGTGCTCAAAAGCATCCCCAGCCAGCCGAGCCGCATTTCTGCCAAGCCAGCTTTCAGGTAACGCATCGGGCCGCCTAGCGTATGTCCGTCGGAGTCGTTCGTACGGTACAGCTGGCCCAACGTGCACTCGGCGAACTTCGTGCTCATTCCCAGAAAACCGACGATAAAGATCCAGAACGCCGCTCCGGGGCCACCCAGCCCGATCGCGACAGCGACGCCGCCGATGTTCCCCAGGCCGACCGTCGCGCTTAACGCCGTCGCAAGCGCCTGGAAATGCGAGACCTCGCCGACGTCGGCGGGATCGTCGTAATCGCCGCGTGTCAGCCGAATCGCGTGCCAGAATCCGCGGATGTTGATGAACATCATGCGGAGCGTCAGGAAGATTCCCGCGACCAACAGCCAAGCGACGACAAAGGGAACTCCCGTTCCAAAGTCGTAGAAGAACAACGTCGCCAACGGGCCGACTAGATGCTCACCGAACCAGGTGTCGATGGTGACCACCCAGGCCGCTTTCTTGCTTACAGGCGGATCGGTGGCCGGTTCAGCGGCGCTTGCCTCGGCGTCGACCTCCGTTGCGGTTGCGGCGGCAGGATCCGCAGGGAGATCGTCTTGCCCGATCACCATCCCGGTGAAACAGAGCATTAGCAATAGAGTCGTGATCGGCAGTCGTAAGCGAGAATAGGTGAGCGACATTCCGTCTAGCTCCTTCGTTGAAATGAGAACGCTGTGGAAGATGATCCGTGGTGGGCGAGGTGCGTCGGTCCGGGGCGCATTTGGGGAATGCTTCCGTATCGCAACCCGAACGGGTCAGCATAGGTTTGCTGGACGAGGTGCTATCGTATCGTAGGTGAAGCACAAAAAAACCCATGCGTCGGAATTAAGTTGGGCAAAACTAGCCATCCAGGGCTCCCACGTGCAGATAACGATATTGGCCTCCGTTGTCGGTTGCCAAGTTGCGTAGAAAGCTGTCTCGGGGCGGTTCCAGGTCGTCGCCGAACTCGATCGTGTGGATCGTCGTGCCGCTGCGCTGCGCACGGGCCTTGATCTCTTGCAATTGAGCACCGTTAAGGCGGGGGATTCGCGCATCGGTCAAAAAGAAGATCACATCGGGGCTCATCCGCAACGCCATCAGCAACGCATCCATGTGCCGCGTGCCGCCAAAAGCGGTCATCGCCCGAACGTATTGCTCGGCGCTTCGCTTGGTCTGTTCGTCGCCGTTGAGCAGACGGACGATCTGGCCGCGGGGGACAAATGGCCGCGGTTGGTTGTTGTAAAAGATAATCTGGAATTCTTGTTCGGGGCCGAGTGAATCGATGCTGCGAACCAATTGCATCTTGGCCGCCAGCAGCGGCCGGCCACCGAAACCGTTCATGCTTTCGGAGCGGTCGAAGACGTAGACGAACCGGCTGCCCGTCCCCGAGATCCCAAAGACTTCGGTCGTGTGCTGCGATCCGCTGGGACCAAGGTTCATGCCCGGTTTGCCCGCTGATGCCGCCGCGGCTTGCATCGCATCGGACTCTCCCGGATTGCCAGCCGGCAGAGGCGTGTCGAGCGCAGCGGCTAGCAGGCCGTCGAGATCTAGTGGCGGAGCGGCGTCGGCGGGGAGCGCAGCTTGAGAGCCTTGTGCGGCCGATGCGGCCTGCGACGCAGCGGCTTGTTCGGTCGCTTGAGATTGTTCCGCAGCCGTCTCGTATTCGGTTCGGTCGGGCATCCGGTGAACGATCGCAATTCCCACCGGCCGATCGGGCGCGTCCCCCGTTCCGTGAGAATCCTGCCCCATCATCAACGCTAGGCCGACCAAGACCACAATATGCAGCAGCGTCGACAGCATCCATCCCGGCAAGCGGCGATGAGTTGGCACAAAGTCATCGGGGCGATATGCGAGTGTCAACGGCCAGGCCTCCAGAATAGTTTATTCAATGACACTCAACATCACCTGTTCGATTCGCGGAACAACCGCCTCGATCGAATGCTTGTCGCAGACATGCTGCTTGGCTTGGATCGATTTCTCTTGCGCCGATTCGGGCTCTTCGGCAAATTGCAAAATCGCTGACGCTAGCGCCGCGCTATCCCCGGGAGCAACCAGGTCGCCGAAGGTGCGATCGCCAAACAATTCGGGCGACCCGCCGGCGGTGGTTGCGATCACCGGCACGCCCAGGGCCATCGATTCGAGCACGACGTTGGGCAAGCCTTCGTACAGCGACGGGACACAGGCAAGTTGGCACTGAGCAATGATCGGCACCGCGCTCGCTCGCTGGCCAACAAAATGGACCTGCCGATCGAGCTTCAATTCGCGGACTCGCGCGGTCAGCGCCGACCGCAGCGGCCCGTCGCCGACCATCCACAATTGCAAGCAATCGAAGACGGGATGATCGCGCAACGAATCGATCGCGTCGATCAAAAAACGGTGTCCCTTCTCTTCGGTCATTCGCCCGACACAGGCGATGTTGACATCGACCGGATCGATCGCCGGATCGCCGTTGGCCGATGCGGCTTCGTTGCGAATCGCCTGCAGATCGACGGGGCTGTGGATCGTTTGAAAACGCCGCCGGTCGATGCCGTAATAGCGAGCCGCGGCGTCGGCAACTGCCTGGCTGACCGTCACGATCGCGTCGGCGCGGCGATAGGATCTGCGCAACAACCAGCGTTTGACCGCCACAAAACGCGTCTCGGCCGCCGGTACGTCGCGATCCGGGGGGCTGACGATCGTGGCGACGCGTCCGCACTGCAGGCCGCGAGCTGCCGGAGAGGCGAGCATCGACATGTGAAACGTGCGGTCGTAAATCAGATCGATCTTGTTGGCGATGATCAGATCGCGGAGCGCCCGAACTTGCATTCGGTGGATCGCCCCGGGAACGCACAGCCGCGGGCTGCGGTGTTGATCCCAAAACGCAGTCACCGGCACGTCGTCGGGGATCTGGTCCAACAGGCTGCCCTGTCGGTAGCAGAGGAACAAATGCGGCGCAAACCGCTGCCGGTCGAGATGACGCAGCAGATGCAAGGTCTGTCGTTCGCTGCCGCCGCCGTCCATCGACCCGGCCATTAGCAATACATTGTACGGTCTTGCCATGGGTGGCCTGTCACCGATCATTGTTAACGCACACAATCGCCGACACCCGGCTTCCGCTGCGATGCGACCACGCTGTTGTCAGTCGTGGCCGCGGTTCCTGTTTATCGACTGGCACCATCGGATCGAATTTCGTCCAACATCGCCTTCATTTTAACCACCCGCTGTGGATCTTGATCCGCGAGATTTTTTTGTTCCCTCAAATCGGCACGTAGATTGTACAGTTGACCCTGGGGGGCGACACCCACCTCCGTGTTGGTGTTTTTGTTGACTGCCGGACCCTTGCCCGGTTCGATGTATTTCCAATCTCCCTGCCGCAGCGCCAGCGTGCGGGCGTGTTCGACCAAGTGGTCGCGTCCTTTGGGATCTTCGCCCAGCAAGGCATCGAGGATGTTGTGGCTGTCGGGACCGGCATCGGCAGCCAGCGTTTGCCCCGTCAGCGCGGCAAACGAATGCAGCAGATCGATCTGGCAGACCAAGGCGTCGCTGGTTTGATTCGCTTTGACTTTGGCGGGCCAACGCAACACAAACGGGACCCGCGTTCCGCCTTCAAAGTTGCTGTACTTGCCACCTCGAAACGGGCCGGCCGGGCGGTGATCCCCCAACTTCTCAACGGCTTCGTCTTTGTAGCCATCGTCGACAACCGGGCCGTTGTCGCTGGTAAACAGCACGATCGTGTTGTCGGCTAAGTTCAATCGATCCAGCGCCGCCAGGATCTCGCCGGTACACCAATCGGTCTGCGCGATCGCATCGCCGCGCGGGCCCATCGCCGTCGTGCCGACAAACCGCGGATGAGGGACTCGCGGAACATGGATGTCGTGCAGCGAGAAGAACAGAAAAAACGGATCGGCCTTATTTTCTTCGATATACGCGACAGCTTTCGATGTGATCCGATCGGCCATATCCTCATCGACCCAACGCGCCCGCTTGCCGCCGGACATATATCCGATCCGGCTGATCCCGTTGACGATCGTTCGATCGTGCCCATGGCTGGGGTGGATCTTTAAGAGTTCGGGATTTTCGGCTCCCGTCGGTTCGTCGCCGACCTTCTTTTTGAAACTAACTTCGATCGGGTCGTTTGGATCGAGATCGACGACGCGATGGTTTTCGACATAAACACAGGGGACGCGATCGCCGGTGGCGGGAATCAGGAAACAATAATCGAATCCGATCTCCAGCGGTCCCGGAGCGATCTTGCCGTTCCAATCGGCTCCTTCGTCGGGGCCCAGTCCCAGGTGCCACTTGCCGACGACGCCGGTCTTGTAGCCGGAATCCTGCAGCATCGAAGCGAGCGTGACGCGGCCGGGCTTGATGATCGCGGGAGCGTCGCCGCGTGCGATGCCCGTCCCTTTCAGACGCCAAGCGTATTGTCCGGTCAGCATCGCGTATCGCGACGGCGTGCAGGTCGCTGCGGGAGCATGGCCATCGGTAAATCGAATCCCTTCGGCGGCGATCCGGTCGATGTGCGGAGTCGCGACAGCCGTCGCGCCGTAACAACTAACGTCACCGTAACCAAGGTCGTCGGCGTAGATCACGACGATGTTGGGATGAGAGGTTGCACTGAGGGCAACGTTTGTTTGTGCGGCTAACAGACCGACCGCCAACCACGCGATGAAACACTTTGACATGCGACGCAACTCAACAGGACCAATGGAAACGAGCAAAATCCGCTCGTCTATTGTAGTTGGTTCCGATGCGGTCGGTAGTGTTCGCGATCGTTTCCAGGCGGAGGCTCGCCGGTGCCCCTCTGGTGGTGCGGTCCGCGGTTCAGGCCGACTCGAGTTCGCCCTGGGTCAATTTGGGGATGTAGGCGAGGCAGCGGGCGACCTCGTTTTGCAGGTCGTCGATCAGGTCATCGATCTGGTCGAGTTGATCCTGGCGGCCGGCTTGTTCGATGTCCGCGGCGATCGATTGAAGCGGATGGGCGGCGAGGATTCCTGCCATGCCCTTGAGCGTATGCGCTGCGTTGCCGGCGGCGGTTGCATTGCGTTGTCTGGCGTGCTGGACGATCTCATCGACGCGGGCAAGGCTGTCCGACTGGAATGACTCCAGCAGCGATTCGGCAAATCCAAGGTCTCCCATGCACCGCTCCATGAACTCTTGGCGAACAAAGGGGAGCGGAGCTTCGGGGGCGGGATCGGCGGCGATCGCGCGGGGCGGATTGCGCGGCGTGTTGGCGGGGAGCCACTGTTCGACAATCTCGGTCAGTTGATTGGGGTTGAAGGGTTTGGCGAGGTAGTCGTCCATGCCGGCGTCGATACATTTCTGCCGATCCCCTGTGAGTGCATTTGCGGTGACCGCGATGATCGGGCAGCGGCTGGTCAATCGCCCGTCGAGCTGGCGGGCGCGAATCTCGCGAGTCAGCGAGAAGCCATCCATGACCGGCATTTGGCAGTCCATTAAGATCAGGTCAAATGATTTGACACCGATCGCGTCGAGAGCTTCGACGCCATTTTCGGCGATGTCGCATTGCCAGTCGTTACTCACGAGCACCTCTTGGGCGAGCATCTGGTTGATCTGGTTGTCTTCGACCAGCAGGATCTTTGGTGTCATCGCGTTATCCTCTCGCGGCGCTGGAAGGGCGTTCGTCGATAGTGCGTTGGAAGTCGGATGGTCGGCCTGGACGTTCTCGATCACGGTTGCTTCGGCGGCTTGAGGGATCAGGATTGCAGCGATTTGCTGCGACGGTTGACGGGGCGTTTCGTTTGCTTCGCGGTACACGGCAAACACCTCTTGCGGTTTAACTTGGTCGCTGGATGGTGGATTGGAATGTTCCTGCGCCGTGGCAAGCATTCGTTGCAGATCGAGGAACTGAGTTTGAAGTGTTCGCACTGCCGGCTCGAAGACAAAGAAGACTTCGATCAGCACAGCCAGCATCGTCAGTGCAAAGATCGTTTCGATCAGCCCGATCGACGCTGCGGTGCCCCATGCAACCGCCGTTTGAGCGATCAGCGAGATGACAACGATTGCGCCGATCGAAATCAGGTACCTGTGCCGCAGGTCCGCGATCGGGTCGGGGGGCGTTTCATTCATGGGATCTGGATTTGGATGTGGCAACATTTTGGATCAGGTTGCTTCGTTCGAATCGCACTGGGTCGAACGGGCTGGCAATCTTTGGTGGATGGGATCTGGGACGCTAATTAGTGGTTGGAACCAACGAATTCACTCGGCAGCGATACCGCCGCTTCGGGAACAAAGGGAACCTGTGCCGGCGCCACGTGTCGCGGAGCCGGTTGGACCTCGAAGCTGGAAGGAGGCATCGCGGGGGAATCGAATTCGTTGGTGGCATCGTGGTCGCGGCGCAGGTTGACCGCGAACCAAAATCGCGAACCGAGGCCCTCGTGACTCTCCACGCCGATCTCGCCACCGATCGCGTGGACGATCGCCTTGCTGATCGATAACCCCAGTCCCGACCCGCCGTATTTGCGACGAATCGAGCTGTCGACTTGGGAGAACGATTGAAACAAGCGATCCATGCGATCGGCGGGAATTCCAATTCCGGTGTCTTCGATAGAAAACAGCAGCGTAACGCGGTCGTCGGAGATGTGTTGCCGTTCGGTGCGGAGCGTGATCTCGCCACGTTCGGTGAACTTCAATGCGTTGCCCAACAGATTGACGAGCACTTGACGCAGCCGGTGGCTGTCGCCCAGCAGGTGCAACGGTGTCGAGTCGTCCTGTCGACAGATCAGTTGGACGTCTCTTTCGTGCAGCCGCGGCGGCATTCCCGACATGACATCTTCGATCAATTGCTGCAGTTCAAATGGATGTTCTTCCAGTTCCAAATGTCCCGCTTCGATCTTCGAGAAATCGAGGATGTCGTTGATCAATCTCAGCAGCAACGCGCCACTGCTTTGGCAGGCGTTAACAAACCGTCGTTGCCGTTCGCTCAGCGGAGAATCGGCCAGCAGTTCGGTCATCCCGATGACGCCGTTAAGTGGCGTGCGAAGTTCGTGGCTCATGCTCGCGAGGAACTGCCCCTTCACGCAACTCGCCTCTTCGGCGACTTGGCGAGCTTGTTCCAATTGAACGGTGTGTAAAGCGAGAGCCCGCATTTCGCGAATGCTCTGCCGGATGGTAAACGCGAGGACCAAGTCTTCGAACAGGACCCAAGCGGCATGTTCCAGCCAACGCCAGTGCGATGCGGTCGCGACGCCGAAGATCGATTCGGGCCACCAGATGTCGCGAATTACGTGGTCGACGATGATGACCAGGGTTGCCGGCGCAAGGACCTTCCAATCGCGATAGGCAGCCAGAAACGCGAGCGACACAAAGATGTGAAAGTGCGTCTCGATCCGGCCGCCGGTGATGTGGATCAACAGGCTCGAGAAGAGGACTTGGCTGATCGCGATTACGTATCGCGTGATCGCATGGCCGGGCATCCGCCAAGCCAACGCGACGGGGAGGCTGGCCAACAGACCGCCCCCGAAGATCGCCATCAACAGATGCGGATGCATGCTGCTTTGGACGCCGTCCCATGTCCGCGGAGAAAACCAATAGGCCGCCGCGATTGCCACGACCCATTGCAGGACCATCAGGTAGGCGAACATGCGATCGGTTCGGCGGTAGATCGCCAAAGCGTGTAAATCAAACAGGTCCCGCTCAGCTTGGCTGGGGGCTGATTTTCGCGTCGATTCAATCGAGTCGATCATTCGCTAGTCTCCTTCGCCAACAACGCCGAACTCGCTACGATTTGTGGCCCGTTGGGGGAAAGTAATTTGCATCCGAAAGCGGGTGACGCAAGGCGAGGCGTTCGGCCGTCGGGAGCGTTGGATGCCAAGTCGACGTTGGACAGCAGCTTGGTTAACGAATCGCCACCGAGGCTCTCGCCAGCTTGTCCGCGCGCGATCGTGACGCCGCCGCAAAACAACCTGTGGCCGCTGGTGTCGAACAGCATTACGGTTCCGCTGGTGTTGACCCCAAAGCGATCGCATTCGATGCCATCGAGATCGGGAAGCAATGTTGAGTTGGGCAGTTGGACCGCCTGCCGGATCAGGCGACTTTCGGACCACCGCGAAATTTTGTCAGCTGGCATGCTGCCCACGATAAGTGTCTTGGGGGCCGCGGAGTTGTGGTGGTTGCTCGCCGCCGCCACAATTCTGTGCAGCTCTTCCACCGTCGCTTCGCTGCACGAGCACATCGGATGCAGAAACAGTACAAGCGTCGGGGCTTGAGCGTCTCGTGGCAGCGACGTGTCGGAAGGCCACGTGGCGACGTTCCGTTGGAGGTTGTTGTCGTTGACTCGCAGTCCGTATTCAGTCATCCAGTAGCAATAAACGCCGACGCACAGCAGCCAAGCGAGCGACGCCACAATCCAGATCCTGCGGATTCGAGGCGCGCTGTTCACGACGGACCGATCGGCGGCCAGATGGCTGTCGAGAGCGGATTTTGTCATCGGTCTGACTCCCCGTCGTGTGAGTTGTGCAAATGGAAAGGTGTAATGCGCGATCGATCGTCCGGCACCGCGTCGGAAACTTTCTTTAACGACTCGCCGCGTCGAAGCGACGAATTTTGAACTTGTGTCAATGCTGCAAGCTGGCGGTGTCGATGCTGGTCAACGCGCGATTGGGATCGACGATTTGTGGTATCCGTTCGAGTCGTTCGTTGCGGTTTGCATCGGGTGTCAGCGGTGCGGCTGGGAAGGGAGCATCGCTTGGAGTTTCCAACGCGGCTCGCTTGGATCGTTTTTCAGCGAGCTCTAACATGCTCTGCGTGACCGACGTCAGGTGTGCGGGGTTAAACGGTTTGGCGAGGTAGTCGTCCATCCCGGCGTGCAGGCAGCGTTCCCGATCGCCTTGGATCGCGTTGGCTGTCAGCGCGACGATCGATGGCGTATGCCGCAATCTTCCATCGGCTTCGCGGCGGCGGATCTCTTGGGTCGCGGTGAATCCGTCCATGATCGGCATTTGGCAATCCATCAAGATCACGCTGTAGGGATTGGATTCGAGCGCCGCCAGGACCTCTTCTCCGTTTTCGACGATATCGCAGTTCCAGCCGTTGCGAGCCAAGATTTCGCGAGCGAACAATTGGTTGGTGGCGTTGTCTTCCGCCAACAGGATCCGCGTCGTGGTGGTGTCGTCGCTTGTGAGTTGTTGTCCCGAGTCGGTGTCGGCGACGCAGACCTCACGTCGGTTTGGACCGCGGCAGAATTGATCGACCAACGCGTCGAGCAGATGCGATTGTCCGACCGGACGGGCCAAGCAGCGTTCGTAATGCGCCGGATCGATTGCCGCTTCACGCTCCGGTGATGCGATCACGAACATCGGCAGCGGTCTCCCCGTTTGCGATCGATGCGCTTCGAGCTGTTGAATCCATTGGCCGTTGTTCTCGCTGCAGAACGCTTCGTCGGCGATGATCAAATCGTAGTGGCGTTCGATCGCCGTGGCTCGCTGCATTTTTTGGACGGCGCGCTCGTTGGTCGAGGCGGTGTCGACGTGGATCTCCCAGTTGTGCAGGAACTGGACAAGGATCTCTTGGATCGCCGGTTGCGGTTCGAGCAGCAGGACGCGGAGGTTCGACAAGCGTCCCAACGACCAATCTTGCGTTAAATCGGGATCTTGTTCGCTGTGCCGGAACGTCACCGTAAACCAAAATCGCGATCCGACTCCCTCGCTGCTCTCGACTCCGATCTGGCCGCCCAATGCGTCGACGATCGCTTTGCTGATCGAAAGCCCCAGCCCCGATCCGCCATACTTGCGACTGATCGAACTGTCGACCTGCGAAAACGATTTGAACAACCTGTCGAGTCGGTCTTGGGGGATGCCGATCCCGGTGTCCTGAATCGAGAACCGGATCGTGGCCCGGTCGTCGGTCAAATGTTGCGGTTCGGCGCGCAATGTGATCTGCCCCTCGTCGGTGAACTTCATCGCATTGCCCAACAGATTTGTCAGCACTTGCCGCAGCCGATGGCTGTCGCCGATCAAGTTCAGCGTGGTCGGGCTGTCGAGCATGTACAACAATTCGACCTTCTTCTGCTCCGCCCGCAGGGGGATGCAGCCGACGACTTCGTCTAGCAATTGCAGGAGGTCGAACGGATGTTCATCCAGTTCCAAGCGGCCGGCTTCGACTTTGGTCAGGTCGAGAATATCGCTGATCAGTGTCAGCAACGCGTTGCCGCTGCTTTGGCATGCGGTCACGAAGCGTCGCTGCCGTTCGTCCAGCGTGGAGTCGGCCAACAGTTCAGTCATTCCGATCACGCCGTTGAGCGGAGTCCGTAGTTCGTGGCTCATGCTGGCCAAGAATTCGCTCTTGGCAATGCTTGCATCTTCGGCGGCTTTCTTGGCAGTCTGCAGTGCTTCTTCGGCCTGCTTTCGCTCGGTGATATCGCGGACCGAGACGGTCAGCAGATGCGACCCGCTCAGCCCCACCTCGGTTGTATTAAACTCCAACGGGAACTTGCTTCCGTCGCGACGCGTGCCGATGATCTCGCGCGTCTTGTTGTGTTCAGGAGGCAGCGGCCAGGTCATCAGCTTGCTCACGTTGGTGCCGATCAATTCTTTGTCGGTGAACCCGAAGATCCGTTCGACAGCCGAATTCACCATCCCGATCGTGCCGCACCGGTCGATCGTCAAGATCCCGTCGAAAGCGGAGTTTAAGATCGCGCGGGTCCTTTCGGACGATTCGCACAACGCTTTTTCAGCGTCCTTGCGGCGTTGGATATCCTCCACCACGCCGATCAAATGCGACGGATCGCCGCTGCTGTCGCGGACCAGCGATACCGTTGCGTTTACCCAGACCGGTGAGCCGTCTTTGCGGATGTAGCGTTTTTCAGTGGAAAACGAATCACGCTGCCCCGCGATCGCTTGCTCTACTAAGTTCAAGCATTTGCCGAGGTCGTCGGGGTGAGTCGCGTCTTGGAAGTAGCTGGCCAGCAGTTCTTGGCTGCTGTAGCCGAGGATTTTGCAGATCCCTTCGTTGACGCGAATCCACCGCCCGTCGAGCGCTACGTGGGCGATCCCCAAGGCGATCTTTTCGAATGTCATTCGGAAGTTGCTTTCGCTCGCCTGAAGCGTGTCGCGCTGGCGTTGAGCTTCGGTACAATCGATGCAAACACCGATGAACTTTTCGGGTTCTCCCTTGTCGTTGATGTGCTTCCCTAACACATGGACATAGTGGATCGATCCATCGCGATGAACGACGCAGTGTGTCGTGTCGTAATGAGTTCCGGTTGCGATGCATGCTTCGACCCGCCGGCGCACCTGTTCATGTTCGCTGGGATGTAAGGCATCGAGAAACGTTTGGTAACGGAGGTTGCTGGCGTCGGGATCGGTATCGAACAGTTGTCGCGTCTTGGCGTCCCAATCCAGTTGGTCTTCGGTGATGTTCCATTCCCAGACGCCCAGGTTGCCCGCTTCGATGGCGAAGTCCAGCTTCGTCATTCGGCGCTGCAGCTGCCGGACCAATTCGGCTTGGGACAACAGTGGACGCAGTTTTGGCATCAGGCAAGCCAAGGCGATCAGCGTGCAACAGGAGGCCAGTGTGGTCAGCGTCTCCAATGGTTGGGAGAGTCGATCGGCGGGCCACCATCCACGGCCGGTCTGCGCCAGGTGGCTGAGACCACTCACCAGCATGAAGCCGGCAAAGATCCACAGCGCGCTGGAGACCGGACAGTCTTTGCGGCACAGCAGGTAGAAACCGAGGGTGGCTGGAATCGCGAGATAGGCTAAGAAAATCGAGAAGTCGGAAACTCGAGAGCGTCCGACAATGTTTGACGAAGCGATGTTGGCTGTCGAATGGGCGACGAAATGGCAACCGCTCAAGGCGATCAAAGAATCGGGGAACAGCCCCGCGGCGCGCAATTCTCCCGCCATCGGCATCGCTGCCGTGGGGAGATCGAGATGCGATCGGTTGTGTTTTGCAGCAGCCCCGTCCGACGCAACTACGGCTGCAACGTTCGCTAGGAACGCGGCAGCTAGGCACATGATGCCTATGGTTTGTCTATTCATTACGTCATTTATTGTCTTAACGGCGAAAAATTATTGTCGACTCTGGGTCCAGCTTGCGCCATTGCAACCGACGCACAACAGACTGCCTGACGGCGGTTTGCAAATGCGGTTCGGAAAGCAGTGAATCAGTGCTTCGCTCAAAGCGGCCTATTTACTCTACGGTTACGACGAAGGGGGGGCGGGCCTGCGATCGACGGCAGCAGCCAGGGCAGGTGCCAACCGACAATCATCACAATCGAACGAACCGGTCCGTCGGAGCGTCGCAGTGTGAATCAAGGTCCTGGCAAAGATAGGACACGTTTAGTTGCGCCGTCGCAAACGGGCGCGTCAAACAAGAAGGTCTGCGCTAAATACGATCCCAATGGCGGGGTTTGCCGTCCGCTGGAGGGGGCAGCGGGAAGCCAAGTGTATTGGAGAACAGCCGGTTTTGCCGCGAGAAGAGTTTGCCGCAGCGAGAGTTTGGAGAATCGGCCGCCTTGGCGGCGCGGTCGACTACGCGTTCCGCTTGTTTGCGTTCAATCGAGACAGAGTCAGGCTGATCGCGCGGACCATGCCTTTGGCTTTGTTAACCGTTTCTTCATACTCCGCGTCGGGATTGCTGTCGGCGACGACGCCACAGCCGGCTTGGACGTAGACCTTGTCGTTTTGCACGACCATCGTTCGCAGTGCGATGCAGGTATCCATGTTGCCGCGATAATCGATATAACCGACGGCGCCGCCGTAGGGGCCGCGGCGATGTGGTTCCAGTTCGTCGATCACCTCCATCGCGCGAACCTTCGGGGCGCCCGAAACGGTTCCGGCGGGCAAGCAGGCTTTCAGAGCATCAAACGCGTCCAGCCCGTCTCGCAATTCGCCGCGGACCTCGCTGCTGATGTGCATCACGTGGCTATATCGCTCGACCACCATCACCTCCGTCAATTCGACGGTTCCAAATTTTGCAATCCGGCCGATGTCGTTGCGCCCCAGGTCGACAAGCATCACGTGTTCGGCTCGCTCCTTCGGATCCGACAGCAATTCTTCTTCTAGCGCCAGGTCCTCTTGTTCGGTTGCGCCGCGGCGGCGGGTGCCGGCCAGCGGGCGGACCGTCACGACACCATCGACCACGCGCGTCATGATCTCGGGAGAGCAACCGATCAGGGTGCATTCGGGAGTCCGCATGTAGAACATGAACGGGCTTGGATTGACGACTCGCAGCGAGCGGTAGATCTCAAACGGATCGACCGACGTGTCGACAGCAAACCGCTGGCTGGGGACGACTTGAAAGATATCGCCGGCGCGGATGTATTCGCGGCACTTCTCGACCGCGTCGGCAAAACCTTCGCGGGTGAAGTTCGATGAGATATCCAGCTGCTCGTCGTGACTCTGTTCGACGTCGGCGGTTTCCAGGTGCGGAACCGGTCGCGACAGCTGGGCGACGGTTTCATCGATCCGTTGCTTGGCGTCGCGATAGGCTTCCGCGGGGGAATCGAAATCGGCGGGACGGGCGACGGCGACGATCGTCATCGTCTTGGTGACGTTGTCGAAAACGACCAAGGTGTGGTAGAAACCGAAATCGAGGTCGGGCAGCTGGCGATCGTCTTCGGGAGCGTTGGGAAGGTTTTCGACGTAACGGACAACATCGTAGCCGGCGTATCCGATCGCTCCGCCGACAAATGGAGGCAGGTCGCCGGTGTCGGCAAAGGTCACGCCAGCCAAGTGACCGCGGAATTCATCCAGCGGATCGTCGCAGGTTTTTGTTTCGCAAGCGTCGCCTCGCGTGATCGAGACCGATTGGCCGTGGGCGCAGAACCGCATGATCGGATCGACGGCGAGGAAACTGAAGCGGCCGACTTTCTCGCCGCCAATCACGCTTTCGAACAGACACGCACTGCGGCCGTTGTCCAACAGCCGAAAGGCGCTCACCGGCGTTAAGCTGTCGCTGAGCAGACGGCGGGAGACCGGGACCAGATCGTGGGTGCTGGCCAGATGGGTGAATTGATCTTCGTTGGGCGTATGCATTGCGTTTACCGAGGATTGGCGGAATTTGCTGTCATAGAGCGTCAGACCGCCTGGCGGGTTCGAGAGATTCGATTGAAGACTGATCGTGTAATTCGTCCCGGCCCCGTACAATAGACAACGGCGAGGGCGAAATGCCGCCGGTCGCTACCAGCCGGTTGCGTTGGTTGACGGTTCAAGGGGGACAGTTAGAATCGGCAAGCCTGTTATTGCAGGTGATATCTTAATAAGGATGGTGTTTTGAGAAAGGCGTGTGAACGATGAAGTGTCAACACTGCGAAAAGCCAGCGACCTTTCACATTACTGAATTGACCGAGCCAAGTGGTCCCCAGGTGATGCATCTTTGCGAAGAACACGCGCGGCATTATCTGTCCAAAGAGCAGTCGACGCCCACCAGCTTGGTTGCCGATCATCTGGAAAAGCAGCTGAAACTGGGGCAGACGGCTGAGGAGTTGGCGGAATTGGACCAGCAGGAATGCCCGGTCTGTGGGATCACGTTCTATGAATTCCGCAACGCCGGACGGCTGGGGTGTCCGTATGACTACACGGTCTTCCAGAAGGATCTTGAACCGCTGTTGATCAACATCCATGCTTCGCGCGAACATAAGGGGAAACGCCCCACCCGCTTGGCTCCATCGGCCGATCGGCAAGCCGAATTGATTCAGCTGCGCCGCGAGATGGAGGAAGCGATCGAAAAGGAAAACTACGAGCGAGCCTCGGAGATTCGCGATCGCATTCGCACTTTGGAATCGGGTCAATCGGATACGTCGAGCGATCTCTAATCAAACACTGAAGGTACGCACGTGGACATGGATCCGAAGTTGGATGAATTGGCGGGACAATGCGGCGAATGGCTGCGCGGTACCGGGCCGGAGTCGGATATTGTGATCAGCAGCCGGATTCGGCTGGCTCGCAATCTGGCAGGTTTTCCGTTCATCAAGAAATGTAGCCCCGAAGACCGCCAAGCGATCGAACGGACCGTGCGGGGCAAGATGGAAAAATTGGCCCAGTGGAAAGATGTCCGCTATCTGATGGTCGACGATCTTTCGGAGGTCGACCGCCAATTCCTCGTCGAACGCCAATTGATCAGCCGCGAGCTGGCCGATTCCGAAGGGGCGCGAGCCGTCGCGATCGATCCCGACGAACAGTTCAGCGTGATGATCAACGAAGAGGATCATCTGCGGTTGCAGGTCATGCACAGCGGGCTCAGCTTGCAAGAGGCGTGGCAGACCGTCAACGCTTTGGACGATCTGATCGAAGGCGAGATCACGTATGCGTTTCACTCCAAATTCGGTTATCTGACCGCCTGCCCGACCAACGCCGGAACCGGCCTGCGGGTCAGCGTGATGTTGCACCTGCCGGCGCTGGTGATCACTCGCCAGATCGACAAGGTTTTCCGCAGCCTGCAGAAGATCAGCGTGACCGTTCGCGGTCTGTATGGCGAGGGATCGCAGTATATGGGCGATTTCTACCAGGTCAGCAATCAAATCACCTTGGGCCGCAGCGAAGAAGAGTTGGTCCAACAGGTGAGCGAAGTGATCCCGGTGCTTATCGATTACGAGCGGCGGGCGCGGCGATTTTTGGTCGAAGAGAGCGAACAGGATCTGCACGACGACGTCAGTCGGGCTCGCGGGATCCTGACCACGGCCAAGAAGATCAGCAGCGAAGAGACGATGCATTATCTGTCGAAGGTCCGGATGGGGATCAATCTGGGGCTGATCGACGACCTGCCGATCACGACGATTAATAAGTTGTTTATCCACACCCAGCCGGCGCATCTGCAGAAACTCCGCGGCCGCACGCTTGGTTCGGCCGACCGGAACGTCGAACGGGCCTCTTATCTGCAGCGTCATTTAAGCGATAGTGGTTCCAACGGCGCGGCGGAACTAAACTAAAGCAGGTAACGTCCGCTCCCCCCCTTCCGTACCGGCCACCTCTCCTCTGCGCGTGAACGACGATTCAAAACTCATCGACCAGGCGCTCGCGGGTGATCGAGCGGCTTTTGGGCAATTGGTACGCCGCTACCAGGATCGCCTGTTCGCGTCGATGCTGCAGGTGACCGGGTCGTCCGACGACGCGGAGGATGTCGTCCAAGACGCCTTTGTGCGGGCGTTTGTCAAGCTTCACACCTTCCAACGGCAAAGCCAGTTCTTTACCTGGCTGTACCGGATCGCGTTTAACAGCGCTCTGAGCCACCGGCGTCGCAAGCGGAGCACCGTCTCGTTGGAACACGCTCGCGAATCGGGCGGGATCGAACCGGTCGATAAGGTCGACGCGCCGGACGCCGCGATGATCCGCGACGACCGCGTGCAAACGGTTCGCACGGCGTTGGATCAGTTGACCGAAGACCATCGCGTGATCTTGGTATTGCGTGAAATGCAGGACTGTGCGTACGAAGATATCGCTCAGATTCTGGAGATCTCGATCGGCACGGTCCGCAGTCGGTTGAGTCGCGCTCGGGCTGCCTTGAAGCTGGTTCTCGAAGAGATCGAAAGCAAGCAAGAGTCGCAGGGCGGAGCGACTGGCGAGCTGCGGTAGTCCCCTTCGGAACGCCTGCCCCAGTCGTCATAATCTACCGATCTGTACTGATTTTACGTCTGCTCGACCCCGCCTGGAGTGTCCCCTCGTGAACGATTCGGCTAACGAACCTGAAGCCCGTCCGCTGAACTTCGTCGAAACCGCGATCCAAGAAGATCTTGCCGCCGGTCGCTTCACGACCGTGCAGACCCGGTTTCCGCCCGAACCGAACGGCTACCTGCACATCGGCCACGCCAAGGCGATCTGTCTGAACTTCGGTCTAGCCCGGCGAATGAACGGCAAGTGCAACCTCCGTTTCGACGATACCAATCCGTCGAAAGAGGAGACCGAATACGTCGATGCGATCATGGACGACGTCCGCTGGTTGGGGTTTGAGTGGGATTCGCTGCACTACGCTAGCGATTACTTCGAACAACTGTACGATTGGGCGGAGAAGTTGATCGTCGATTCGAAGGCGTACGTCTGCGATCTGACTCCCGAACAGACGCGCGAATACCGCGGCACGATCACCGAAGCGGGCAAACCGAGCCCGGGCCGCGACCGCACGCCCGAGGAGAACCTTGAATTGTTCCGCGGCATGCGAGCCGGGAAGTTTCCCGACGGCAGCAAGACGCTGCGGGCGAAGATCGATATGGCATCGCCGAACTTGAATCTTCGCGATCCGGTCATGTACCGCATCTCGCGGGCTCACCACCATCGCACCGGCGACACGTGGTGCATCTATCCGATGTACGACTGGGCTCACGGGCAGAGCGATTCGATCGAGGGAATCTCGTTTTCGATCTGCACGTTGGAATTCGAAAACCACCGCCCGCTTTACGATTGGTTCTGCAAATCGTTGGAGATCCATCATCCGCGGCAGATCGAATTCGCCCGGCTGAACATGACCTACACGGTGATGAGCAAGCGAAAACTGTTGCAGTTGGTTAACGAGGGGCACGTCAGCGGATGGGACGATCCGCGGATGCCGACGATCTGCGGCCTCCGTCGTCGCGGCTATACTCCCGAATCGATCCGCGATTTCTGCGATGACATCGGCGTCGCCAAGTTCATCTCGATGATCGACACCGGGCGACTGGAAAATGCGCTCCGCAAGCACTTGAACAAAGTTGCCCCGCGACGCAACGCGGTCCTCGATCCGTTGAAGCTGACGATCACCAACTGGCCCGAGGGGAAGGTCGAGATGGTCGAAGCGATCAACAATCCCGAAGACGCCACCGCCGGCACGCGGCAGTTGCCGTTCAGCGGTTCGCTGTACATCGAACAGGACGATTTCCAAGAGGAAGCACCGAAGAAGTTCTTCCGTTTGAAGAAGGGTGGCGCCGTGCGACTGCGTTACGGCTATATCCTCGATTGCCACGATGTCGTCAAAGATGACGCCGGCAACGTGATCGAAGTCCTCTGCACGTACGATCCCGAAACAAAAAGTGGTGCCGACACGTCGAGCCGCAAGGTCAAAGGGACGATCCACTGGGTCAGTGCACCGCACGCCAAAGAGATCGAAGTGCGTCAGTACGACCGCTTGTTTAAGGTCGAGAACCCCGAGAAGAACGACGCGGGCGGATCGTTCTTGGATCACTTGAACGAAGACTCGTTGAAGACGATCACCGCGATGGTCGAACCGAGCCTGGTCGAACTGAAGCCGGAGGATCGCGTGCAATTCGAACGCAAGGGTTACTTCTGCGTCGACAAGGATTCGACCGCCGACAAGCCGGTCTTCAATCAGATCGTAGGCCTCCGCGACAGCTGGGCCAAGGCAAAAGCTAAGGGCTAAACCGCGCCGCGACACTCGCGATACCGCGTGTCGGTTTAATTAGCCGTTTGGGCGTTAGCCCCGGTTCCGACGCCGCTAAACCGGGGCTAACGCCCAAACGGCTAATGCAGAGAAGCTCGTTGTGGTTAAACCGACAAGCCGTTAGCGTCCGGTTCTCGCGCGAACCGTCCGCTATAAATTCCCAAAGCACCGACCGCATCCGCGGCTCCGGTGCTCGCAATCGTCGACGGTGGTCTTCGCGACGCAGCCTTCTTTAAGCAGATCGCATTGTGTTTTTTCGTTTAACCGCGAGCCCATCGGGCCGCGTGGCCCTGGAAAGCGCGGGGCGATGCCCGCGCGGTTAAACTAGATATCTCTTCTCTTGCTGCTTAATAGGCCTTTGCGAAGATCGCTTTCTTTTCGGCGGGCTTACCGGTCAGGAAGCAGGTGCCGGGCGTGTCGTTGTCCTTCAGCGGAACGCAGCGGATCGTCACCTTCAGTTCTTTCAGCAGCGGTTCCAGGTCGTCTTCATTGCTGAAGTAGCAGCTGGCAAAGCCGCCGTGGATCTCCGGTCGGTCGGGATTCTTGGCGGTGAAGTAGGCGCGGAAATCGTCGACGTTGTCGATCTCGCGGGTGTTCTCTTCTCGCATCTTGAGTGCTCGGTCGAACAGGTTCGTCTGAATCGAATCGAGCATCCCGATGACGTCGGCGACCAATTGATCGCGATCCATCGACTTGGTTTCGCCGGTGTCGCGGCGGCCGACGAAGACTGCGTTTTTGTCGATGTCTTTCGGGCCGACCTCCAGTCGTAACGGGACGCCACGCTTGACGTGATACCACTTCTTTTCGCCGCCACGAATGTCGCGGTCGTCGACTTCGATGCTGATCCGTCGGCCGCTGTAATATTGCGCCGACAGTTCTTCACGCAGCTTGCCAACGTATTCCAGCACCGCCGCACGTTGTTCGTCGTCGCGATAGATCGGCAGGATCACGATGTGCGATGGAGCTAGCTTCGGCGGCAGGACCAAGCCGTCGTCGTCGCTGTGAGTCATGATCAAGGCACCGACCAGTCGCGTCGAAACGCCCCAGCTGGTCGTCCATGCGAACTGCATGTTGCCGTCTTGGTCTTGGAACTGGATCTCTTGAGCCTTCGAAAAGTTCTGGCCCAGGAAGTGGCTGGTTCCGGCCTGCAACGCTTTGCGATCTTGCATCATCGACTCGATCGAAAGGGTCGAGACCGCGCCGGGGAAGCGTTCCGCTGGTGTCTTTTCGCCTTGGATGACCGGCATCGCCATCCAGTTCTCGGCGAAGTCGGCGTAGACGTCGATCATCTTCCGCGTCTCTTCCAACGCTTCTTCGGAGGTCGCGTGAACGGTGTGCCCTTCCTGCCACAGGAATTCGGCCGTGCGCAAGAACAGCCGCGTTCGCAGTTCCCAGCGAACGACGTTTGCCCATTGGTTGATCAAGATCGGCAGGTCGCGATAGCTCTGCACCCACTTCGCATACATCGACCCGATGATCGTTTCGCTGGTTGGGCGGACGATCAACGGCTCTTCCAACGGGCCGGCTGGCTGTAGGCCTCCCTTGCCGTCGGGTTCCAGGCGGTGGTGCGTAACGACAGCGCACTCCTTGGCGAAACCCTCGACATGCTCCGCCTCTTTCTCCAGAAAGCTCATCGGAATGAACAGCGGGAAGTAGGCGTTTTGGTGCCCTGTCGCTTTGAACATGTCATCCAAAACACGCTGCATGTTTTCCCACAGCGCGTATCCCCACGGTTTGATCACCATGCATCCACGAACCGGCGACACCTCTGCCAAATCCGCGGCTTTGATGACTTGTTGAAACCATTCGGGATAATCGTCGACGCGGGTGGGCGTGATCGCGGTTTTCGGTGCTTTGTTCACGGCAGGTTCGGCTTCAGATAAAGAGTGAATTGGTCAAACGGAATATTGTAGGAACATTCCGATGGTTGGGGGACTAGGCCCCGGGCTATTCGGTGTTTCATTTTGATGTATCAGCCGGCACTCGCTGGCCTCCGATCATCCACCGGAGCCCGGCGAAATCGCGTGCCAGCTAATCTGCCGAAACACAAGCACTGGATTGGACCTGGTCGAGGCAATGGGAATGCCGGTTCCGGCCCCACTATCGCTCGAAATTTGCCGATTGTGGCCGCTGCGGCGGCTGATTCTGATCGGGCCAGCACTTGGCAGCGGCGTTGGGGCATTCTACGTTGGTCGGCGGGAAACGTTACGTAAATATCCAAGGAGTGATCGGTGTCTGAGCGGCTTTTTATCAACCAGTTGTCTGAACAAACCCAAGTTGACGACGTTTACCGCGCTGCGGATAAGCAGTTGCGAGCCAATCGGCAGGGGAACAAGTATATTTTGCTGAAGCTGGCCGATCGGACGGGGACCCTGACCGGGATGTTCTGGAACGCGGAGGATCGCGATTTCGAGCGCTGCCAAGACAGCGAATATCTGCATGTCAAAGGCCGCACGCAGATCTATAACGGCAACATGCAGATGATCGTGACCGGGATCAGTCCCGTCGATCCGTCGCAGGTCGATCCGGCCGACTTCGATATGTTCGATGCCTCGGCCAGCGAGCAGGCTTTCGCGCGGCTGAAGGAACTGTTGGGGAGTGTCCGCAACATTCACCTGCGTCAGTTGTTGGATGCCTGTTTGGCCGACGAAGAGTTTATGACGCGGTTCAAGCAGTCCCCCGCGGCAGTCACCAATCACCACGCCTTTCCCGGCGGCTTGCTGCGGCACACCGTCGACCTGATCGAATTGGCTCAGTTGATCGGGCCGCGTTATCCGCAATTGGATATCGATCTGCTGACCACCGGTGCCTTCCTGCACGACATCGGCAAGACCGAAGAGCTTTCCTCGGGCGGCGAGCTCACTTACACCGACCGCGGCCAATTGGTCGGCCACATCGTGATCGGCGTCCAGTACCTGGCCGATCGGATCGCGGTGGTCGAAGCCGAAACGAAGTCGCCGTTCCCGGTGCAGCTGAAGTGGCATCTGGAGCATCTGATCCTCAGCCACCACGGCCTGCTGGAATATGGCAGCCCGAAGGTACCGCTGACGCGCGAAGCGATCGCGCTGCATCACCTGGACAATCTGGACGCCAAGCTAGCTGCCGCGACCAGCATCATCGACAGCGACATCAGCGGCGACAAAAACTGGACGAACTACAACCCCAGCATGGGCAAGAAGCTCTGGAAGTCGCCGATCGAATAGAAGGCTTGGCGACTTGGGACCGCGGTGCTTGGCTGCCGTGGTTCGCGTGAGGATGTTTGCGAGATCCAGCTGCCGAGCGGCGGCAGCTTTGGGGGCGCTAGCGGCCTGCCGCGAGAGAGGCTGGTCAGCGATGCGACCAGATAGAGAGCGGGTAGCCCGGCGGATCCGGGCTGCAGTGCTGTGTATCGCGGTATCGTTTAGAAGCGTTTCCGCGTGCGGCGAACGATCCGGTTCAGCTTCGGGCGGCTCGGCTCCTTTGGCTTTGCTGCCTCTTCGGCTTCCGCGACTCGGTTGACGGGGACTGGGTGGTCGAAGCCATCCATCACGTCTTTGATCAACTGCTTGTTGATCCGTTGCTCGATCGAGGTCAGCACATCTCCTTCGCCCGGCACGATGAACGTGAAGGCGACGCCATCGCGTCCCATCCGCCCTGTGCGTCCGACGCGATGGACGTAGTCGTCGCAGTCTTGCGGGACGTCGAAGTTGATGATGTGCGAGATCGTCGTGATGTCGATTCCGCGGCCGACGACATCGGTCGCTACCAAGACCTTCAGGTCCTTGCTGCGCAGTTGCTTGATCACGCGGTCGCGCTCTCGTTGCTGCATGTCACCATGCATGCAACCGACGCCGTCGTATTTCTCGCTCAGCTTGCGATGCAGTTTGTCGGTGCCGCGCTTGGTGCGGCAGAAGATGATCACTTGTTCGGGCGATTCGCGGTCCAGCAGTCGCATCAACAGTTCCAGTCGCTTGTCAGCGGCGACGGTGAAGTAGTGCTGCTCGATCGTTTCGACCGACATGTCCTTCGAACTGCAATCGACAGTCTTCGGTTCGTACATGTACCGCTCGGCCAAGATCCGAACCTGCGGCGCCATCGTGGCCGACAGCAGCAGAGTCTGTCGGTCTTTGGGGCATTTGCGCAAGATGCGTTCGATTTGCGGACGGAATCCGATGTCGAGCATCCGGTCGGCTTCATCGAGCACAACGCACCAGATGTCGTGCGTCTTAAAGGTTCCGCGTTGCAAGTGATCATGCACGCGACCGGGCGTTCCGACAACAACCTGCACGCCATCGCTTAACTGTTGCGTTTGCTTGCGAAGGTTTTTGCCACCCGCCAGGACGGCGATGCTGGTCGGCACACCTTTGGCTAGCCGGGTCAGTTCTTGCCCCACTTGGTCGGCCAGTTCGCGAGTTGGCACGAGGATCAGGGCTTGTGGCAAACAGTGATCCTCCAGCGGATCGAGCTGTTCCAGAATCGGGATGCCGAAGGCGGCGGTTTTGCCGGTGCCGGTCCTCGCTTGGCCGATCACATCCTCCCCTTCCAGGGCAAGCGGGATTAGACCCGCTTGGATCGGTGAGGGGTTCTCGAACTTGCAAATCTTTAACGCCCGCAGCATGATGGGCGAAAGATCGAGATCGCTGAAGGACAGCGATGGCTCCGAAGAGTTAGATTCCATGTTTTGACTGAGAATGGAGACGCGTTCGCGCGACGAAGGCACCGGCCTATCCAGTGCTGACGTTGTTAGCAGGAAATTTTGTACCGTAAGTTGTAATGGGAATCAAAGCCTTTGAACATCGGGCTAATTCCAACCAGGGCTCTCAAGCGGGGTCTGTGGTTCCTAATATAACGGTGCTGCGGAATGGGTAGGCTGGTGGGGGGCATGGCTCGCCGCGATTGATTGTTGCCAGTGCGTTTACCCCATTCACCCCCCTGCACCGCTGACGCCTTTGCTTACCACCCACGCGTTGGGATCTGTGTGCGAGCGGTGCGGTTGGCGTCGCCTCGGTGTGTTATTTGCCGCACTGGCAGGCTATAGTTGATGTTTGCGATCGGCGGCTCGGTCGGTCGCTCACTTGCCTGAACTCTCCCCCCTGAATTCGGATCTGCTGATATGTACCTGCGAATGGCCAAGCGGCTCGCTTTGGAAACCGATAAGCGTTTGCTGTGGAAGCTGTTTTGGTTGATGGGCATCAAGGGATTTCGCAGTGTCCACAAGCACAAGCGGCGGCTGAAGCGAGGCGAGTTTTTTCCGCCGTTCTTATATATGTCGGTGATCAACAGCTGCAATCTCCGCTGCCAAGGCTGTTGGGTCGACGTCGGGGCGAAGCAGAGCCGGATCGAGGTCGAGGCGGCTAACAAGACGATCACGCAAGCCAAGGCGATGGGGAATTCGTTTTTCGGAATCCTCGGCGGCGAGCCGTTTATGCACAAGGATCTGATGGAGATCTTCCGGTCGCATCCGGACGCCTATTTCCAGGTCTTCACCAACGGCCACTTCATCACCGATGAGGTCGCGGCGGAGCTGCATCGGTTGGGGAACGTCACGCCGCTGATCAGTGTCGAGGGGAGCGAGATCATCAGCGATCAACGCCGCGGCCGCGAGGGCGTTCTGAATCAGACGATGGAAGGAATCAAGACCGCGCTGCGACACAATCTGATGGTGGGTGTCTGTACCAGCGTTTGTCAGACGAATATCGACGACCTTGTCAACGACGCCTGGGTCGATCGGTTGATCGAGATGGGAGTCATGTACTGTTGGTTCCACGTCTATCGTCCCTGCGGTCCCGATGCCAGTCCCGATCTCTCGCTCTCCAGCGACCAACAGCGCCGCGTGCGGCAGTTTGTTGTCGACACGCGAGCCACCAAACCGATCATCGTTGTCGATGCCTACCACGACGGCGCGGGGAATGCTCTCTGCCCGGCGGTCACCGGCTTCACGCACCACATCGGCCCATGGGGCGATATCGAGCCCTGCCCGATCATTCAATTGGCTGCCGAAACGATCCACGACGATCGGCCGTTGAAGGACAAGTTCAACGAGTCGGAGTTTTTGCGCGACTTCCGCCACATGACAGCGCAGAACACGCGCGGCTGTGTCGTGATGGAGCGTCCCGACATCTTGGTCCAGATCGCCGAAAAGCACGGTGCCCGCGATACGACCGCTCGTGGAACTGCGATCGAGGAGCTGAAGGCGATGCAGCCGCGCCGCAGCCAATACGTTCCGGGCAATGAGATTCCCGAACGCAATCTCGCTTATCGGTTAGCCAAGAAGTTCTGCTTCAGCGACTTCGGCGCCTACGACCAGCAAGCCTTTTCGCAGGCCAAATGGACCGATCCAGGCGAATCACCGGCGGCGGCAGGCGGACGATCTCCATCACAGTTGCCCGTGATCTCGTCGAAGTAACGACGCGTCGTCCAGACGCCAATCGCATTGCCGCCGTTCGACCCAGCGGTCGGCCCTCCCCGGAAAACTTGCTAAACGCACGTTTTCCGACCCTCCCTGTTTCGCCGGGCGGGTGCAGTCGTGCAACACTTCACCCTCCCTCAAACGAAGTTTGATCGGGAGGGTCGAACGATCGCAGCAATGTTCGGGGAGGGGAGTGCTGTATGAGTCAAGAGTCGAGGATGCGCGGTCGGCCCTCCCCGGAAAACTTGCTAAACGCATGTTTTCCGACCCTCCCTGCTTCGCCGAGCGGGTGCAGTCGTGCAACACTTCACCCTCCCTCAAACGAAGTTTGATTGGGAGGGTCGAACGAGCGCAGCAACGTTCGGGGAGGGGCGTCAGTGTGTGTCGAGCCTCGAGGATGCGCGGTCGGCCCTCCCCGGAAAACTTGCTAAACGCACGTTTTCCGACCCTCCCGGCTCCGCCGGGCGGGTGTGTTGAATCGTCACCGCGCTGCCGCTGGTCGAAACGCGCTTAGGCGATGACGTCGTACAGCGGTCGGCCGCCGATGATCAGCGGTCGGTTGTCGCGATCGTAGATCTCGGTGTTGGGATCGATCCCCAGTAATTGATACATCGTCGCGGCGAGGTCTTCCGGTTTGACTGCCTTCTCCAGCGGGAACTTCGCCCGTTCGTCCGACTTGCCATGGACGTAGCCTCCCTTCACGCCACCGCCTGCCATTAACGCGGTGTAGCACTGGGGCCAGTGGTCGCGGCTGACGTTCTTGTTGATCTCCGGCGTGCGGCCAAATTCTCCCATCCAGACGACAAGCGTCTCGTCCAGCAGGCCCCGTTGGTGCAGGTCGTCGATCAGAGTCGGCAGCGTCTGGTCGGTCAGCGGCATTTGGTATTTGTCGACGATCTTATACATCCGCGTGTTGTCGAAGCCGTGGGTATCCCAGCCTCCCTGCCCAACGCGCCGACCGCCGATGCTGTTGGAGAAGTAGACGGTGACAAACTTCACGCCCGATTCAACCAACCGCCGAGCCAGCAGGCAGCTCTGCCCATAGCTGGTCCGGCCGTACGCCTCGCGAACGGCTGTCGGTTCGGCTGACAAGTCGAACGCTTTGCGGACGTTGTCCGATGTGAGCATCGAGATCGCCCGCTCGTAATATTGGTCGAAGCCGCGAGCCTCGCCCGAATGCTCCATCAACCGCATCTGCCTGTCGACAAGCTGTTGCATTTCGCGACGGCGATGCAGCCGATCGATCGACAGCCCGTCGGGGAGGCTGAGTTCGGGGAGCTGGAAATTTTTGTCGTTCGGGTCTTCCAGGAATAGCAGCGGATCGTGTCCCTTGCCGAGGAAGCTGGCGTGTTGGCCGGGGACGATCGAACCGTCGCGGATCACGTGAGGGTACGACACAAACGACGGCATGCCCGAATCGCTTGGCAGCAGGTGGTCGACGACGCTGCCGTAGGCCGGGAAGAGATCCAGCGAATCACGCAGGCGTTGGTCATCGCTTGGCGGTTCGTGACCGCTGAGGGCGTAATAGCCAGCCGAGGCGTGGTTCTTCATCTTGTGAGTCATCGTGCGAATCAAGCTCACATGATGCATTTGCTTGGCCATGTTGGGCAACAACTCGCAGACCTCGATCCCATCGGCGCTCGAAGCGATCGGCCGATAGGGACTTCGTACCGCTGCCGGCGCGTTGGGCTTCATGTCGAACGTGTCCAACTGGCTCGGCCCGCCCCACTGGAACAGGAAGATCACCGACTTCGCCTTCGGCTTGATCTGCCGCGTCTGTTCCGCGGCGCGGATCAACTTGGGCATCGACATCCCCAGCATCCCCGTACCTCCAACTCGCAACATCGCGCGTCGATTCAACATCGGTATGGGCTCCTGTGAAGGTGGGATATGGGGTGGGTGTAGTCGTTGCAGCGGATCCCAGTATACAACGCGGCGGGGCCCAGATCGATCGCGCGGGCTGGAGTCGAGGCTTCAGCCGACTTCCTCCGGTGCCAAAACCGCAGGGCGAACCGATGCGGCAGAGATGGCACGATTTGGCCAGAGGCCGGCAGGAAAGAGCTGCCGGCGGTGTAAAGAGACAGATCGCGACGCGGATCTGTTCGGCTGAAGCCTCGGTTCCAGCCGTCGCTGACGATGGCTGCTTAGACGTCCATCCAAGCGCGTTCTTTGGCACTCTTGAGGACTGCGTCGCAGACCTTTTGGGTTTCCAGGGCGTCGCGGAACGATGGGTGAACCGGCTTTCCTTCGTCGAGACTCTTCAAGAAGTCGGCGACTTGGTGGATGAAGCTGTGCTCGTATCCGATGTTCAGGCCGGGAACCCACCAGTTGCCCATGTAGGGTTGGTCGCCATCGGATACGTGGACGTCGCGCCAGCCGCGGACGATCCCGTCGTCGGCGTAGTTGAAGTATTGCAGGCGATGCAGGTCGTGCAGATCCCAAGCCAGGCTGCCGTGTTCGCCGTTGATCTCCAGCGTGTTGAGCGCCTTGTGGCCGCGGGCGTATCGCGTCGATTCGAACAGACCGAGGGAGCCGTTCTCGAAGTGGCAATGGAACATGCAGGCATCGTCGATCGTGACAGGTTCCTTCTTGCCGGTTTCGGCATGCATGCGTTCCTTGACAAAGGTCTCGGTCATCGCCGAGACGTCTTTGATGTTGCCGTTGAGCCAGATCGCTGTATCGATGCAGTGGGCCAGCAAGTCGCCGGTCACGCCGCTGCCGGCCGCTTCGGCATCCAGGCGCCAGGTCGCTGCGCCACCTTGAGGGACGTCGGCGTTGATCGTCCAGTCTTGCAAGAAGTTGGCGCGGTAATGGAAGATCTTGCCCAAGCGACCTTCATCGATGATCTGCTTGGCCAACGAAACCGCGGGGACGCGGCGGTAGTTGTACCAAACCATGTTCGGCACGCCCGCCTTCTCGACGGCTTCGCACATCGCTTCGCCTTCGGCGACGTCGATCGCCAACGGCTTCTCGCACAGAACCGCTTTGCCCGCTTCGGCAGCGGCGATCGAGATCTCTTTGTGCAAGTTGTTCGGCACGCAGATGTCGACGGCATCGATGTCGTCGCGCTTCAGCAGTTCACGCCAGTCGGTTTCGATCGATTCGTAGCCCCAGTTGTCGGCAAACTCTTGAGCCTTTTCCGCGTTGCGGGCACACAGCGCCTTGAGGACCGGTTTGTGGCCGAGCTTAAAGAAGTGGTTCGCTTGGGCGTAGCCGTTGGTGTGCGCTTTGCCCATGAAACCGTAACCGATCATTCCGATGTTGACGTTTTTCATGTTGGTGGTGTCTCGTTTCTAAAGTGTTGTGAGGGTCTATTCAATGCCGATCGGCTGCCAAGCGTCGCTTGCCGTGATGGTCGTCTTTCGCACCGCGAAAGTGCGTCGACCACCGCTCTTTCGCAGAGCGAAAGGCGGCCGGCAGCCCGCGGGTGTTACACCAAGCTGGTGTTGGCGTCGCGAACCTTGATCATCGTGTCGAGGATCGTGTTCCAGGTCTTGGGATCTTCCAGCGTCGCGTTGGGGAACATGCAGCCGTCCCAACAGATGTGTTGGATGCCGCGCGACGAAGCGTCTTTGAGCCAGTAGCTGGCGCATCGGACGATGTCCAATTTGCCGTTGGGGTCGTCCGCCGGGCAGTGCTTGCCCGTCTTGTCGTGCGACCCGGCACCGTGGACTTCGCCATCGTTTTGGGCGACGTGGAAATCGATCGTCCAAGGACGCAGCTTGTCGGTCATCTTCTCGTAAGCTGCGTAGAACTCTTCGTCGCTGTAGCCCGGTTGCAGCAGCGCGTGTTCGGCGGCGTTGTAGCCCATCAGGTACAGATACGTGTGAGCCAGGTCGGCTTGGAAACCGAGACTCTCTGGCATCCCAACCGCTTCGAGAAGGTCTAACATGTCCTTCCAGCTGTGCATGCCGGCCCAGCAGATCTCGCCTTCGGCAGCCAGACGCTGGCCGTGATCGGCGGCGATCTTGGCAGCTTCTTTGAAGGTCGCTGCGATTTGAGCGGTATTGGCCGACGGGTTCTCTTTCCACTTTTCGACGCCGAATTCGGCACTGTCGATGCGGATCACGCCGTATTTGCGAACGCCATGGTTATCGAAGATGCCAGCGACGCGGCAGGCCATCTTGACTGCCGAAAGGAACTTTTCGCGTTGTTCGGCGGTTCCCATCGCGGAATCGCCGATCGTGCCGGGCCATACCGGGGCGACCAGCGAACCGACGGCAAAGCCTTTGCTTTGGATCAGGTCGGCGATCTGACGCAGTTCGTCGTCGCTCGCTTCAGGGTTGGTGTGAGGCAGGAACAGGAAATAATCGATGCCATCGAACTTCTGTCCGTTGACTTCGGCAGCGGCTGTCAGGTCGAGCATCTTTTCGAGACTGATCGGCGGCTCTTGTCCCTCGTCGGTCCCTTTGCCAACCAGTCCGGGCCACATCGCGTTGTGTAGTTTCATCGTTGTTCCTGTTCCGTGCTTTGTACTTGCTTTGGTGTGTGGGCAACGACCCACATTGGTTCTGTTGGGTTATTGTAGCGAGATGCTAAGAGGCCGTTCGACGATTGCCGAGGCCAGCCGAAATCCTTTGACTTCGGCTGGCGGCAAACCGGATGCGGCGTGCTATTTCGATCCGCCGTGCAGCGGCAGATTCGGATGCACATCGGGGCCGAAGTAGCGCAGGCCAACAAGTGGCTCGCTGCCGGTGTTCTCGATCACAACGCCGGCGTTGGCAGCTTCGTACGAGATGAAGATTTCGTCTTCGGTATTTTCGCCGAAGCGAATCGAAGCTGGCGTTTGCAGGTTCAAGCTGCCCATCTTCCCCTTGCCCTGCATCGTGATCCAGCTGCTGGCACCCGGTTCCTGTAGCGTGCACTTCTTGCCAGGTTGAATCGTCAGCTCTTTCGCGCTGAACAATTGTTTGCCATCGACGCGGCCGTAGACGATCCACAGGTCTTCGTACCCGTCGCCGCTGCGGTCGGTGTCGACGATCGGCTCCAGGTAGTTCGATTCCTTGAAGTGCGTGTCGACGTTCTTTTCCCAGTCGAGTTGACCGATGATGAAGTCGAGGTCTTGGTGCTTGTCTTCGGGCATGTCCTTGACCAGCAGCGACCATGGCACGTAGCGGCCTTCGACGATCGATTGGAACATGCCAAACACGTCGCTGCCCCACTGAGGTTCGTAGGTGCACAGCGAACCGGGAGCATGCAGAACGCCTGGCGGGATCAACCAGCCGGTGCCGCGCTTCAGGCGGTGGGCGCGCGAGAGGTCGAGGATTCCGTTGTCCCCTTCGTTCCAGTTTTCCAAGCACTTGCGAACTTGGTCCTTGGTGGTGCCTGGTTCGAGGCCCATGAAGGTGTAGGCAAAGTTGTTGTCGACGTTGTTCAATTGTGGCGGGAAGTAATAGCTCTCGGGCTTACCTTCCTGGCCGACCAGTTCCGCATCTTCTTGGCTCTGGTGCATGTGGTGCGGGATCGGGCCCATGTTGTCGAAGAACTTGCTGTAGACTGGCCAGCGATCGTACTTCGCGAACATGTCTTTACCGATCAAGCGGTCGCCCGCTTCGGCAACGGCATCTTTGAGCAGGAACTTTTGCCCTTCGTGCAGGCAGAAGCTGAGTCCTTCGTGCCAGACGCGTCCCTCGTTGGCAGCTTCGGTAGTGCTGCCGAACCAGCGTTCATCGATGCCACCGCGATCGGCGCCGAAGCGATAATAATCGCTCGGGTGCAGCTTGATCCGGCGCCCCGGTTGAAGGAAGGATCGAGGCACCCAAGTGGGTGTTAAACGCAGCAGTCCACCGCCTGCGTTCATTGCCGAATCCAAGATTGATGCGACGTTGTCCGATTTGACCAATCCTTCGTCGAGGCTAATTTGAGGCATTTTTCGTGGTGTCCTAATGAGATAACCTGTTGATATTCTGCCGGTGACCCATCCAATAAGGCGGTCAGACCGGCGCACGATGTTTTATTCGGCATCGACGCCTGAAACAAGTCAGTGTCGGCGATTCGATCATTCGTGATGCAACAAAAGATCGACAAAAAATCACCCCCTTTCACCTGCTCGAGGCCCCGTATGGCAACCGATTTTCAGAATCCCGCAGCCCCCCGCACGCTCCCCGCGATCGATTGGCATCCGCCGGGCGAAGGCTGCTTGGCCGCGATGGAGTCGGCCGAGGGGCAGGTCGCACTGAAGTACGGCACGATCGCTAGCGGGCGCGGTGCGGGGATCGAGGTCGTGCAGATCGACACCGGACCGATGCAGGTGACCCTGTTGCCGACCCGCGGGATGGCGATTTGGCAAGTGATTTGCGATGGAATCCCCTTCAAATGGAACTCGCCCGTCGATGGCCCCGTCCATCCGTCGCTGGTTCCCGTCCACGATCCGGGCGGGATCGGATGGCTGGAAGGATTTGATGAACTGCTGGTCCGATGTGGTCTGGTCAGCAATGGAGCTCCCGAATTCGAGGAATCGGGCCGGTTGCGGTACCCGCTGCACGGCCGGATCGCTAACACTCCGGCAGAGCGGGTGTGGTCGGAGGAGGTCGAGGGACGATGCGTCGTCGCGGGAGAAACGCACGAAAAGCGACTGTTTTTCAATAACTTAACGCTGACCACGCGGGTCTCCGTCGCCCCCGGTGGTCGCGAGATCGAGATCGAAGACACCGTGAGCAACCACGGCTCGCAGCCGGCCGAAACGCAGATGCTGTATCATATTAATGTCGGGGCCCCAGTCCTGGAGGAGGGGGCGAAGTTGTTGCTAGCATACGAAGAGCTGTCGCCGCGGAACGATCACGCCGCCAGCGACATCCCGACCTGGGATCGGTATCCCGGCCCGAAGTCGGGATATCAGGAACAGGTGCATCTGTTCCGGGTGAAGTCCGACGCAGCGGGATCGACGGCGATGATGCTGCAGTCCCCCGGCGGCCAACAAGGCTTTGGCCTTTCTTATGATACGAGCACCCTGCCCTATTTCATCGTTTGGAAGAATACCGCGGCGCACGAAGACGGTTACGTCACGGGGCTCGAACCTGCCACCAATTTCCCCAATCCCCGCAGCTTCGAAGGGGAACGCGGCCGCGTGGCGACGATTCCCGCTGGCGGAAGCATCACCCACCGGGTGAATCTGCACCCGTTGGTCGGCCAGGAAAACGTCGACTCGTTTGCCGAGAAGGTTCACGCTCTGCAAGGGAATGACCAGCCGACGGTGCATCAACAGCCGAACCCCGACTGGGCGTCTTGAGCGTCTCGGATTGGCCGCGGTGCGAGGCAACGAACCGCAGCCATGCTAGCGGCGGATGATCGCAGGGAACTCACCAGCCTATCGCGCACCCCAGCGGTGCGGATAAGTTAGTGGAGGGTGAAACGTGACGTCGTCACGCCCGTCACGCGGTGCAAAAAGAAACTGTCTATCCAATGAACCGGTTCCGTTCCACTTCGAAGATCCGCTTGGTTGTCTTGGTTTGTGTCGCGTGGAGCTGGGTATCCGCGGCGTCGGCTCAGGTCACCGCCGAAGCGGTCCAGCACGCGATCGATCGAGGCGTTGCGTTTTTGAAGAAGCAGCAGTCGGCGGAGACCGGCGGTTGGCAGGAGTATACGAATCAGAGCTGCGGGCTGTCGGCGCTGTGCACCTTGGCGCTGTTGAACTGTGGCCTGGATCACAACGATCCGGCGGTCGCTCGCGCGTTGGACTACTTGCGCCAATGCGAACCGAAGCGGACCTATTCGATCTCGCTGCAGACGATGGTCTTTTGCCAGGCGCGGCAGGCTCGCGATCTGGCGACGATCCTGACCAACGTGCGGCTGCTGGAAAATTTGATGATCCGCCGCGACGACGGTCCGATGCAACCGGGCGGATGGCCGTATCAGACAGGGCAAGGAAACGGCGATCCCTCGAATTCGCAGTTCGCTCTGCTGGCGCTAAGCGCTGCGGAGGAACGGGGCGTGGCGGTTTCGAAGGAAGTGTTCGAGATCGCCGAAGACTATTGGCTGCGTCGCCAGCAGCGTCAGGGAGGCTGGACCTATTCCTCCACCGCAAAAGGGGCTCCCGCCAGCGGAAGCATGACGTGCGCCGGGATCGCATCGCTGGTGATCACTCGCGGGCGAACGGGCAAGAGCCAGGCGAGGATCGAAAAAGGGATGATCCAGTGCTGCGGAGCCGACATCGACGAGCGCGATCCGATCCAAGCGGGCTTGGACTGGTTGGGGAAGAATTTTCTTGTGTCGGCGAATCCAGGCGTGCGGGTGCATGGGCTGTATTATCTTTATGCGTTGGAACGCGTCGGTCGTTTGACTGGACATCGATTGATCGGTGGGCACGATTGGTATCGCGAAGGAGCTGAATATCTACTGAAACGTCAGGATGGTTTCGAAGGCTTTTGGCGCGGCGTCGGGCACGACGACAGTATTCCCACGGTCGGCACGTCGTTCGCGCTGCTGTTCCTTGCCAAGGGGAAGCGGCAGGTGGTGATCAGCCGCTTGCAACACGGCGTGGCATCCGATTGGAACTGGCATCCCGACGCGCTGCGTCAGTTGACGCATCACGTGGAACGCAAGTGGCAGCAGGATCTGACATGGCAAACGGTTCAACTGGCTGGTGCGTCGGTCGAGGAACTGCTGAAGTCGCCCGTCTTGTTTATCAGCGGCAGCGGGCCGCTTGTGACGACGGCACAACAACGCGATGTGCTGAAACAGTATGTCGAGCAGGGGGGCTTCATCTTCGCTCAAGCAACAGCGGCCAGCGGATGCCAGCCGAGCCGCGAGTTCGAACAATCGCTACGGCAGTTGGTCGAGGAGTTGTTCGATGCGCCGTTGGAGAAGCTGCCGGTCGATCATCCGATCTGGCATGCGGAGTATCGTTTGAAGCCGACCAAGATGCCGGACAACTTCTGGTTGTATGGCGTTCAGGCGTGCTGCCGGACCAGCATCGTCTACAGTCCGGTTTCGCTGGCCTGTTTGTGGGAGCTGAGCGATCCGACGGGACGCCGCGAATTGCCGGACCGTTGGAAACCGGCGATCGAAACGGCGGCGCACTTGGGGCAAAACGTGATCGCTTATGCGACCGGACGCCGGTTGCGGGACAAGCTGGACGGACAGACCGTCTTGGTGCCGCAGACCGATCTGGCGATGTCGCCGCGGAATACGTTGATCGTTCCTCAATTGGAGATCGGCGCCGGTGGGGACGAAGCGCCGCGAGCGCTACCGAACTTGATGGAATGGATGCGGCGGCAGGTTGCCACCGAGATCGCCAGCCCGGCCGAGATGGCCGGCTTCGATGCCAAGACGTTGCAGGATTATAGCATCGTCTTTATGCACGGTCGCTACAGTTTCACGCTGACCGAAGCCCAGCGGAACGTGCTCCACGATTTCTTGACCGGCGGCGGGACCATTTTTGCGGGAGCGATCTGCGGCAACGACGAATTCACTCAGTCGTTCCGCCGCGAGATGCAGCTTGTGTTGCCGGGCGTTCCGCTGTCGCCATTGGCTGCCGATCACGAGGCGTTTACGTCGCGGTTCCGCGGATACAACCTGTCGTCGGTGACGCTGCGGAAGCCGGTCGAAGGAGAGTCGGGGATCGTGGTCAGCCAGAAGGTCGGCGCGCCGTTAATCGAAGTGATGCGGCAGGACGATCGCGATTGCGTCTTCTTCTCTCCGTTTGATCTCAGTTGCGCGTTGGAAAATCAAGGCGGGATTCAGTGCGCCGGCTACGACACGGTGGACGCGGCCAAGATTGGAATTAATCTGATCCTCTATGCAATGCTGCAGTAACGGGGTAAGACAAACTGGTTTGTCCCCCACCGAATCGCGATATACCAGCGGAAGGCGAAATTCCCATGACGGATCGAAAACCAGATTTTGGCGGCCTGCGCGTTGCAGCACTCGAAAGCCGCCGGGCTGACGATCTGAAGCGGATGATCGAAAAGCATGGCGGCGTTGCGTTTGTCAGTCCCTCGATGCGCGAGGTTCCGATCGAACCAAATCGCGACGCGATCGATTTTGCCTACAAGGTGATGACGGGACAGATCGGCGTCGTGATCTTGACGACCGGCGTTGGGTTCCGGCATCTGTTGCGAGCGACGGAGAAGCATCTGGACAACCAGAAGTTTTTGGATTCGCTGTCGGACATCGTGACCGTTTGTCGCGGTCCCAAGCCGGTCGCGGCGATGAAAGAAGTGGGGCTGAAGCCGACGCATCGGGTTCCCGAGCCGAACACGTGGCGAGAGTTGTTGACGACGCTCGACGAAAACGTCTCGCTGGTCAATCAGAATGTCGGGCTGCAGGAATACGGCGTCACGAACACCAGTTTGATCGCGGGCTTGGAAGCGCGGGGAGCGACGGTTTTTCCGGTTCGTCCGTATGCGTGGGATTTCCCGGAAGACCAGACTTTGCTGCGACAGAACGTGCGAGCGTTGGCGTCGGGGCAGCGCGATGTGGTGATGTTCACAAGTGCTCACCAAGCGGTGAACCTGCTGCGCTGTGCCGAAGAGCTGAAATTGGTCAACGAATTGCGGCAGGGGCTGAAGCGGATGGTGGTTGCGTCGATTGGCCCGACGACCAGCCAGATGCTGGAGGAGTCGGAGATTCGTGTCGATCTGGAACCTGAGCATCCCAAGATGGGACATCTCGTTGTCGACACCGCTCGCCGAGCGGGCGAGATCCATACCAATCGGCATACCATTCAGATGATGCCAATACACGATGAGTTACCGATGAACGCAGCAGAGACGACTGGACCGGCGTGGCAGCAGAGCTTGTTTTTGAAAGCTTGCCGAGGAGAACCAACCGAGCGGACGCCGATTTGGTTGATGCGTCAAGCCGGACGCTACATGGCCGAATATCGCGAGGTCCGAGCCAAGACCAGCTTCCTGGATCTGTGCAAAAATCCTCAGCTGTGCAGCGAAGTGATGTGCACCGCTGTCGACAAGCTGGGGGTCGACGCGGCGATCATCTTCTCGGATCTGTTGCCGATCCTGGAACCACTCGGCTTCGACCTGGAGTTCGTCAAGGGAGACGGCCCGGTGATCCACAATCCGATTCGCGGCGGGGCGCAAGTCGATCGCGTGAAAGAGTTGGACGAACCGGGCAGCATGCAGTTCGTTTATGATACCGTTCGGCAAACGCGAGCCGACATGCCCGACGAGATCCCAGTGATCGGGTTCTCGGGTTCCCCATTCACGCTTGCCAGTTATGCGATCGAGGGGGGCGGCAGCCGCGCCTACACCAATACCAAGCAATTGATGTACACCGATCCTGGGGCTTGGAATGCGTTGATGAGCCGGTTGTCGCGAGCGATCGTGCTCTATTTGAACGAACAGATCGCCGCCGGAGCCAACTGTGTTCAATTGTTCGACAGCTGGGTCGGTTGCCTGTCGACCAACGATTACAAGCAGTTCGTGTTGCCACACATGCGGCACATCTTCGAAGGAGTCGACCCGAGCGTACCGGTGATCAACTTCGGAACCGGCAATCCGATGCTGTTGCCGTTGATGCGAGGTGATCGGCGGACGGTCGTCGGCGTCGATTGGCGGATCGATCTCGATGCCGCCTGGAAGATGATCGGTGCCGACCGGCCGGTGCAAGGCAATCTGGAGCCTGCCGTTTTGTTGGGAACGCCCGAATTGATCAAAGAGCGGGCGGCGATGGTGCTGCAGCAAGCGGGCGGGCGGCCTGGTCATATCTTTAACCTTGGCCACGGTGTGTTCCAACAGACGCCTGTCGAAAACGTGATCGCGTTGGTCGAGATGGTCAAAGAGCTGAGCGCGGTTTAAAACGGCCGGCGGCAGCCACTTCTTTCTCTGCTGCGACGTGAGTTTCCGGTTGCTTTCAACCGGACGACCGGCAGCATCGCTACAGCTGGAACGCTGTCAGGGGAATTCCCACAGGGCGCTTGACGCCCTGCTTCCCCGACTTGCTTTTATTGCGTTGGACCAGCGATCAGTGAATGTCTCTATTTTGGTTCGCTTCGGCCGCCAGCGTGTGTTGGTTGTAACGATTGGATGCGAGATGTAGGGCATTTTGGGTTTTGTGTGTGGCCATCCACAGGCGATCGAGCCCCTTGGTCGGTCGGTTTGTTAGTCGAGGCCTTGCAAACTACCCGATCGTTTCTTTTTGACTGAGCCGAATTGTGTCGTACTTTCCCTGTAGAGCGAATCAGATCGATTCGTTGCTGGGCGTGATGCGGAAGCATTAAACGCGTCCAGCCGGCCAACGCTCCCTTGAAAAAGGCAAACCGTTCGAAAGGGCGGGGCGCAAAGTTACGGGTCCTTTGGGATTGCCGGACTGCCAATGGCGCAGAGGGTAAGTCAGCGAGCGATGCTTGTTGATTGTCCTGCCCCACTGCTACCTATGGTGTTAGGAGATTGAGGCTGCAGAGGATTGCACCGCGGTGGTGCAACCAACTGTTTGTTTCCAGTAACGCAAGTTACTACCTGGTAGGGGAAGACACGATGAAGAAGTTCACCGAAAAAGTAGTTAATTTCTTGAAGGAAGAAGACGGACCAACCGCGGTTGAGTACGCCGTCATGATGGCATTGATCATCGTTGTGTGCTTGAGCACAGTGAAGACGATCGGAACCAAGGCGAACAGCCAGTTCACCAAGATCGCCGACAACCTGTAATTGCCGGCTGGGGTTACCCAGCGTCAATACGAGTCGATTCGTCGGAGCGCACGGTGGCCTGTTTGAGGCCGCCGTGTGTGACCGGCGATTTTTCAACTTAAGAACGAAACACTATGAACTATCCGCTGCTGCCGGTCGACGCCGCCCAACATGCATGGCAAATCGCGTGCTATGTCATCACGATTGTGATGGCCATGTTCAGCTGGTTTTCCTTGGGACGCTAACGCGCTGAGATAGCCTAGGGCGCTGCGGTCGCAATAAACAGAATATCGATTCCGGGGGGAATAGAAGACGATGGATACAAATACACTGATCGAATCTCTGATGTACAACTGGCACGTCTGGCTGGTTGCCGTCGTGATGATCGTGGCGGCCGTGATCGACGGGATGATCTTGAAGGTCCCAAATTGGTTGACCTACCCGTTCATCATTTCGGGATGGGTATACGCCGCGATGGCCAGCGGATGGAACGGACTGGGATACAGTCTGTTAGGAACTTTTGTTGGCATGATGCTGTTGTTGGTTGTGCGTGCCGTTGGCGGCATGGGAGCTGGCGACGTGAAGTTGTTGGCTGGCCTGGGCGCCTGGATGGGTGCTTCGACCGCCTGGTGGGCGTTTGTCTGGACGACGGTCGTCGGCGGGATCATCGCCGTGATCATGATCGCGATGAGCGGCAACTGGTTCAAGCACTACGCGATGTTCCATCAGATCATTCAAGAGTTCGTCACGATCCGCAATCCAGAGAAGCTAGCGGCGATCGCGCGAGAGCGAAAACCGACGATGAAGCTGTTGCCATACGGAATTCCGATGGCAATCGGATCAATTTTGTATTTTGCTTACGCAGGGATGTTCGTTTAAGCGAACGTGCTAGCAAATTCAAGCTGCGTTGGGCTGGTCATCGGGGTTGTCTTTAAGGACTCCCGATGATCGTTTGGAGAGGTTGTGCGGAATGTTCCGATCTTACCTCTTGTCCCAAAAATTCCAGCTCGGGGAGTTTTGACGCGATTGGTCGTTCGGCTCGCAACGGGTGTGCGTAGTTTTCCAAAAGGTTGGTTTATGCGACTCGATTGGAAAATGCTGAAGCGGACCCACCCGAACTGCCAATGGAGTAGACACTGGGCGTGATACCACGCCAGGTGAACGGAACGCTTTTGAAGCGTTCGATGGGATCAAAAAACTAAACGTTGTCGGGTTCCGAGCCGGGACGGCATTGTGACTCGTGCGGCTTTTCAGCCACGCCCAAGGCGTCCAATATCATGCGAAACAAATCTGTCATACTGCTCGCAATCGCGCTGGGTTGCGGAATGATTGCGTCGGTTGGAATCAGCCAGGTCGTGATGAGCGGCAGCGAAGCGCAGCCGACAAAGATGGTCGAGATCTTGGTCGCATCGATGGATATCCCATCGAACGCGAAGATCGCGGCGGACAACATCATGTTAGAGAAATGGCCGGCCGGAAAGACGCCCGAGGGGGCGATCACCGATGTCACGGCGATCGAAAACAAATACGCCAAGCAGCACATCTATGCGGGCGAAGCGATTCTGAAACAAAAGGTGGTCGACGCGACCGAACGGGCGACCGTCGGGATTCCGCCGGGGCACACCGTCGTTACGTATAGCATCGGCAGCGATCCAGGGATCGCCAACCTGATCGAACCGGGGGACCGGATCAACGTGATCGGGTTCTTTGAGAAGAGCGATATCGTGCCGGAAACGACACACCGCGACGTGTTTCGCAACGTGAAGATCTTCGCCGTCGATGGGCGAACCAGTCGCGAGACCGAAGAGAAAGCCAAACGTGGCCCGGTCAGTTCGATCTTGTTGCTGATCAAGCAAGAGGACGAACGGGTTTGGAACTGGGCCAAGAAGGTTGGGTCGCTACAGCTGACGTTGGGAAATCCGAATGAACCGGTTAATCCGAACACTCCAAATGCGGCTGGCATAGAATTCATGAAATGGCTCGATGACTATGCTGAAGAACGCCGACTTGGTCAGGTAGAGACAAAGCCTACCGAGGTGTTGGTCGAGAAGCCAGGTGGTGAGATCATCAAGATGTTAACTCCCAAGGGCTATCGATTATTTCGATGGAACAAGGGAACGCAGACGATGGAGTTGATTCAGGAGCACGCGCCAAACGATGCACAGCTGGGGGCGGGGACGTCCGCGGCGGATGCTGGCGCGGTTGCACCTGATGCAAGTTCGGGACTTCCCGGAGCGGCTAGCGTTCCCCAAGTCGATGCGGGAGACAGCAGCACTGTCAACGAAGCATATCGAATTAATCGAGCGCGTTAGCCAGAAACGAAGGATCGTTTACCGGCTGACATGCTAAAGAAATAATTGTTCGTTAGAACCTATCGCAAGGATGCGCAGGTATGTTCAAGCAGACCATGGCGGGTGTTTCACCCTCCCATATCATGATGATCGTCGCATGTGTTGTTGGAAACAGCGCGCCTGCACTTGCACAATCGGTCGACGCCTATGCCGCGTCGTCGCGATCGTCTTCTTCTGCGGTAACCTACGCCGTCTCGCAGCCGACGCAGCGGTTGGAGATGATCGTCAATTCGAGCCGGATCTTGAAGCTCGAAAAGGTCGTCCCTCGTTTTCAGGTTCAAAACGAAGAGATCCTGATTGCCAATCCGGTGGCGCCCAATCAGGTTCAAATCTCCGCTCAAGCCGCTGGTGTCACTCAGTTGAATCTGTGGGATGTCGACGACACTTTATATACAGTCGATGTGATCGTGACCGGCGACGCTCGCGAGCTGAGCACTGTCATGCAGGCTCAGTTCCCCTACGCTAGTCTACGGATCACGCCGCTGCCGACCGGCGCGGTGATCGACGGTACGGTAACCGATACCGACGACATCGATCGCGTGATGGCGGTGGCCGAACAGTTTTATCCAAAGGTCGTCAATAACATCAAGGTTGTTGGCGTGCAGACGATTCTGTTGCACACCAAAGTCATGGAGGTCTCGCGGACCAAGCTTCGCGACCTCGGGCTCGACTGGGGTACCGCCAATTCGACTAGCGTGTTTGCCTTCGGCATCAATGGAACCGTCGATGCGTTGAAGTCTTCGATCGGTAGCGTCGTGGCAACCGGAGCGCCCAATGCGCGGGTCGGTCTGCTCCGCAACGGCGAATCGCTGGACTTCCTGATCCGAGCTTTACAACAGAACAATTGCGCCAAGATCTTGGCCGAACCAACCGTCGTCGCCACACACGGTCGGCCGAGTCGGTTTATCGTCGGCGGTAAATTCCCGATCATTGCGCCCGATGGTCAGGGTGGATCGACGGTGACGTTTGAAGAATTTGGTACTAGCGTCGACTTCCTGCCGTTTTTGGTCGGCCCAGGACGTGTCCGATTGGAGATTCGCCCCGAGGTTAGCGAACGCGACGATGCCAATGGCGTCGCGTTGAATGGCTTCACCGTTCCCGCGATTCGGCAACGTTATGTCGAAACCGCTGTCGAGATGCAAGCCGGACAAACCTATGCGATCGCGGGTCTGTTGCAGACTCGCACCGAAACGATCTCGACGGGACCTCCGTTCCTGATCTCGGTTCCCTGGATTGGAACGTTGTTTCGCCATGTGGAATCGGTCGAAAACGAAATCGAATTGCTAGTCACCGTAACGCCGGAACTGGTCGATGCGATGGATCCACACGAAGTGATGCCGGGTGGACCGGGAGTCGATACGACGGTCCCATCGGATACCGAACTGTACTTCAAGGGCTACATCGAAGTGCCACGTGTCGACAGCATCAACGAAGAGGGTTGCATGCAGGAGCCGGTTTACGAACCGCTGGCCCCCGCGATGCAACAAACGCTCCCCGTTCAAGAAAGCAGCACCTACACTGCCCCTGTATCGCAACCGTGAACCTGATTGATTGGAGCTGCATGTTGACAGATTGCTGTGTCATGTACCGTGCCCCGTATTATTTACTAATCACAAATACCGAATCCTCTGGTGAAGAGCATGCCTAACGTACTCCGCTTGGCTGTCGTCGATCCTAACGATAAAACTCGTGAAGACCTCAAAGCAATGTTGTTGGGGCTGGATGTCGTTTGGCTAGAGGCGGAGTGTTCTCGTTACGAATTCTTTCCCGACGTCGTTACGCAAACACACCCCGATATCGGCGTGGTCTCGCTAGACAGCGACCCCGAGCGCGGAATCGAACTGCTCAACACAATCCGCTCGACAACTCCCGATTGTGCGCTGTTGGTCGTCAGCAGCAGCACCAGCGGTCAGTTGATTCTGCAGTCGATGCGAGCGGGAGCGAAAGAGTTTTTGACGCTTCCGTTGAGCGGAGGCGATCTTTCGGCGGCGCTGCACCGGATCGGCGAACAGAAATTTGGCGCCAGCGATTCGCGGAATCGCAATTGCGAAGTGATCGTTGTCGCCGGAGCGACTGGCGGTGTCGGTGCAACCAGTGTTGCAGTCAACATGGGATGTATGCTCGCGTCGCGAGAAGGCAACTCGGTCGCGCTGATGGACCTCGATCTAGCCGTTGGCGACGCCGACGTCTTCCTGGATTCGATCCCCGATTACACGCTGGCCGATGTCACCCAGAACATCGCCCGGCTCGACTTCACGCTGCTGAAGCGCTCGCTGACCAAACACAGCTCGGGTTTGTACCTGTTGCCGCGGCCGGTCGAACTGCAAGACATGTCGATCATCAACGGCGACAGCATCGAAAAAGTGATCACGCTGCTGAAGGCTTCCTTCACGCATCTGGTGATCGATCTCTCGAAGACCTACTCCGAAGTCGATATGGCCGCGATGCAGATGGCGGCAAAGATCATCCTCGTGACCCAGTTGGATGTTCCCTGCCTGCGAAACGTCGTTCGGCTGCTGTTGAGCTTCGAGCAATATGAAGGCTTGAAAGAGAAGGTCCACGTGGTCGTCAACCGCGCGGGCTTGGAGTCGGGCCCGATCAGCATCCGCAAGGCGCGGGAAACGATCGGTTGCGATATCTACGCCCAATTGCCCAACGACTACCGCACGATGGTCGAAGTCCGCAACAACGGCGTGCCGTTGTTCGAACAAGATCCCAAAGCCGCCATCACGCTGGCGATGCTTGGTTTGGTCGAGCGGTTGAGCGGTTCCTCGAAAGAGACGCAGGAGGAGGAATCGGGCGAAGCCGTTGCGGTCAACGAAAGTAGCGGCTGGTTGAACTTCTGGCCGCGCGGCGGCAAGCAAAAGAAGTCTTAAGGTATGGCAGCAGGTGCCGCGAGATCCGCGGCACCTCGCTTCCCGTCCAAATCTTCTCGGCCGCGATTTTATATCGCTCCGCGTTCTCTGACGCCTCCGCCGTCCCCCGCTGTTTGGGTGCATGCTGCCCCCGCTGCTGTCAGCAGTCTCGTTTGGCGAGCGACTTCTTTTTTAGACGACCACCTGCAGGGCGGCGTCGAACGCCGGATGGTTTCGGATCGGATCGAAGTCCGCCTCGCGAGCGACTTTGCTGCGGAGGTCGGGCTTTAATTCGAGCGCGATCGACAATTCCATCGCCGCCAACTGCGGCTGACCAGCGAGGCTCAAGTAGCAAGCTTGGTTGTATCGGACCAGCGGGTGGTGGGGAGCTCGCGCGATCGCATGGTTCAAGATCGAGATCGATTGTTCCAGGCGGTCGACTCGCTTCAGACACCAAGCGAGCGACAGGTAGGTCGCAATATGGTGGGGATCCAGCTTAGCCGCCCTTCTGAAGGTCCGGATCCCCCGATGGTATTTCCCCAACATGCTCCAAGCCCGCCCACGAAGATAGTACCAAGCCGCCCGTCGGTGGCCGCGGGGACGAGCGCCTTGCAGCATCGCAAGCGCTCGGCGGGCCAGCCGTCGCTTGATTTCGGGATCGAGACCCCAGAGATCGTCGTTGCACGAGATCAATTCCAAGAGTCCTTGGGCCTGCCGCAGACTGCGGTAGTTCTGATAGTAGCGGAGCTTGGAGACAGACATGAATCGCTGTGGGCTGCGGAGGAGAGAGTGACCGGCGATCGGTGTGTCTCCATTCTACGCAACCGCTTGGAATAACCAAGTCAAAGGGGGCGAAGCCCTTGAAAACCAGGCGTTTCGGCAGCTGAGACACTCTCGCGGACCGATTCTGCGGGGGCTGGGCAGTCAGCCTGGGTGGGTCGCGTCGTTTGCAGGGAACTTAGTGAAAATACTGGCGTCAAACAGGAACGCGCATGCGCCGAAAAAGCCTCGGTAGAGATTTGTACAGGTGCATGTGATTCGCAACCGTTCAACGCGAATGATCGACAAAACCGAAATTTCCAGGCGTTAAGATGGCGAGGCTGCGGCGGATAGGCAAAACAAATTTGCGTCCAAAATGCAGCTAACTATACTCGGTGCTTGCTGGTCCAGCCGTGATCTCCTCGGGTTCGAGGACTTTTCTCGCGTGGGCCGACCGAATTCGGTAGGTCGGTTCCTGTTCAATTTTCACAAGTTCGTAAGTCGTTTGATTTGAGGCGTTTGTGTCGTTCGAGACGGTTCTCGAAGAGCACTCTTTGCCCAAATCATTTGAAGGTTCGCTCCATGGCCAATCGCAAACGGCAAGATGTTTCAAGCCGCCTCCACTCGGTGAGAAAGGTAACGAAGAGGAATTCTCTTCGCAAATCGATGCTGGAATCCCTGGAACCGAGGAAATTGTTGGCCGCCGGCCCGCAATTGATCGGAATCCAGCCAAACAGCGGGGATTTGATCACCGATGGTAGTGTTCGCAACGAGTCGCCTAGTGAACTCGTCTTCCGATTTGACGAAAATCAAGTCATCGATGCGGCGACCTTAGATGCGATCCGAATCGTCCGCAGCGGTGGCGACGGGACGTTTGATCTACCCGTCGGTTCGAGCGACTTCGGCAGCGTCTATCGCGATCCCGACACTTCGGTGATCGACCTGACCGGCGGTGTGGACATTCAATTGACGCAGATCGCATCGGGGCAACCGGTTCGCGTGACTGTGACTCGCAACGATGCGCTGCCAGTCGGCACCGCGCCTCAGTTTGCTGTAGGGGCGAGCGTCGCGGGGACCGTTCCGCTGACCGTCACTCTGGCTCCCGGCACGACGGCGCGAACCTTCGTGGAAGCCTTCAATGCCTCGACGACTGTCAACACCTTCCTGAGCGCTCAGTTGAAGGGTGGCCACAGCGACGCAGAATTGATGCGCGATCCCGCCGTCAGCACCCTGCCCGCGTTTGATATCTCGTCGAGCGGAGACGTAGAGATCATCCCGACCTTCTTGGAAGTTGGTGCGGCCCCGAATCAGAACGAAGTTGTGGCGCGGTTCTCCAATGCGCTGCCCGACGACGACTACCGGATCGAAGTCTTCGGATTCGATGATCCCGCGTTGGGGATCGTCGGACTTCGCAGCATCTCGGCGAGCGATCCCGACACGCTATTGGTTCCGCGGCAAGAGGGAGCTCGCAAGGAAGTCGTCGACTTCACGCTCGACCTCGGTGCTCAGGTCCAAGCGGTCGTTCCGCAGCCTGTGGTTCGTTTGGCCGATGGCAGCTTGAATCAACGCCGCAACGAGATCGTCGTCTACTTCAACGATGACGATCTGTTTGTCGAGAACTTCTCCGACGGCACGCCAACCGACCGATCGGCTGAGAACCCTCGCTTCTACACCTTGATCTTCACGCAGGATTCGGTCAGCAATCGCGACGACGTCGAGATCGCTCCAACGCGCGTGGTCTACAATCCAGCCGCCGACACCGCGACGTTGGTCTTCGATTCGGATCTCTCCGACTTGGTCGGCGGCGATGGTGGGATCGGGACGTTCCGTTTGCGAGTCGGTACGGCCGAAGCGATTCCATTGGCACCGCAGCGCGTCGAGCTTGGTGGCGCCGTGGGCGCGACCGACTTGAACACCGGTGGCGAATCGGTCTTGCGATTCCAATCGGTCGTGGGCGCTCCCGCAGATCTGCAGGTTCAATTTGTCCGATCGGGAACCGGCGCGGTTTCCGTAGCGGTCGCCGGTTCGGTGGTGACTGTCGACATGGGTGCGGGGACGACGTTTGCCGACATCTCCAACGCGATCAATGCGCACCCAGCGGCTTCGCTGCTGGTTCAATCGAGCGTCGACGGTCTGGCCAGCAATAGCGTCGGAACCACACCGGCAACCTACGCTCCTGTTTCGCTGTTGGAACCGGGCGATTCGTTCACCGCGGCGGCTGACATCGGTACCTTCGGAATCGACCCCAACGCGATCAACTTCCGCAGCGTCGTGCTTTCGAGCGCGATCGATCCGATCGATTATCGGTTGGAACTGTTGGGTGGCAACGACGATCCGGGGCACAGCGATCTCGTCGAGAATCTCAACGACGCGTTTTCGCAGCACGTCAACGATAATTTCGGCGCCGATTCGACGCCGGGAATCACAACGATCCCATACAACTTCCGCAGCGATTACGGTATCGACGATAACGGTACGTCGCGCGTCAACTCGGTTTCCGAACGCCAGAAGGAACGGATCCGCGAAGCGCTCGACATGTGGGCGAGCGAACTGGGCGTGCAGTTCTACGAGACCGACAACCAAGGCTTCACCTTCGCCACCGGCGACCTCTCGGTTTTGGACAACGATCCAAGCACCGGAGCTCCGTTGCCGACCGGCAACGTGTTCACTCAATCGACCTTTGGTGTACGCGTCGATCCCGACATCACAACGACGGGTGCCAACACCAACGCGACGCTGGTGATGGATTCGTTTGTCGAATGGGGAGACCTCTACGGCGAAGACTATTTCCGCACCGCGATCGCGGGAATCGGTTTGCTGTTGGGCTTGGAACAGGCAGAGGACCTGCCCGCTTCGACGCTGATGAATTTGGACAGCAACTTCCTGGCGAACAATTCGACTTTGGAACCTGTCTTCCCGGGCAACTACGACATTCTGCACGGCCAATATCTGTGGCGTCCGGAATCGGGTGACATCGATCTGTATCGCTTTGAGGTCGACCTCGACGATCCGACTAAGCTGGCCGTCGTGACGGCGGAAACGTTTGCTGAACGCTTGGGCGACAGCAGTTTGTTGGACACCTCGCTGACGCTCTACAAGCAACAACAAGCCAGCGTGACCACCGACTTTGGTGTGTTTGGCAACTTCGAGATCAACTTTACCGCGGTCCAACCGGGCGACTTGGGCAACCGAACCAGCGTGCAGTTGGTGATCACGCCTGCGGGCAGCAACCCGACGCCGACGGTGGAAGTCACCGAAAACCAGATCAGCGTCTACATGTCCGACCCGGACAACACGACGGTCCAGCAGGTGGTCGATGCGATCAATGCTTCGCCAGCGGCGGCGAATCTGGTGACGGCATCGCTGCAATTGAGCGAGGACATCGATCCGACCGAAATCCCAACATTTAACGGCTTGCAAGAAGATGCGCCGCGAGTGTTGTTGAGCGGCGGCGGGATCGTTTCGGTAGCTCGCAACGACGATTATTACAGCGAGGATTCGTTCCTCGAGGTCGAACTCGGCAGCGGCGTTTATTACATCGGTGTCACCGCATCGGGCAACGACCTTCCCGATCCAACGATCAGCGGCACCGGATTTGGTGGCACAACGCAGGGCGAATACGAACTGTTGTTGAAGTTCCGTCCGCAGGTCGACGAAACCGATGTGTTGCGTGACTTGGACGGCAACAATCTCGACAGCAGCGATCCATTCCGTTTGCCAGGAACGCGCGTCGACGCTTCCAACGACGGGACTCCCGGTGGTGTCTTCAACTTCTGGTTCCAAACACGACCACTGAATCGGCAGCTGGACTTTGTCAGCGGCGGCGACAGCGTCACCAATGGCCAGGTGATCGAGGTTACCAATTACCGCGGAATCACGCGGCGGTTCGAGTTCTCCAACGATGGTTCGGTTGCATCGGGCCGGATCATGGTCGCTTATAATGACAGCGACACGCCAGAGATTTTGGCGGACAAGTTTGCCGCGGCGCTCCAAGGGGCTGTGGTCACCGGCGGATCGTTCCTCGATTCGGTATCGGTCAACGGTACGGTGATCGAGATCACTGGCGAACAGGAGATCACGGTACCGGACAACTTCCTCGCGATGGACGTCATGGGACGGACCATCTTTGTCGACAACTTTGGCGGTCCAAACGCCGATGGTTCGGCGGATCGTCCGTTCGACAGCATTTCGGGAACGGGGATTCCAAACGCGTTTGCGGCGGCGCATCCTGGCGACATCGTGCGGATCGTTGGCAACGGCGGTTTAGACCAAGATCCAACGACGCTCAACGACAACTTTGCTTATGAGCTTGGTTTCGGTTCGCTGCCAGGCCAGGTGTTGCAAGACGGTACCGAGATGGAGGTACCGCAGGGCGTGACGGCGATGATCGACGCCAACGCGATCTTCAAATTGCGTCGCTCGTACATCGGTGTCGGTAGCAGCAACCTGTTGGTGGATCGCAGCGGTGGTGCGTTGCAAGTTTTGGGTACGCCAACACTTGTCGACGACAACGGTGCGGTGCTTCGCGACGCGTTGGGTAACGCGATCGAGGGATCGGTCTACTTCACAAGTGCTCTGGACAGTTCGATCGGAACGCCACAAGCCGGTTTGGCGACAACGCCTGGCGCGGGTGATTGGGGCGGATTGTTGTTGCGTCGCGACATCGATCAGATCGAAGGTCGCGCCGATCTGGAAGATCAAGGTATCTTCCTGCAGCACATCGGATTTGCCGAGATCAAATACGGTGGTGGTGCCAGCGCGGTGATCGACGGTAACCAGACGTTGGTCAATCCTATCCAGATCGTCGACATGCGTCCGACGGTCGCCAACAACACGATCTCCAACAGTGCCGATGCCGCGATCAGCGCGACGCCGGACAGTTTCCAAGAGACCAATTTCCAAACCGTCGAATACCAATTGGCCGGCGCGTTTACCGCAGACTACGACCGCGTTGGTCCCGATGTCTACGGAAACCAGTTGACCGACAACAGCATCAACGGGATGTTCATTCGCGCCACGACGCCAGCCGGCGGGACGTTGCGTAAATTGACAGTCGCCGGTCGTTTCGACGACACCGATGTTGTGCATGTCATCGCGGAGAACTTGATCGTCGACGGCACGCCGGGCGGTCCACGTTTGTACGAGAGTCGGTTGCCCGTCGATCTGGTCAACACGGAAGCTTCCAGTGGCGGTTCGTTGCCAGCGGGCGTGGCTTATGAATACCGCATCGTTTCGGTCGACTCATTTGGCCGCGAAGGGCTGCCTTCGGATGCAATCGTCTCGCCAGTACTGGTGGGAACCGAGGGGCGAATCACGCTCAGCGGTCTGCCACCGGCTGAAGATGGATTCTTGTTCCGTCGCATCTATCGATTGAACGCTGCCGGAACCGGGTACGATCTGGTTGCGATTCTCGACGCCAACGATCCCGACTTCATCGATGGCGGCGACCGTTTGAACACCGTTCCGATCAAGTTGGACGTGACGAGCACCGAGGTTCGCTTGGCGCGTCCGGATGCGTCGTTGAAGATCGATCCAGGCAGCGTGATCAAGGTCCAGGGTTCGCGGATCGAATTTGAATTCGGAACGCAGTTGCTGGCCGAAGGTCTCGATGGTCAAGAGATCATCTTCACCAGTATCCTTGACGATCGCTACGGTGCTGGCGGTGAGTTCGATACCGAAAACGGTGGCTTGATCGATGGCGTCAATCCGCTGCCTCCAGAGGCTGGCGATTGGGGCGGTTTGTATTTTGCTCCCGGGGCGCATCTGAGCCTCGACAATTCGATCGTCGCGTTTGGCGGTGGTCTGACACGCATCGAAGGTACATTCCGTGCGTTCAGTGCTGTCGAGCTGCAGCAAGCGACGGCGCGGATCACCAACACCTCGTTCGAAGACAATCACGAGGGCTTGGGCGGCCAAGGGCCTCGCGACCGCTTGGGACGTTTGGACAACGTTGCGATCGATCTTCGCGACGCGCCATCGGCCGATGCTGGCGAATCGTTCCGGGCGCTCAGCGGAACAACGATCTTCGTTCGCGGTGCCCAACCGGTGATCGTTGGAAATACGTTCATCAACAACGTCGGTAGCACGATCAACATCGACGGTAATTCGATGACCGACGAATACATCGTCGACATCGGCCGCGATACCGGCCCGATCGCGCGGATCGATGATCTCGACGACAACTACGGCCCCTTGGTGCGCCGCAACCGGATGGACAATAACGGGCTCAACGGTCTGGAAATTCGCGGACGCGACACGATCTTCGTCGGCGGACGCGAGTTCACCAGCGAGACGAGCCAATACACGGTTGGCAACGTCGTCGGCGACCGGGTTCCTGGGGTCGACGATGTTCGAACGCCCGACAATGTGATCACGGTCAATACCACGGTCGCAGGCGATCCTTTGTCCGCTGGCGAGCTAGCGGTATCCGCTGTGATCCTAACGACGCGCAGCATCTGGGATGACACCGACATCGTGCACGTCCCTTACCAGCAGTTCATCACGGGGAACCTGCACGGCAGTAGCGGTCTGCGATTGCAGAGCCGTCCCGACGAGAGCTTGGTCGTGAAATTCGCCGGCTCCGAGACGACCAGCCAAGGCAAAGACATCGGCTCGGGCAGTTCGGCCGATCCGTTTTATGGAACCGGTCTGACCGCAACGGGAACTCTTGGCGACATCGACGATCGCGTCGGTGGTACGTTGCAGATTATCGGTCTTCCCGGATCGCCCGTTGTTTTGACGGCGTTGTCCGACGATACCGTCGGTGCTTCGTTGAAGCCCGATGGGACTCCGCATACCGATACCAACAACGATCTATGGGCAACGCGTCCAGAGCCAAACGATTGGCGCGGTATCTACCTGGATGAATTCTCCAACGACCGCAACGTCGAGGTCGTGCTCGAACGCGAAGCGCACGACGCGCCAGCGCCTGGTCTGAACGCCGATACGGTTAACCCCGAAGTGATCGGTGACTTGGCCGCCAGCCAATACGACTCCGACGACACGCTGCGATTGGGCTTTGAAGTCTCCGGTTTCTTGACCGAAAACGACATCGACGTCTATGCGTTTAGCGCTGTTGCCGGTACCGAAGTCTGGCTCGATATCGACCGCACCAGCTTCAACCTGGACACCGTCGTCGAAGTGCTCGATTCCGAAGGCCAGCTGTTGGCGCGAAGCACCAATAGCACCGACGAACTGTTCGAGAACTTTGGCTTGCGTGACGAGCAACTGGGAACGTTGCAGAAGGGAGCCGAAGAGCTCAACAACTTCAACGAGTTTGGTCTGCTGGATGAATACGGCACGACGAATCCGCGCGACGCTGGATTCCGCATCTCGCTGCCGGGTGTCCGCGGTGCCCGCGATACCTATTACGTCCGAATTCGATCGGCATCGGTCGATCCAAACGATTTCGCCGGCGGTATCACGACTGGCAAATACGAATTCCAGATCCGGATGCAAGAGGAACAGGAGTTCTCGGGTTCGACGGTTCGGTACGCCGATATCCGTTATGCCAAGCACGGTATCCACGCCAAGGGCTTGCCGTACCACAGCCCATTGTTGGGTGAGGCGCAGGAGGATGAAGGTCCTGGTTCGTCGATCAGCAACGACAACATCTTCACCAACGCCGCGTCTTCCGAAGATCGGGCTCAGTATGTCGGCAACCTGTTGAACAGCGATTTGACCGTCTTGAGCGTTGGTGGCGAACTGTCGAATCTGACCGATATCGACTTCTATCAGTTCGACATCATCAGCACCGACGGCAGTTCGGGATCCCATTTCCCAACCGTCTTCGACGTCGATTACGCCGACGATCTGGGACGTCCAGACACCACGCTGTGGGTCTATTACGACGCCGATGGGCAATCGGGCAGCCTGCCGCCGCGACTGGTCTACACCGGTGCGGACAGCAATATTGCCGAAGACCGCAGCGATTCGCTGAACAGCGATCCCGCCTTGGACTTCGATCGCGGTAGCGTTGGCGCGGGCGATCCGTTTATCGGATCGGTCGAATTGCCAGAGGGTTCGTATTTTGTCGCGGTAACCGAATCGAGCCGAGTGCCTTCGATTCTGACAACCGATCCGCTGCTCCGCCGCGAACCGATCGCATCGATCAAGCGGTTGGTCGACGATCATATCGAAGCGATCGATCCAAACACCAATAACCCACCTGCTGTTCTGCAGTTCATCGATCAATCGACGCTGCCTGCCGGATGGCAAGTCACGACCAATCGAGCGACCGAAGTCGGGCACGGCCTGTATTCGACGTTTGATGGGGAACGCATCGGGATCGACCCTCTGTTGGCTGAACAGCCCGAGGTCGAATCGAACGACACGTTGTTCTCGGCCGACAGCATCGATTCTGCGGCCAACTGGGGATTGAACTTCAACAGCGATATCACCCAAGACTTTGTCGACATCAACACATCGACCACGATTCCGCACACTTCGATTCGAGGTGTTTTGGATGACAGCGTCGACTTCTTCCGTTTCACGGTTCCGGACACCAATGCCGGTGCTGGCAACCGCGTGATCCTCGACATCGATAACGGATTCGACTTCCTCAACACGTTGGGGTCGGACGACTTCACGTTGGAGTTGTTTGCGATCACCGGCGTCGATGCCAATCTCACGACTCCCGTGGCCGTCAGTGTCGACAACGGTTTCGACACCGGCAGCAGTTCGTTTGGCGGTTTTGCCGATCCGATGATCGACACGACGTTGGCTCCTGGAACCTACGTGGTCGCCGTGGTCGAAGACGGTTCGACGTTTAACGCGACCACCGGAACCTATACCGCTCCGGATACGTTGATCGAAAACGGCAACTATACCCTGCATGTGTCGGTCGAAGGACATGCTGTTGGTGCGTTGGGCGGTTCGGTTTTGAACGAGAGTCTGCATTTCAATCCAGCTGCTGGCAGCGGGACTCTTTCGGCGAACCAGTTTGATCTGTCGGGATACACCGCCGGCGATCAACCGTTCCTGTATTTCAACTACGCCTTGGATACCGATCCCGGCGATCTGGTCTCGGTGCGAATCACCAGCAATGATGATCCCGTGGGACAAACGGTTGCGTCGAGCGATACGGCGTTCAGCGGTAGCGTTTTGACAAACGACAATATCTGGCGTCAAGCGAGAATTTCGCTGGCCGATTTCGCTGGCGATTCGGGCGTGACGGTTGAATTCCAATACAACACGCCGGGCGGTTCGACGGGCGAAGGTCTGTACGTCGACGACTTTATCGTTGGCTTCGCAGAGCACGGTGAACTTGTCACCGGTTCTTCGTTCGTGACCGCCTCCAACGTCGACTTCGTTCAACAAGGTACGCCGGGGACATTCACCTCGGGTGCTTATCAGTTGGAGGTCCGACCTGGAACCGATTACGCCGACACCGTGGGGACTTCGCTGAACGTCCGCGAGGTCTTCGACACCAACGATCGCCAGTCGGAATCGATCACCGTGATCGCTCCCGCCGGTTATCAGTTGGCCGACGGCGATTTCTTTGAACTCAGCGACGGCTTCATCACACAAGAATTCGAATTCAATTCGACCGGCGGCGTCACGCTGGGCCGCGTGCAGATTCCGTTCCAGCCGACCGATTCGGCCAGCACGGTTGCCGGGGCGATGATCGCTGCGATCAACAGTCCTGCGGTTGCAGCGAAAGCCAGCTTCAGTGCGGCTTCCAGCGGTGGAATCACTCAGGGTAGCACGCAAGGCGACGCGCGGATCAACCTCTTCGGCAGCGTCCGCGGCGACTTTGCAGAGCTTGCCGACGAATCGCTGTCGGTTACCGCAAGCACCGATCCCGACGCATTGGCTAGCCAATTGTTGGGCGATGGGCTGACTCTGGTATCGGGTTCGGCACTCTTGAACGGCAACGCTGGCAGCTTCACCGGTGGATCGCAGGTGCTGGGAATGGATCAAGGCGTTGTCTTGACCAACGGCGACCTGTCGACCGTGACCGGTTTCAACCTCAGCGACAACACGACTGCTTCGGCGTCGGGCTTTGGTGACAACGACGTCGACAATACCCCGGGAGTCCTGCCGGCCGGTAGCACCACGGTCGATTCGACTTCGCTGGAATTCCAGTTCAGCTTCGATGATGTCAGCGGGCTCAAGAGCCTGTTCCTGGAGCTTGGTTTTGCATCGGAAGAGTTCTTCGAAAACGGAGCCAACCCCGATGTTGCGGCTGTCTTCCTTTCGTACATGGATGACAGCGATCCGCTGAATTCGATTCCTGTGACGGTACCAGTGCCTATCAATGGACTGGATGCTGTGGGAGCGGGTAACCTGCCCGAAGCGGAAGTCGTCAACAACGATCCGAACATGGCTGGCAAGTTCTTGACCGAGACCGGCTTCGACGGAATCTCGCGTCCGTTGACAGCAACGATCGGCGGCTTGGTCGCTTCTCGCGTCTACACCGTGAAGGTCGTTGTCGCCGATGTGGCGGACAGCCTCAGCCCTGTCGACGCCAACGATTCGGCAGTCTTCATCCGCGCCCGTTCGATCTCCAGCGAAGATGCTGGGAACCCGAACCTGATCGCCGTCGACGGCCGCGTAACCTTGCCAGCGATCGTTCACTTGGGCACTGGCGACACAAACGCCAAACGCCAGCAGGGCCAATTGTTGATCCACAGCAACGTGATCAGCGATTCGCAGGTCTACGGTGTTTGGATCGAAGGTGCCGACCGCGAACAGGATCCTGAAGACTTCCGCGCCGATGGCTCGCCCACCGGTTTCGGCAGCGGAACGCCTCACGGCGATCTTGGCCAGCCGAATCTGGGACGCAGCTACGGCGGGGCGGTTCGCAACCTTCGCGCTCTGAACAACTCGGTCGAAGGGGGCTTGGTTCCCGGTGCCGTGGTTGTCAACAACGTCATCGATCAATCTGGCGTTTCTGGGATCACTGTCGAAGGGACAACGCCGACTTGGATCATCAATACCAACGGCAACTTTGGATTGGCTGAGGATACGACCGAAGCGACCGCGGCGACCAATACACCGCGAGTTCCCGAGGTTCACTTTGGCGATGCGATCTCCGATGGCGATCAGATGACCATTTGGGCAGCCGGCATCTCGGTGCTGTTCGAATTTGAAGACATCAGTGGCGACGTCACCGGCGACGGTGGTAGCGGCGTGCGTGGTGGCGATGGCGTTTCCGCCGGTGCGGTACCGATCTACATCCGTAAGGATGCCGGTGGGACGACCTACAATCCGCAGGGGACAGCACCAAACCGCAGCTTCGGCTATACCGAACACGAAGTCGTCGCGGCGATGTACGATGCGATCTTGGGCAGCGTGTTGGTAACCAACAATCTGGTCAGTTTGGTCACGCCGACGATCGGCCCAAGCGTGCTGGAAGACAGCATCACTTCGAACACCGGCAACGGTGCCGGAGAGATGGGCTTCGTCAATCCAGCTCTTTATCTGGAAGGCGTAACCAACGTTGTTATCCAACCGATTCAAGCACGCCGCTGGTTGACAGCTCGCGAATTGACCCTTGCAGAAGCTCCTCAGCCGTTTGTGCGGATCGTTAACAATACGATCTATGGTGCCGATGGGAATCTGACGGATTCGGTAGGCTCGGGAGTCGACGAACCCAACGACACGATCGCGGGAGCCGTGGTCACGCATCAGGGTTCGGCAGTGACGCCGCTGTCGTTTAGCACCACCGGCGCGATCGGCGATTCGCCATCGTTGGGTGCCTTGCAAGATGTCGATATCTACCGAATCGAACTCGACGCGGGCGATCGCGTTCAAGTCGATGTCGATTCGTTTGGAGCGAGCTCGATCATCAACCCAGTCGACACCGTGCTGCGTCTGTTCGACAGTGCAGGACGTCCGGCGAGCCTCGGATCGGGGTTGGCGATTCAAGCCGACTTCAACGAATCCGGACAAGCTCCTGGCGAAGCGGCGAGCAACGATCCGTATCTCGACTTCACCGCGACCTACAAGGGAACCTATTACGTTGCCGTCAGTGCGGCGGGCAACGAGAGCTACGACCCGTTGAGCTTGGCCGGACGTGTTGATGGAAACGGACAAGGCGATTATGAGATCGATATCAACGTCTCGGCTCCACGCGAGTTCATCTTGGCTCTGGCCGACCTGAACGCTGGCGACACGGTCCAAATCACCGACGTCGCGGGTAACACCAACACGTTTACGGTTCCCGCAAACGATCGTCCTTGGGACCAAGCTCGCAACTTGGCGACAACGATCAATAACTCCGCCGGTAACACGCTGCCAAACCACGAAAATGGCAACGGCCCAGGCGGACTCAACGGTCCCGTCTCACGCGTCGAAGCGGTTGCTCTGGGCGGTATCTCGGGCGACGATCCCGGAATCAACGAGATCCTGTTGCGGTTCCACCATGCTTTGGGAACCGCGATCGATTCGCAGAACGGTTTTGGACACGATCGCTTGAACAGCACCGGTAGCACCGGCGATGGTACCACCGAGCAGTTTGTCGTGATCAGCAACGCCGCCACGATTTCGGTTAACGGCACGCCGTTGACTGGCGAATCGTTGAGCACCAATCAAAACCGATTCCTTCCCGAATCGGCGATCATGGTGCGTGGTGCAAGCCCCACGATTTTGAACAACATCATCATGAACACCCGCAACGGTGTCGTCGATGAAACGACTAGCGTGTTGGGCCCAAATCCTGCTCGCAAGGACGAAGTGATCGTTGGTAACAACATCTTCCAAGGCGTGCGAGGTTCGGCATCGAACGTCAATCCAGGGAACGTGTTCGACGATTTCAACGACGTGATTCCTGGCGGCCAGCAGATCGTCAACAACCCTGAAGGGGATAACTTTATCCCGAATCCAGGTTCGTACGCGATCGATTCGTCGATCGAATCGCTGCTCGAACGCGATCAGTTCGCATCGTTGAAGAACGCGTTGGGAATCTCGCCAAGCCCTGTGTTGGCACCAAACCGCGATGTGTTTGGTCTGTTGCGAGTCGACGATCCGTCGGTCGCGACCCCGCCGGGTATCGGTGGTAACGTGTTTGTCGATCGCGGTGCTGTCGATCGCGCCGACTTTGTTGGTCCCGGTGCGACGCTGATCCTGCCGTTTGACAACGATGGTGCGGGAACCGATACCGATCGGAACCTGACCCGAGTCGATCTGCAGTCGCCGCCGCCGTCGGAGTTCCGCATCCGTCTGCAAGACGTTGCCGATCCATCGGATCCGTTTGTCGGATCGAATATCGACAACAACACGGTGATCAACTCCGCTCTGGAAGATCTCCGCAAACCAGGTGCCGTGGTCACGCTGTTCGAAAACGGCAAACTGTTGGAGGAGGGCGTCGATTACACCTTCCGTTACGACGCGACAACCGAAACCGTGATCCTGAATCCGTTGGCTGGTGCTTGGTTGCCCGATGCGGTCTACCAGATTGGCATCAACAATCGCGATCGCTTTGTGTTGCTGGCACCTCCGGGAACCCAAGCTGTCGATGGATCGCAGTTTGTCGTCACCGATACGCAAGGTGGAACCGTCACGTTCGAATACGAGACGGGATACCAGTTGCAGTTGCCGACCGACATCAACCTGCAAATTCCGCTGGCAGGCGGCGGAGCGGGTGGCGTTCGCGATGGCGATCGGATCCGTATCACTTCGCCCGATGGTTTGACGGTCACAACGTTTGAGTTCGACCGCGACGGAACCACGCTCGCAGGAAACGTTCCCGTTCCGTTTGTGTTGACCGACACACAAGCGGATATCGTGAATTCGTTGAACGAGGTCTTGGTCGACCGAACACGTTTCCCACTGGATGCCGTCGCCAACGCTGGCAATGGTTTGATCCTGTTGACGCCGAAGCAGGGCGAAACGGTATCGGTCAGCTACGAGCCGACGGTTCCCGCGATCGAAGTCACCAATTCGGCAGTCAATTCGCAGATCCAAGTCGATCCTGTGCGACAGGTTGCCGACGGCGATCTGATCGTGATCACCTCGGGAACGCAGACGTTTACCTTCGAGTTGGATTTTGCTGGAACGGCAGCGGTCGCGACGAATCATCTTCAGATTCCGATCCGCAATCCCGCCAACCCAACGTTGGTTGCCGAGGATATCCAAACCGGCATCAACAGCATCAATAGCAATCAGTTCCCATTCCAGACGGCCGCCGCGCCGGTTGGTGGTCTGATCACGTTGGTTCCAAAGCCAGCACGGACCGCGACGGTCACATCGGCTCCTGTCTCGCGACTCAGCAGCACGATGGTCGATGGCAATCTGCAAGTCCAAGTGCCCGCCAACACGATCGTTTACGATGGCGATCTGATGCGGATCACCTCGGGCAGCGACAGCTTTGTCTTCGAAGTCGACACCGATGGTTCGGTAGCCGACGGCAACGTGGCGATGACCTTCGCCAGCACGACCAATCAGCAACAGATTGCCAATGGCATCACCGCTGCAATCCGCAGTCGCTTGTTCTCGATCGCTGCGGTTGAGATCTCGTCTTCGGATCCATCGATCGATCCTGGAACGTTGTTCCTCGCGGCTCAATCGGGGACCGTTGTCGATACCGGATTCAGCGCGATCGGCCAGCCCGTGGGCAGCATCGCCCTGTCGATCTCCGAATTGGGCTTCGGCATCGGTGGCGTCGCCGATGGTCAGACGTTTACGATCAACGACGGTGGTTTGAGCGTCACGTTCGAACTCGATACCGACGGCAACACGTCGGGCAACAATGTCGCGATCGATATCACGACGTTCACCTCCACCCGTCAATTGGCCGACGCGATCGCTCAAGCGATCTCCGTCTCCGACTTGGCGGCACAGCCTGAAGTCGTAAGCAATCGGATCATCTTCCTAGGACTCTCCGAAGGTGCCAGCGTGACGACCACCGGCAGCGGTGTTTCGTCGGTCGGATACGCTCGTCCGCTGCAAGATGGCGATGGCTTCTCGCTCTCGAGTGGCGACGCGGCTAACGGCGGCAGCACGGTTGAATTCCAATACGTTCCAACGTCGAGCCTGATCGTTGGTGCGGTTGTCTCGCACGACCTCGACGGCGACGGTTTGGCCGACTTCACGGTTCCAACGGATCTAAATTCCGATGGCGTTGTCGACGTCTACACCTTTGTCGACAGCAATTCCGATGGCGTGATCGAACGCGTCGAAATCGATGTCGATGGCGTTTCGCAGCAAGATGTTTTGGGCAACTTGGTTCCCGATTTCACCTTCACGTTCGACAGCAATCTCGATGGCGTGTTGGATGTTCAGATCGATATGCCAGCGTTGATGATCACGCCGTTCGAGGCTGATTTCGACAACGACCTGGAATTGGATCTGCGGTTCCCCGCCGACTTCGATCAAGACGGATTCGAAGACGTCCGGCAATTCCTGGACGTCGATGGAAACGGCGTCAACGAAGCGTTGCAGATCATGTTGCCTGGGCCAAACGGATCGACGTTTGCCGCGGTCACGATCGCTATCGATTCGAACGAAGATGGCGATGTCGATCGACCGTTGTTCTACCCTGCACGCTCGGCGGTTGCCTACGAAGCCGATTTCGACGGCGATGGCATCCTCGATGTGCGGTTCCCACGCGACATCAACGGCGACGGGTTCGAAGATATCCGCACCTTGATCTACGCCGACGACAATGGCGAGATCGGTGGCGATGGAGTCACCAACCGCGTGCCGATCGCGATTCAAATCGAATCCAATCGCGTGCTCACCTATCCTTTGGATCCGAACACCGGTCTGCCGATCTTGACCGACGGACCGCTGGCTGACGTGGCGATCGATGTCGACGCCGACGGCGATGGTTTGCCCGATTCCTCGGTCGAATTGATCCCTGTTGAACTGACCGATTCGAACGAACGCATCGCTCAAGATACCGTCGCTGCAATCGCCGCCCAAACCGGGCTGGGGTTGTCGCCAACGGCAATCGATGGCGGGCTGATCTCGATCGGTGGCCAAGCTGGCTTGGTGATGGAAATCATCGACGGTTCGCCACTGCAAGCGTCGGGGCAACCTGGCGTGACCACCAACTCGACGTTGACGATCGCCGGGCCGTTGGTCTTGAGCGTGCAACCTGCCGGCGGTGTTTCGATTCCCGATGGAGCGACCTTTACGCTCACCAACAACGGCCAGACCGTTGTCTTCGAGTTCGATCTCAACACGCCGACCCGGTTGAACAATCCGAACTCCGTGGCAATCCCTTACACGTTGGGCGACTCGGCAACGCAGATCGCTGCGAGCATCCAAGCGGCGATCAACGCATCGGGCTTGGGAATCACATCGCGAACCAGCGTTGGCGGTTCGGTCGAACTCGATGGCGTCGAGGAATCGCAGTTGGTGATCCCGGCGAGCACACCGTTGACCAGCCGTCGCGGCACGGTCAGCGATGGCGAGTTTGTCACGATCTCCGACGGTGTCCAAACCGTGACGTTCGAATTCGAACGGAGCGTTGGTGGCGGCGGAGTTCGCGCGGGCAACCAAGCGGTGATCTTCAGTTCCACCGGAACGTCCGACGACGTCGCAGTCAGCTTGGCTGCAGCGATCCGTAATTCGATCCTGGGAATTGCCACGACAGTCAACGGCAGCCAGATCACGATGGATGGTGCGACCTCGCAAACAACGATCGATGTTGCCAACACCAATTCGGTCGAGGTCAGCGGTACACCGGGCGGTGCGGTTCCGATCTCCGTCGTCCGCTCGGGCACCGTTTCGGATATCGAAGTTCGCGATGCGATCATCGAAGCGATCAACAGTTCGCGTGTTCCATCGCTGAGTGCAAGCGTGCGAGGCGACAACACGATCTTCCTGGAAGGTGCCACGACGGTCGACCAGTCGATCCCGAACTACTACTTGCGTGCGGTTGCCGACAACGTGGGCAATCCGTTGAAGAGCAACCAGTTGGACGACACCGTTACGTTTACGATCTTGTTGTCGGGAGCTCAGTTCGATTACGGCGACGCTCCCGATCCAGTCGACGACGTTCCAGGACGCTACCCAACGTCGCGTGAATACGACGGGGCTCGCCACTTGTTGGTCCCCGACGGTCCGATCTTGGGTCAGTTGGTCGACGCCGATGCCGATGGCCAGCCGCAACGTGCTGCCGACGGCGACGATAGCTCGCTAGTCGTGTTGACCGACGATGCCGCTCATCCAACCGAACCTGCTCTGTTCACGATCACCGCGGAAAACCCCGCCGGACCAACGATCAAGGTCAGCACTGCGAACGCGGAAATCCCCGCGTCGTTCGAAGGTCGGTTGTTGGTTATCGACAACGGTTTGGAACGCGTCACGTTCGAAGTCGATTCGGACGGCATGTTCAACGAAGACCATATCCGCATCGCGTTTGATCCCGATGGGGACTTCGGTGCCAAGACAACTCCCGCCGCTCTGGCGGCCAACCTGGTCGACGCCATCCGTCGCAGCGGGTTGCAGTTGGCTGGCAAGACGCTTTCGGGATCGAATCTGACTCTGATCGCCGACGATGAAGACGGCGTCACGTTTGGTTCGCCAGAATCGCCGACCACCGTTTTGCAAGTTGGTGAAACGACGATTTTGACAGTCGACGTAACCGGCGAAGGCCTGTTGGACGGATGGATCGATTTCAATCGCGATGGCGACTGGGATGATCCGGGCGAACGCATTTTCGAGCACGTTGCGATCTCGTCGAAGACGACCTTCGAGATCACTGTTCCTTCGACTGCAGCGATCCTGCAGTCTCCCGAGGGCGTGACCACGATGGCTCGCTTCCGATTGAGCACCGCGGGAGTTTCGGCTCCTACCGGACTGGCGCTCGACGGCGAAGTCGAAGACTATCAGGTTCGCATCGTCCGCGGTCAAACGACTGCCAATCCCGACGTCGGCGGCTTGTACAGCGTCTTCGAAGACAATGTGCTTAGCCTCGACGCCAGCCAAGGTGTGTTGAGCAACGATGTGGCTCGCCCATCGACAACGCTCAGCGTTTACGCCGAGGATGTTGGAACGCGAACCCTTGCCAACGGTACGCTGGAACTGCTGGCCGACGGTAGCTTCACCTACACGCCAAACGCCGACTTCTTCGGAACCGAGACGTTCAGCTACCGAGCGTTTGATCAGACTCTGTTCGATGCCACCGGCGCTTTGCTGGTCTCGGCACCTGCGGAAGTCACGATCAACGTGGGCAGCGTCAACGATGCTCCTCGCGGCGGTGCGACACAGCAAACGCTGGCGACCAACGAAGACTTTGCCCTGACGGTTCCGATCGACAGCCTGTTGCGAAATCTGACTGCGACGACGTCGGACGATTTCACTCCGGGCCCAGCAAACGAATCGGATCAAACGCTCAGCATCGAACTGACCGCTGGCGGTGCCACCGCCGGTGGTGGAACCGTACGGATTCAGGGAACCGACCTGATCTATACTCCGCTGTTCGATTTCAGCGGCCAGGACAGCTTTGTCTACCGCGTGGTCGACAACGGTGTTCCATCGCAGGGCGTCAACGTGACGGTGACGGTTGATGTTGGTGAAGCCAACGATCCACCGGTACTGCGAAACCACTTCGTGACCACAAACGAAGACGTCTCGTTCGATTCGGACAACAGTGCCGTCCTGATCGATGGTTTGTTGACCGGAGCGAGCGATCCCGACGGCAACCCCGGCGACGTGTTGATTGTTACCAATACCGGAACGATCACGACTCAAGCCGGCGGCAGCGTAGTGATCTCTCCGGACGGCCAGTTCGTCTACACTCCGCAAGCCGATTACGCTGGAACCGATCAGTTCACGTACACGGTTCGCGATGCCGACGGCAGCACAAACACCGCCGATGTAACGATCACGGTTGTGTCGCAGCCCGACGCTCCTCGCACCGTTTCGGCAACTCCAACAAGCGTGTTGTTGACCGAAGACGGAGCTCCTGGATTCGTCGATCTCGACGGCTTGTTCACCGATCCCGATATCGTCTACGGTGACTTCTTGACCTACGAGGTCGAAGAGGTTGTTGTGCCGGGTGTTGGCGGTGCTCAAGTGAATGCCAACGTGACCGGACCATTGTTGACGATCACGCCGCAAGCCAATGCGTCGGGAATCGCGACGGTCTACGTCAAGGCGAAAGACTCCACCGGCTTGATCTCCAACCGCCTGACGATCAATGTGCGGGTTAATCCAGAAAACGATCCACCTCAGGTGATCGGAACGTTGGACGACCTGGTGGTCCCCGAGGACGCACAGATCGCGCCGATCAACATGGCGAACATCTTCAACGATCCCGATGGGGACACGTTGCAGTTCGACGTGACCAGCAGCGACGAAGGTGTTGTGACCGCGGTCTACAACCCTGCCACCGGACAACTGGAACTGACCTTGGTGCCAAACGCCAGCGGCCAGTCCACGATCACGGTGGAAGTCGGTGACGGATCGGGCTTCATTGTCTCGGAGCAGTTCTTGGTGACTGTCAATTCGGTCGAAGACGCACCGACAGCCGTTGGCGACGTCTATCCGAACCCAGCCAATCCGGCAGAGATCTTCCAAGGTGGTATCTACCGCGTCAGCGATCCGACCAAGGGACTGTTGGCCAACGATTTCGATGGCGATGGCGATTCGTTTACGATCACCAACTTCACGCAACCGTTGAACAACACGGGCACGATCACTGTCGATGCGGCGACCGGCGGATTCGTCTACACGAATACCTCGGGAGAGACTGGAACCGTCGATTCGTTCCAGTACACGATCACCGATTCCAATGGGCTCAGCAGCACTGCGACAGTCTTGTTGGAAATCGGCACCCCGTTGTTGTCGCACCAGAACCCAAGCAACTCGCTGGACGTCAACGCCGATGGAACGGTCTCGCCGATCGATGCCCTGTTGGTCATCAACCTGCTGAACCGTAGTTCGGGAACCGCCATCTCGGTGCTCGATCTCGATACCCCGCCGGCGTTCTACGATGTTTCGGGTGATGCCTATGTCACGGCGATCGACGCCCTGCAGGTGATCAATGCTCTGAATCAGCGATCCGCCACACCATCGGCTGAGGGCGAGGCGAATGATTCGACCGACGCCATCGACTATGCGACCAGTTCGGTCGTTGCCGGTCGCGGTGCGGTGAATGTGCCTCAGTTGGTCAATCCTAAGCCGGCGGCATCCGATGCTGATTCGACGACCGATTTGATCGAAGATCTTGAGAATCATGGGGTCGTTGATCATGCTGAGGTCGTTGACAGTTTGCACAACGACCAAATGGATTTGGTTCTGGATGCCATCGCGGTACCCGGGTCGGAAGATGGAGAGCAGGAGGCCGCGGAAACATTTGATGCTGCGATCGACCAATTGCTGGGTGATTTCCGCCTGAATGACTAGACTCGTAGGCAACCCTTCGAGTTATTGATTGAGATAATAGCCCCACCACCATATTCGTTACTAAGCGATTTCAAGCGACCGGCAGCTTCTGTTGCCGCGTCGCTTGGCTAGTTCCCAAGGAAAAAATCGATGAAGAGAAGCATCGAACGTGAGCTTTTGAACAACAAAAATCGCCGACGAGATATCGGTGCCAAACGGCGCAATAAGCTGTCGCGACGTGCTTTGCGGCATGAAGTGCTCGAAGCGCGGCAATTATTGGATGCCAATTCGCTCACTTTTGTGCTCGATTTCGTCGAATCGACTCAGGGGCAATTGGTCGACAAGAGCGGCAACACGGTCGCTCCCTTTGATGCTTCTAGCTTCGGGTTCGCCGCGGGGGACCAGCAGCAGATCGCCAACGAAGTCTTGGCTCAAGTTCGGTCGGGCTTTTTGAACATCCCCGATGCCGGTACAAACTCCGCCAGCCCACTGGCTGCGGGGCAAGAACTGGACATCGACATCTATATCGGCGACGCGGGAGTCGCTCCGATCAACGGAGCCAGCGAATATTACACGCTGTTGATCGGCAACACGGTTGGCGGATCGCCCGCTCTGGTCGGAACAACGCTGCAAAACGATGTTCGCGATGGTGCTGGCAATCCCAACACCGCAGCGGTTGGCAGTTCGATTGGAACCGTCTTTGTCGACAATCTCAACAGCCAATTGAATGCCGGCACGTTGACGCCCAGCGACGCGCTGACGTCGGGGAATCTGACCTACACGTCCCTCTCGATCGCCAATTCGGTGCTGCACGAACTCGGCCAGGTGCTGACGCTGACCGACGTGCAATCCGCGGGAGCTCAGACGCTGCGTGGCCTGACGCCAGCGATGGGCGTGTTGGGATCCAACCCGCAAGACGCACAGCCGCAGGAATTTATCAGCAGCCGTGAATTCGCTCTCTCGGCGACCAGCCCCGAAGCCGGCGGCGCGGTGGTCAATCCGCTGCAGGCGTTGATCGACAACATCGGAACTCGCGACAAGGTGTCTCTGCCGACGACCGACGATTCCGAAGGCGGGCCACAATTGATCGGCATCAATCCCGATGCGGGCAGCCTGTTTGCCAGCACTCAGGATTTTGCCAGCGGTACCGGGTCGTTGGACCTCGCCACGCTGTCGCCACGCAATCTGTTGGACGATGCGCCGACCGAACTGACGCTCCGTTTTGCCAGCGACGACGCGATCGATGCCGACACGTTGGCCAAGGGAATCGAGATCACGCGTTCGGTCAACGGCATCTTTGGCGATGGCGATGACATCACGATCACTCCTGGTTATCTGGGCCTCGATGAAACGCAGCGAGTCGTCGTCGCGCGGTTCAGCGAAACATTGCCCGATGACAGCTACCGCGTGCGCGTGTTTGGGTTCGACGATGCCAGCCGCGACATCGAGGGTGTTCGCACCGTTTCGACAAGCCAGAACGTTGGCGGCGTGCTGTTTGAACCAGCCAATGTGAATGGCTTCGAGATCGATGGCGTCAACGACAACATCGAAACGCTGTACTTCGAATTGGAACTTGGCGCGCAGGTTGTCGCTGTCGTTCCCCAACCGATCGGCCGCGATGCGGTTGGCAATTTGATCCAGCGGAAAGATCAGATCGTCGTCTACTTCAACGACGACGATCTCTCGGACCTGGGGGCTGGCGTGATCACCAGTTCGTCCGATCCGGCGACGTTGGCGAATCAGCCACGCGTGGTTCAACCGCAGTATTACCAGCTGATTTTGACAAACGATACGGTTTCAGGAAACGACGACGTCGTCGTCCAACCGACCAGCATCAGTTACGATCCGAGCTTGGATCGCGCCGTCCTGACGTTCAACGAGTTCACCGATACGTCGGGGACGACTGGTATCTCGGACTTGGCACAGATTCCGGTCCTGGCGGGAATCGCCAGCGGAGAGGCGACGTTCCGATTGCGCGTCGGCAGCAGCGATCAAGTCGCTTCGAAGGATCATCCAATCCAGCCCGCGTCAGTCGATCCGGCTGTACTGCGTTTCACCGGCAACGCCGCCGACCTGAACTTCACCGACCCGATCGTTTCGGGAGTCCAACGCGATCTGATGTCGGTCTCGCTGACCGACGGAACTAGCGTAACCTTTGAGTTCACCGATTCGTCGACCGCGATCAGCTCGCCCACCAACATGCCGATCGTGATTTCGGCTGGCGCGACAAACGCACAGATCCGCGACGCGATTCTGTCGGCGCTCGAAGCTCATCCCGAACTGAATCTGTCTCCGGTGGTCACCGAGGATGGAATCGCGATCGACACTCGCGAGGGACAAACGGTTTCGACGACCAATCTGCGATTGGGAGTTTCCAGCGATGTCGGCAGCAGTTTTGCGGGAGCCGATTCGTTGTCGTTGGGCGCGTTGAGTGGATCGACGTCGACGCTGATTCGACAAGAGATCCGAGCGTTGGATAGTTACGCGTTGGAATATCCCGGCGGATACGACGAACAGGGGCTGCGCGATTTCGATCAACTGAGCCATTTCTTGTTCCAAGACGGCGACGAGCTCGATGGCACCACGGGATCGTCGATTTCGCGACTATATTACAACTTCAATACTAGCCTACCTTACGGACAGGACGGGTTCGGACAAAGTTTGTTTAATGCGATCACCGACGCGCAAAAACAGCGGGTGCGGGAGATCTTTGAGGTCTTGGGCGATAGCTGGGGTATCGACTTTGTCGAAACCAATTCGCACAGCGTCAACGGCATCGATGGCGTCAGCTTGACGATCGTGACCGGCAATCTTGTCGTGGCGGGTATCGAGAGCGGCCCTGGCGGCGTCTTCGGTTCGGTCGCCAATCAACCCGAAATCGCTCAACAAGCTCACACCTTTGGCCGCACCGTCGTCTTGATGGATGCTGGCGAATCATGGTTCAACGAATCGAGCCTCCCCGATCCGCTCAACGCCTCGCGGCTCAGCTATTACGCCCACGCGATGACGTTGGTGATGTCGGCCCTGGGAGTCGGATCGGCCAGCGAAGCCCCTCCCGGCACCGTCGCTTCGGGAGTCATCCGCAACTACACCTTGGGTGGCGAAGAGAATTTGCTGGCTGGCGTGACGTATGCCAACAACGGCGCCACGAATCTGACAGCCGTCAATCCTGTCGAACCATCGCTCCCTGGCGACGTCGACAACGTTCTGGGACAACATCTGTACCGGCCTGAAAGTCGCGACATCGACGTCTACAAATTCCAAGTCGCCGAGGCGGGTGTCTTCACCGCTGAGACGTTTGCGGAACGATTGAACGGTTCGGCGAGCCTGTTGGATTCCTATCTGTCGGTCTATCGCGACAACGATGGTGTTCAGGAACTGATCGCCCGCAACGACGATTATTACGGCGAAGATGCGTTCATCGAATTGAACCTCGAGCCGGGCGAATATTATCTGGCCGTATCGGCTTCGGGTAACGAAGCGTTTGACCTGTCTTTGCCCGACAGCGGCATGGGAGGAACCAGCGAGGGAACGTATGAACTGCTGGTGAACTTCTCGCCAAACTCGGTTTCTCAGATCGTCGATACGCAGGGGACGCCGTTGGACGGCGATGGCGACGGCGCCGCCGGTGGCGAGTTCAACTTCTGGTTCCGCAGCGTGCTGGATGAAGGCAATCTGGCGGGGCAGACGCCGACGCAGCCTCGGACGCTGTATGTCGATAAATCGCACAGCACCAACAACGGTGTGGGGCAATTGGTCGGCACGCTAGACAATCCCTACAACAACATCAAAAACGCGTTTGCCGCCGCACGTCCGGGCGACACGGTTCGGATCGTCGGCAACGGTGGCTTGGATGGCAACATGACCACGCTGGGCGATAACTTCGCTTACGAGATCGGTCGCGGTGGTTCGTCCAATGCACCGTTGGCTGATGGTGCGACGATGGAAGTTCCGCAGGGCGTGCATGTCCAGATCGACGCTGGGGCGATCTTCAAATTGAAGGACGCTCGGATCGTCGCTGGCAGCAGCAGCAGCAGTGTCGATGTCAGTGGCGGTTCGTTGCAGGTGCTCGGCACCCCGTATTACGATCTCCGCGACGCCAACGATATTCTGGTCGGCACCAATGGCATCTTTGGCCGTGGCGACGGCGAGGTGCGGTTCACAAGTTACGACGATCAATCGATCGGCGTCGACACCAACCCGCTGGCGACCACGCCAGCCAGTGGCAACTGGGGCGGTATCGAATTCAAAAACGACGTCGACAATGCCGAGGGACGCGCCAACTTGGAGCGACAAGGCATCTTCTTGAACTACGTCGGGCATGGCGATTTCCAATACGGCGGTGGTCGTGTTACCGTCAACAGCCAAAGCCAGACGGTCAACCCAATCCATATGTCGGCCGCGCGACCGACGCTGCTTTACAACGAGATCCAATTTAGTGCCGACGCGGCGATCAGCGCCGATGGCGATAGCTTCCTGGAGACCAACTTCAACTCTCCGCTGTACCAACGCAACGATGCGTTTGTCAGCGATTACGACCGCGTCGGTCCCGATATTCGCGGCAACGTCCTGCTGAGCAATTCGACCAACGGGTTGTTCGTTCGCGTCGACACGCCTGCTGGTGAAGCGACAAAACAACTGTCGGTTCCCGCCCGCTTCGACGATACCGATATCGTCCATGTGATCGGCGAAAACCTGTTGATCCAAGGGACCCCAGGTGGTCCGATTCTGGAGTCGACCAAGCCGCCAGCGACAGGTATCGTGTCGAACGCTTCGGCCAACGCCGACAGCACCTTGGCGACCGGAACGTACACGTATCGCGTGACCTACGTCGATCGCTTTGGCGGAGAATCGTTGCCGAGCGATGCAACCGCGTCGATCAACGTTGTCGCTGGAGAACAAGTCGCGCTGACCAGCCTACCTGCGGCCACGGGCGACTTCATTGCACGGCGACTGTATCGCAGCCAACCCGATGGCGCCGGTAAGTTCGAATTGGTTGCGGAACTCGACCGTAACCGCACCTCGTATGTCGATCTCGGCACCAGCCTTGGCGCTACGCTTAACGCAACCGTTGCGACTGCGGAACCGAACATCGATTCGACGCTCCCCGCTGGCACCCACGTCTATCGGATTGGGCTGCTGAACGAGGCCTCGATCGGTAATCAAACCGAAGTTGTCTTCGACGAGGTGATCCGCGTCACGACAGCCGCCGGCGAACAGGTGAGTTTCGAGAACTTCTCGGGGTTGGAGACCAGTTCGTCGCCGATCACTCAGTTGGGCGCTTTGAACACCGGTTTCAGTGGCGAGACGCAGTTCCGCGTGATCTATCGCTTGAACACCGTCAGCGGTGAGTTCGATGTGGCTGGGATCACAAATCTCAACGAGAGCAGCTTTGTCGACGATGGTTCGACTCTGATCATCGGAACCATCACTGGCGATCCGCTCGACAGCCTGCCGACGATCAGCGCGACCCAACTGCGGGCGCGGACCGATGCGCGGCTGGCGATCGATCCAGGCATCATCGTCAAAATGGACGACGCCCGAATCGAAACCGGATTTGGCGCTCAATTGATCGCCGAGGGAACCGACGGGAAACAGGTCCTGTTTACCTCGTCTTCGGACGACCGATACGGTGCCGGTGGAAGTTTTGACACCAACGGCGACGTTGCGGCAACGGTCGCATCGGCTGGCGATTGGGGCGGTATCTACATCGGCCCAATCGGTAGTGTCAGCATCGATCACGCGTATATCGCGTTTGCTGGCGGTGTCGTGGAGACCGGTGGTACGTTTGCCGGCTTTAACGCCTTGGAGATCATTCAAGCCGAAGGCCGCGTTGCCAATACAACGTTCGAACACAACGCATCGGGGCTGGGTGGCCAAGCTGGCGTGCAACGCGACGGGCACGGTTTCAACGAGCCCGCGGTGATCTTTGTTCGCAACGCGCAACCGGTGATCGTCGACAACGTGATCCGCAACAACGACGTGGGGCTGACCGCTGCGATCAGCATCAACGTCAACGCGCTCAACAGCGAGATCGTGTTGGATTATGGACGTCAAACCGGAACTGCCGACAATCGCACCGATGTCCGCACCAACTTTGGTCCGCTGGTCGACGGAAACCGCTTGGGCGACAACGCGATCAATGGTTTGGCGGTTCGCGGCGGCACATTGACGACCGAAGTCGTCTGGGATGACACCGACATCGTACACGTCGTCGATAATTTCCGCCCCGACCTGCAGGGCGGTCCCGAATTGATTCAGATCCCAGATCTGTTCAGCTATGGCGGCCTGCGATTGCAGAGCGATCCGCAGGAGAGCTTGGTTGTCAAGTTTGGTACGGGAGCTGAGATCATCGCCACCGGGCGACCGCTGGATATCGAAGATCGCGTCGGCGGCACGCTGCACGTATTGGGAGCTCCTGGATTCCCCGTTGTCTTGACAAGTTTGGACGACGACACCGTGGGTGCCGGGTTCGACCCCTTGGGGCAAGCGCTCAGCGACACCAATGGCAACGGAAACGCAACGACACCGGCCGCTGGCGATTGGCAGGGTTTGGTGCTGGATGAATTCAGCAACGACCGAAACGTCGAAACCGTCAACGAGACCGAATCGCCCGACCGCGTGCAATCGCAAAACGCTGTCGGCAACAACGCCAACCCCAGCAGCGCCGAGTTCCTGGGCGATTTGGCGGCATCGGAAACCAGCAGCGACGACAACCTGCGGCTTGGATTCACCGTGCATGGTGTGATCAGCCAGCCTGCCGACGTCGACGTCTACAGCTTTAACGCCAAAGCGGGGACCGAGGTTTGGATCGATATCGACCGAACTTCGTCGGCTTTGGATACGATCATCGAAGTCATCAACGTCAATGGCGACATCATCGCACTCAGCGACAATTCGCACGCCGAATCGACGATGACCACCACGCTGTTGGCGAACGAAAGCCTGCTGCCAGCCAACCGCGTCAACGTGATGCAACGCGATCCGCTGGGACCGACCAATTCGATCGACGGTTCGTTCCGCGACGATTATTCGACCAATCTCTACGACGCCGGCATGCGATTGACATTGCCAGGATCGACGGGGACGACAAACACCTTCTTCGTTCGTGTTCGCAGCAACAACCAGGATCCGAACGATCCTCAGCCCCGCGATATCGTGAACGATCCGGCCGATGGCGTCGCGTACGAAAACGATCTTGTCGGCGAAGGACGAACCAGCGGCACGTATCAGTTGCAGTTGCGAATCGGCGAACAGCAAGAGCATGGTGGATCGACGATTCGTCAGGCCGAGATCCGTTATGCAACCTCGGCGATCGAGGTGCGTGGCTTGCCGATGCACAGCCCGCTATTGGGTGAAGCTTCCGAACCGATGACCGGCAGCAGCGATGGGAACAATACCATCGGCGGTGCTATCGACTTGGGCGCGCTCAACGCGACCGATCGGGCTGCGTTGTCGGTTGCCGGACAGATCTTCGACCTCTCCAACCCCAGCCGTACCGACGATATCGACTGGTTCGAATTCCAGGTCGAATCCGATTCGGTCGATCCGTTGAACCAAAATGTTCTGCACACACCTGTCGTTATCGACGTCGATTATGCCGACGGCTTGGCCCGGCCTAACACATCGATCTGGTTGTTCGGGCGTCCCGATATCGGCGGCGTCGGCGCCAACGAGATCCGCTTGTTGGCCTTCGGTACCGATTCGAACATTCTCGACGACCAGAGTGCTCCAAACCAAGGCGTCGACCAAAACGATCTGTCGCGTGGTTCGGGAGGTCCGTTGGACGCTTGGCTGGGGACGATGGAACTGACCGCGGGCAGCTACTACTTGGCGGTCACCAACAACAGCCGGGTCAGCGAACAACTGGAACAATTCCAGACCGCCAATCCAAGCAATCCGTTGGTCCGCGTCGAACCGATCAGCAGCGTTGAACGGATCTCATCGGATCACGATTTCAACGACGATGGCATTCAAGACAATTACTTCAACACCGGCAACGGGTTGGTAGGATTTGCCGGTTCGACGACTGCCACCGCACCGGTCACGGTGGCCTTCGATGGCAACAGCAACCGCATCGACTATACGCTTAGCGATGTTGTGTTGTACGTGACGACCAGTTCGACGTTGTCGACAGTCGATCCTTACACCGGGGTTCGCGAGTCGATCGTTTCGAATTCGACCGACGGCGGTACGGGATACAACGTTCGCGATATCGCGATGCGTCCCGACGGAAATCTGTACGGCTTTGGTGAAACCAGCGGAGCGATCACCGACGCCAACTACGATGACTTCTTGCGGTTGTCGACCGAGGGTGGCGACTCCAACAAGGTCGGCGATGCGGGGATCCTTACGTATGAGGTGAATCCGGCCAACGGCACTGCACAACGTGCCCAAAGTAACACTCAAGGTGGCACCACGCGTAACGGTGATGGATTGTCATTCGAAGCGATCACCTACGTCGGCGCCAGCGGCAACAGCACGCAGATCGGTGAATTTGCCAAGGATCTCGCTTTGGTTTCGGTGTCGCAACGCGCCGATGTCAGCGTTAATGATGTTCACGAAACCAACTGGATCTACCGGCACAATCCGTCGAATGGGGCTGGCATCAGTTCGCCAAGCGGCAACCGCACCAACGCCAATGGCGTGGTCGGCGGATCGGCACCAGACTATCGATCGGGTACCGTCGTCGTCGAACGCGGATACATCGATACGGACATCGATGAAATCCTGAATACGCAGAGCGCGTTTGTGAATGTCGTACCGTTCCCGTCGATTCTCGATGCGGAACTGTTTACGGTCTCGCAAAATGGCGGGACGGGGACGTTGGAGTTTGATTCCGGGCTGTCGATCGATTTCGATACCAGTTTGGGCACCCTAACCGATGGCGATCTGATCACGATCACCGATTCGTCGGGATCGATTCATGCGATCGAAGTCGACACGGGCGAGATCTTACAGTCCCAACAAGTTGGCGGTGTGACCAGCATCAGCGACGGCGATACGTTGACAGTCACGACCGCGTCGGGTTTCCCACTTGAATTCGAATTCGACAGCAATAACACGTTGGACGATCCCAACCGGATCGCGATCGCATTCCAAGCAACGCAGACATCGGCACAGCTTGCGACAGCGATCGCTGCTGCGGTGAATCAAGCAAATATCGGTGGCCTGTCCGCAGTTGCGGTCGGTGACGAAATCGATATTCAAGGCGAACAATCGATCTCGATCGGCTCCAGCGGCCTGCTGGCGACTGGCCAGGCGGGGATTACAACTCCCGGTGCGGTTGCGCTTTCGATCAACGCGTTTGCTTCCAGCCAAGAGATCGCTGAAGCATTTGGCGATCTCGACGTCTCCGATTTCGGATCTCGATTGGATACCGTCGCCGTTGGAACGTCGACCATCTTTGCTGGTGCCACTGCGATCAGTGTCACTCCCACAGCGACCTACATGACGGTCTCTGGCGATCCAGTCACCGCGGGCGTTCAGGCTGGACGCGTTCCCGTGGCATTGGTTGTCGGGGAATCGGGGACCGAGTTGGCGACGCGATTGGCGAGTGTGTTGGAGTCGTTGAACTTCGGCGTCGATCAATACGGCGACAAACTGGTCGCTGTCGATGGCCTGTTCGAGCACACATCGATCAGCAGTGCCTTCGATGTTCAAGACACGCCCGGTGGCGGCAACATCACCGGCTTGGCGACCGTGGAAACCGATTTCCGATTCGATGGCTTTGACGAAGTCGAATTGTTCGCCGTCAGTGAAACAGGCGACTTGTACCGTGTGGTCGGAAACACGTCGTCTTCTAATGCGGCGCCGTTCCAACTAGGATCGTCCAGCAATCGCGGTGATTACATCGCGACGTTGACCGATGCCAATGGGAATCGGATCCAGTTTTCGGGTTTGACGGTCGGGCCACGGAACCTGGAAGGTGGTCGCTTGAGCGATACGCTGTTTGGTGTCGCGACCAACGGTACGATCTATGCGTTTGATACGATGGGCCGGCCACAAGCGATCTTCGCCAACGGGGCAACGTCGTTGCAAACCAATCAGTTCGGCGCGACCGGATTGGCGTTTTCGAATCTCGACGTCAACCTGTGGCACGTTTCGAACAGCAATCCCGATATCGGAAGTGCCGCCAGCGATCAGGATGGTTACGGCGTCGACCCCTCGCCCGATGGCAATTCCAATCGCAACGTCGAATCGGGAACCAGCAACAATCACTTGTATTTCGGATTCGAGAATCCACGCACCTCGGGCAGCGATATCCAGACCGGCAATTGGAACGGTATCTACGACATCGGTGACAATCGCAGCGGTGCAGGCGTGGTCGACGACTACGCTGGAGACTACAACACGTACAACTTCCCCGGCGGTGCGTTGGGGTCGATCGAAAGTAATCCGTTGGATCTGTCGGCCTACAGTTCGGCTGATCGTCCCGCTCTGTACTTCAACTACTTCCTGGAAACCGAAAACGCCAACGACGATCTGGCCGGTTCCAACGGGGCCAATCGCGACGATTGGATGCTCGATTCGCTGCGTGTCTTTGCCGCCGGCGAAGACGGCGTGTGGCGGTTGTTGGCGACCAACAACAGCGATCGCACCGACGCCGGTGGGTCTCCTGACGGATTTAACACTAACGGCGGGTTGAACCCTAGCCAACCGCGAGCTATCAATAGCGGTAGTGGCGACGAATTCGACGAGCTTACTGCGGGTGGAACCGATCTGGTTCAGGAACTATACGACGTCAACGACAACGGTGCTCCTGTCAGTTGGCGTCAGGCTCGCGTGTCGTTGGACGATTTTGCTGGGATGTCGGGCGTTCGGATCCGATTCGATTTCTCGACTGCGGGTTCGATGGCGATCGGAAGTCCATTCTTGGGTGGTGAAGAACTGCGAGCTGTCGCGGGAGCGAACATCACCGATGGCGATACGATGCAGTTGCGGGACGCAAGCACTGGCGCGTTGTCGACCTTCGAGTTCGACAACGGGCTGGAGATGCGTGTGCCAAGTGCTGTCACGATCCCTTCGGGAGGATTTGTGCAGATCGATGCTCATCGCTTCACGTTCCAAGAGGGCGGGACCGAGGTCGTTGGCGACGGTTTGATCAACTTTAATTTGACCGACACGCCCAGCGCTATCGCTCAACGCCTGCAGGATGAGTTGTTGAGTGCTGGTTTAACTGCTCATCTCGATACAACGATGGGAAATCGGATCAGTGTCGAAGGCGTGACCACCAGCCGAGCTTCGGTCGATATGCCCAGCGGGTTTATCGTCGGGCAACCGGGCGTCACCGCAGGCAATACGCCGATCGCGGTCCATTCGGGAATGACCGCTGAAGAAGTTGCGATCCAGGTGCAGAAGAGTCTCACCGAGGCGTTAAATCTCGCTGGAGCCCAGGACGTCACTACATCGTATCCGGTTCGCAACGGCTATCTGATCAAGGTTTACGGCTACAACGTGCTCGATTCCGGACCGATGGGATTGTCGCAACATGGCTCCGGCGGAAACGCTTTGCCGGGCGATGAGTTTGGTCAGTTCACTTCGACCAGCATCGACAATGCGTTCCGCAGCCAGAACAACGCCTTCACTGGCGTCTATCTGGACGACATCATCGTCGGCTTCCGCGAGCGGGGCGAAATGGTGATCAATTCGACTTCCGACCAGACTGGATTTGTCGACAACCTCGAATACGAACCATTGCTCAGCAACGGTGTGAAAGCGGAAACCGACACCGGTTATTACCAGGTCGAAATTCGTACCGGTGCCGATTACGGTACCGAGCCCGATGGCTTTATTCGCGATCTGTTTGTCTATCGCACGTTTAATACAAACGATCGATTGGCAACCGGTGTGTCGTTGAACGCTCCGTCGCCCGAACAGGTTTACGATGGTCAGACGTTCGATCTCAGCGATGGAACGAACACCGTCACCTTCGAATTTGATGATGCTACGCTGACACCAGGCCAACTTGGTTATGGATTGTCGGTCGCCGGAAACGTTCGGATTCCATTCAATCCGTTGGGCGATATGACTCGCGCCGAACTGGGCCGTAACATTCGCGACGCCATCAATGGAGCTCAAGCTCAAGCGACCTTGGGCGTGACGGCTTCGATGCTGGATGGATCGATCAGCGGATCGACGACGGTTTTGGGGACGCCAAGCAACTCCTACGTCGTGGCTCTTCACGGAACCGTGGCGGTCGACAACTTCGGCAACTCCGACTTTGCCGACTTGAATAACATGACGCCAGTTGTCACCGATTTCTTCGGCAACGTCTTCCCAGGCGAACAGGACGATTACACGCTGTACGGCGTCGACCAGTTCAACAGCGTCGATGGTGGAGACCGCAATCGCAAACGCGATCAAGGTCAAGTGCTGTTGCAAGGCAACGTGATCAGCGATGCGTTGTCTTACGGTATCAACATCATCCCTGGTGCTCGCGACGTCGAGATCTCACCGCTTGCCGGTTCGCTACCGCACGCCGGTCCGCCGCGTGCAACCCAAGAGTTCAACGACGAACGCTTGGCTCCCGGCGTTTCGGTCTTCAACAACATCGTGGTCGCCAGTGGCACCGCGGGAATCCGAATCGCGGGCGAAGCTACCGAAGACGCGGCAGTTCCGTTTGCACGCATCTTTAACAATACTGTTTATGGAAACAGTTCGGGAGCGGGGATCGGCATCCAGGTCCAAAACAATGCCGGCCCAACGCTCAGCAACAATATCGTCGCCAACGTGGGAACCGGTATCTCGGTCGATGCGTCGAGCGATGCCACGACGGAAGTCAGCACGTCGCTGTATTACCGCACCGGAACGGCTAGCACCTATCGCGGTGGCGATCTGGGAACGTCGTTTGTATTGGTCAGCGATCCCGCGACGCCCGTTTTTGTCGACCCCGAAAATCGCAACTTCTATCCCGTTGTCGATTCTCCCGCGATCGATACCTCTCGCGAAGTGATCAACGATCGAAGCTACATGCTGACGATCAAGGGACCGTTGGGAATTGGCGCGTCGCCGATCCTGGCTCCCGATCGCGACGTGACGGGACAATTCCGAACCGACGACCCCAGCACGCCTGCATCGGGTACCGGACAGAATGTGTTCAAGGATCTCGGTGCGTTCGAACGCTCCGACTTTGTTGGCCCAGTCGCTGCCCTGGTCACTCCGCAGGACAACGACAGCGGCGGGCAGGACAAGGATCCCAACGATACCTACGTTCAATTGACGCAGGGCTCGCTGAACTACTTCGAAATTCTGATCTCCGACATCAACGGAACCGGTCCCGATGTCGCGACGATCGATCCCGCGGGCGATCCGACCGATCTGTCGGCCATCAGCATCACCGAAAACGGTCGCTTGTTGACCGAGGGAGTCGATTATTCGCTTGGCTTCTCGCCGACCAACGGGAAGATTCTGCTGACTCCGCTGACCGGGATCTGGCGTCCGGAGAGCATCTATGAGATCACGCTGAACAATCGTGATCGGATGGTCCTGACCGCGCCGACTGGTTCGGCGGTTCAAGATGGCGACCAAGTCATCGTGACCGATGAAAACGGGATCGAAGCGACGCTGGAATACGACAGCGGTTATGTGCTGATCGTCCCGCAAACCTTGACTTTGGTCGTGCCCGCCAACGGTGGAAGCGCCGTTGTCGATGGCGAGACGTTTACGATCAACGACGGCGGCACAACACGTGTCTTCGAACTGACAAGCGACGCCAACTTCAGCGCCACGCGGACTCCGATCGCCTTCGACGTCACCGATACTCAGACGCAGTTGCGCGACAAGATCCTGGCAGCGATCACGACGTTGTTGGCGAACCTGCCAGCGAACGATTCCACGATCTTGCAACCCGTGGCAGTTGCCGGCGACAAGATCCAGATCGGTAACTCTCCTGCGTTGGCGTTGAGCACCGCGGGCGACGAGCAATCGGGTCTGACACAGCAAGGTGTTGCAGCGGGCGTTCAAGATGGTGAGTTGTTGACTGTCACGCATTCCGCTGGCACGACGACCTTCGAATTCGATACCGATTCGGTCGCCACGATCACTGCTGGGCATGAACGAATCGCGATCCAGCCGACTGCGACGCACGAAGAGATCGCTGCGGCGATCGCTCAAGCGGTTCGCGGTGCGTCGGTCGAACTCGATAGTGCTCGCGATCTCGGACAGGGCGTGGTGCAGCTTGGCGGTACTACCAGCGTCACGGTCGACGTCGACAGTTCGGCGTTGGTTTCGATCGGCACCCCGGGTGTCGAAGAGAGCTTGCACTTGGCAGTGCCTGTCGACGCCGGTGGCGTTCCGACGGTGATCGATGGAACCAGTTTCACTCTAACGATTGCTGGCAACACGGTCCGCTACGAGTTCAACGATTCGAACGTCGATCCGGCAACCACGCCTGGCAACCAGGTGATCAGCTTGACCAAGCCCGATCCTTCGATCCCGGGCCTCAACGTGCTGCTGGACGCCGATGAATTGGCGGCGGAGATCGCTCGCGTGATCGGCCAATCGAGCCTTGGAATTCAACCTGTCGCTGAAGCTGGTGGAATCGTTCAATTGAACGAACCGCTGGGAACGACGTTCGATATGAACAACAGCGGTTTGGTCGCCGACGGCGTTGCTGGCGGAGCGGTTCGCGTCGAATTCAGTCCGCTGAGTTTTAGCAGCAGCCAAATGGCGTTGGCTTTGGTGCGAGCGATCAACGAGATCGATGTCGCTTCGAATCCGAACGACGGTCCGTTTGCTGGAGTTGCAACGTTGCGAGGCAGCGACACGCTGTTCCTCAGTGGCGTTAGCGACGTTGTCGATGCAAGCGGCAACCTCAGTTCAGTCGACGTTTCGGCGATCCGCGATATCGCTGGCAACCCGTTGCAACCGAATCGCCCCAACAGCGAAACGCAATTCACGATCTTGACCCCAGGTCTGACGCTCGACTTTGGCGATGCACCGTATGCAACGCTCCTCGACGACAACGGAGCCCGGCACGTCATCGTTCCCGGTAGCGTTTCGCTTGGCAGCGGTGTGACCACTGCTGAGACGGATGCCAACGTGGTCGGAATCACCGCCGATGGCGATGCCGCCGAGGATGGCGTCGATCTGACGCAGGCCTTCTTCAATCCGAACTACACCGCTTCGGTGATCCAAGTCACTGTGCAAGGTGCCGGTGTCCTGGATGGTTGGGTCGACTTCAACCGCGACGGCGACTTCGACGACTTGGGCGAACAGATCGTATCGATGCGACCGGTCTCCACCGGAATCGAATCGATCGCGATCCCCGCGCCGCTGGTCGACGGATTTGTTCCAGGGATCACCTATGCACGATTCCGCGTTTCGCAAACCGGCGGCGTCAGCCCGACTGGCATCGCTGTGGGCGGTGAGGTCGAGGATTACGTCGTCGAGAACCTGGTGGGTACGCCACCGGTCGTCAATCCTGGAAACGCTGTCGATACTTACACGACCGCCGAAGACACGACGCTTACGATTCCCGCGAGCAGCGGCATTCTGCAAAACGATGGCGTCGGGTTGTCGGTCTTCGATATCGATGGCACCGGTTTTCCTAAGCAGATCCCGATCGATGGTGGTCGCGCTGGCGTAGTGCGTCTGAATCGTGACGGTTCGTTTGCCTTCGAACCGGCTCTCAACTTCTACGGCACCGGAACGTTCACCTATCGTGCGTTCGATGGTGTGATGCCATCCAACGAATTTGGAACCGTCACGCTGACAGTAACTCCTGTCAACGACGTGCCGGTTGTTGTCGACGATCCTTCGGTCGCCTCGGGACTGCCTGCGTTCCGCTATCTCGAAGACCAAGTCGTTCGCATTCCATGGTCGGTGTTGTTGGCCAACGATGGCGGCTTCCCAGCCAACGAAGCGGCTTTGGAGAACCTGCAGATCACCTTCGCCGAAGGGATCACGCCAGGCCTGCCAGCTTCGCAGACGGTTCCCGTAACCGTGCGGATCATCAATGACAGCAGCACGCCAGAGCCGATGATCGAGATCGTGCCGCAACAGCACTCCGTCGGAATCGCGCAGTTCGTCTACCATGTGACCGACGACGGAATGACCAACGGCGTCAGCGATCCGCTGCAATCGGCGATCGCCGCGACCGTGACCATGGAATTCTTGAAGGTCAACGACGCGCCGGTTCCCGATGAAACATCGCACGCTGGCCTCAACTTGACAGCCATCGAGGATACCGCGTTTGAAATCTCTGTCGATTCGATCTTGAGCGACGACGATGCGGCACCAAACCGAGTCAGCAATCGCGATATCTTCGAGTTGACCTACCAAGAGGTTGCGTTGGCGGAAGACGTCGACGGTTTGTTCCCCGATGGAATCCAGTTGGAGACCGAAAACGGAGGCACCGCGGTACTGAGTACCAACCTCGCGGGCGATCCGATCATTCTCTACACGCCTCCTGCCGACTTCTTTGGCACCGATGCGATCTTCTATCGAATCGGCGATGTCGACACAGCGACCAATGGCTTTGAGCCACCGACAACCCCTGCGACCTCGACTGGATTGCCGCAGTCGTATGTGCCGACTGCCGCGCCAGCGAATCCAAACAATCCGCCAACGGGCTATCAACAGTTGGCCGATGGCAGTTGGGTTCGCTTGCAAGACGATGCCAAGACGACAGTCGGCCGAATCACGCTGACGGTCAATCCTGTCAACGACGCTCCCGTGATCAGCACGACTGAGTTCGAGACGCTCGAAGACCAAGCGATGGTCTTCGACGATGCCGTTGCGTTCTTCGGGATCTTCGACGGGCCAAATGAAACCGGCAACGTCACGATCTCGGCGACAAACAACGACCTGACGACGACTCAGGGCGGATCGATCGAGATCGTTGGTAATCAGCTGACCTACACCCCGGCCGCTGATTTCTTCGGCATCGACATCATTCGCTTGACGCTTACCGACAGTGGTTCGCCGGCGTTGCAGACCGACGTCGAGATCACCGCCACGGTCCGACCTGTCAACGATGCTCCGTTCGATCCAAACGCATCGACGCCAACATCGGTTAACGCGATCGAAGACGACACCAACTTGGTGATCGATCTGGGGCCGTTGTTCACCGACAAATTGGTCAACGAATCGGGGATCGATGAAACAACCGACGTCGACAACGTCGGAAACGTGCCGCAGAGTTTGGTTGTTCAAGGCATCCGACTTGGTGCGGGTGCACCTGCGGGAGCGGCTGTTTCGCTGCTCGGCAATGGCAGCGTGCGAGTGACCTTACCACGCGATTATTTCACCGAGCTCGACGCGACCACCTCCGCTCAACCACCGTTGAACCTGATCTACACGCTCAGCGATCAAGGGATCAGTTTCGTCGACGATGGCAACGGCGGTTATGTCTCTCAAGCGGATCCGAAGACTGTCGACGTGCCGTTGCAGTTGAAGGTCTTCCCTGTCAACGATGCTCCGCTGGGCCAAGTCCACACTTTGATCAACCGTGTCACCGAAGATACGCCGTTGACGTTGGACGTCAGCGAATTGATTCCGACCGACGCGATCGTCGCCGGCTTGGGAATCGGTCAATCGCTGCCGACGTCGCTCGATTCGGCGGGGCCAAACGAAGATCTCGGTGGCAACAATATCAAAGACACCGCCGGCGAAACGCTGTCGCAGAAGTTGATCGTGCTGTCGCCAAACGCGTCTTCGACGGAGATCACCACATCCCGCGGTGGAACGGTTCAGTTCATCGATACCGATAGCGATTTGACAAACGGATTCGAGCAGGTTCTCTACACGCCGCCGTTGAACTTTGCTAGTTCGACAGCCGCGATGGTCGATACGTTTACGTACACGATCCAAGACGATGGCGTCACGTTTACGTTGGATGCCAACGGCAACCCGGTTGCGAATTCATCGCCGCTGCGATCGACCGCAACGGTGGAGATTCAAGTCACTCCGGTCAACGATCCTCCGCAGTTTGTGATCGATGAAAACGTGACCGTCAGCGAGGACACGACGGTTTACGACGCCAACGATCCTGGGCACGTGACGCTGCCCGGCTTTGTGAAATCGGTTCGTCCAGGTCCTGGCGACGCGTTGGATGAAGCATCGCAAAACGTTCGCTTCGAAGTCACGACGACCAACCCAGGATTGTTCGATCAGATCTCCAGCGATGCGTCGGGAGTTGTCACGCAGCGACCCGACATCAGCATCTCCCCCGATGGCGATCTCGAATTCAACCTCCAGTTGAATCAGAACGGAATCGCAATCGTGACCGTGACAGCGATCGACGACGATCCAAACAATCCGTTGGCATCGGAGTCGCAGAAGTTCACGATTACCGTCAACGCGGTCAACGATCCGCCCGAGTTTGGTTATCCCAACGCACCCGACGATCCAAACCGGATCAAAGTGACCGAGGGCAGCGGATTCTATCTCGATCCTACGTGGGCATCGCCAATCGCGGCGGGCCCCGCGTCGGCACTCGACGAACAGGGCCAAGGCGTCAACTTTGTTGTCACCACCGATCGACCCGAATTGTTCGCCCTGGCCCCATCGGTCACATCGACCGGCGGGCTGCGGTTTACGCCTGCACCAAATCAGAATGGTGAAGCCGTTGTGACGGTTACGGCTGTCGATACCGGACTTGCGACCGGCGATAACATGAATCGATCGCAGTCGATCCTGCTGACGATCTCGATCGTACCGGTCAACGACATTCCGGTTCCGGTCAACGATAGCTACAGCACGGATGAAAATACGCTGCTGGAAATCGATGGACCTGGCGTGTTGTCGAACGACGTCGACATCGACGGCGACGTGTTGTCGATCTACGCGTTTGGTGGCAGGCCAGCCGGTACGCTGACGGGGATCACCTCGTTGGGAGCAACTGTCACGTTCACCCTCAACGATCAGAACGAAGCGGAAGGTGGATTTGTTTACGATCCGTCGACTTCGCAGATTCTCGATCGCTTGACGACGGGAGAGTCGCGAGTCGATACGTTTACGTATCAGGTTGTCGATTCGAACAACGTCGTCGGCGTTTCCGAGGGCCGTGTTTCGATCACTGTCAGCGGACGCGACGATGCACCGCGATTGACGCAGGATCAGATTCGTGTTGCCAGCAACCGAGTGACCGTGATCAACGTGTTGGATTTGGTCGAAGATCCCGAATCATCGACCGGTGGCGTCGATCCGGCATCGTTGGTTGTGACTCTCGCTTCGCTCAACGGTACGTTGACCAATAACGGCGACGGCACGCTCAGCTACAGCCCTCGCGAAGGCTATAAGGGATCGGATGAATTCCAATTCACGATCGCCGATGAGCAAGGGAATCGCAGCGGCCCGCTGACGCTTTCGATGCAGGTCAGCGACACGCCGATCACCAGCGGCGATGTTGTTCGAACCTCGATCAATCGCCCCGTCGATATCGATGTGTTGGTCAACGATCAAGGCGTTGCGGGTGCGTTGGATCCAGCCAGTCTGCGAATCACGACCCAGCCTGCAGAAGCGGTTGGATCGGTGCAGGTGCTGGCAGGTGGAATGGTTCGCTTTACTCCCGCCAACGGTTTTGTGGGAACGGCGCAGTTCCAGTACACCGTCGCCGACACGCTTGGTTTGGCTTCCGATCCGACCAGCGTTGTTGTGTCGGTGTCGCGAAGTGCTGGGCAGAACACGCTCAACATCCGCGACGTCAACGACAGCGGAGAGGTTTCGCCGATCGATGCGTTGATCATTATCAATCATCTGAATCGGAACACCGAAAACGATGTCGATGCGTTGGTCGATAACGGCACGATCTCGATTTCCGATGGGCCGTTCATGGACGTCAACGGCGACGGGTCGATCACTCCGTTGGACGCGCTGACGATTATCAATTACCTCAACGGTACCAATGGTGCCAGCGGTGAATTCGAAGCGGTTGTTGCTCCCGATGTCTCCTCGGTCGTCGTGGGTGCTGCAACTTGGATGCATGCTCCGGCCGAAGAGCCCGAAGAGCTGACACCCGAAGCGGCGACATCGCTTGCTTTGACTCAGTTGGGCGAAGAGGAGACTGGCCGCCGGATCGAATTGGATCCCGTCATCGATGAACTCGCCGATTCGCGAGACGATCAACCCACCGCCGAAGGACTCGATGAGTTCTGGAGCAACTTCTAGCGATTAAGGAACAGCTCAGAATCGGTCCAAATGTTTGTTAATTTGGACCGATTTTAGGGATTCTGAGGACAACTCAGAGGCTGATTCGTTATCAACGCGAGCCCGCGGCAAAGATCTTGCCATCACGATGTGGGCCACTGCGCATAGCGACCTGGAAACTGCAGAGTTCTCTGCAGCTCACGGTCGTAACGATTCTTGCGATTTTATTGCATGGACTACAACGCGTAGCTAGTATGAGACCTCCCCACCTATTGCGGGGTCTCGTGCAGCTATCGCGGTCGGCATTCCATCTGCTTCACGAAGATTTAGATCGCAATTCCTCGCATTTGTTTCCTCAAAAATCAATTATCCGATCGTTTTTTCTGTAAGGGCGAAATCGCATGACTTGGCGGACATCAAAGAAGACTCTCGAGCTGAAAAACCGCATCAAAAACCGTTTGGAAAAGCGACGTCTGCTCAATGAGATCTTAGAGCCTCGTCAACTGTTGTCGGTCGAGCCGAATTCGTTTTTGCCCTCCCTGCATGCCGAAGCGCATACGACTCAATATGGTCCGTACGCAGTCGACGCGTTTGCAGCGTCGCTAGCCGCAGCGGAGTTGCACGATCATGAAGTCGTCTCGTCGACTCCGCTGAACGACGCGGTCGCCGGATCGACAGGCACGGTTTACGCCGATCACGGCCTGCTGGAAACGCAGGCGATGATCGACGCCGACTTGGCTTATTACAACTCGCTTTCGGCGCAGGGCGATTCGGCGGTTGCCGGGATCGCGTTTGCCCCTTTGGCCGACACGTTTCGTCTGCACAGCAATCCGAGCGCCAAGCACACGATCTTCATCGACGCCGATGGCGCAGTGACTACCTCGCGTTGGGAAGGCGGTGTGACGATCAACTCGCCCGCGTATGATCCCGAGAACAATGGGGCGGCATTTACGACGACCGAGTTGATGCGGATTCAAGATCTGTGGCAACGCGTCGCTGAAGACTTCAGTCCCTTCGATGTCAATGTGACGACCGAAGATCCCGGCGAAGCTGCGTTGGTCAACACCGGTGCGGGAGACGATGCATGGGGCGTGCGCGCTGTATTGACTACCGATAATGTGATCTCCTGCGGCTGTGGCGGCATCGCCTACGGCAGCAGTTTCGACGACGGCTACGACTTCCCCGGAGCGACCGATACGCCGGTTTGGGTCTACAACGCAGGCGTCAGTTCGGTCGCAACCACGATCTCGCACGAAGTAGGGCATGCGTTGGGATTGGGGCACGACGGTTTGGCCGCTGGGGGAGCTACTTATTACAGCGCCCATGGCACCGGGGAACATCGCTGGGGCTCGATCATGGGAGCTGCGTTTTCGGCTCACATCGATACCTGGGACAACGGTGAATACTTCGACACCAGCAACCCCAACCAAGATGATATGGAGAGGATCACCAACTACGGTTTTGGTTTCCGCCCCGATGATCATGGCGATACGATCGACACCGCCACCAATCTCAGCGTGACGGGGGTGTCGCTGGCGGAAGATGTTGTTGCGACGCAGTTTGGCGTGATCGGCAATCGCACCGACAAGGACTACTTCGGATTCCAAGTTGGATCCGGAACGATCGAATTAACTTTCGATTCGTACGCTTCGCGGCTGTACACTTCCAACGGTGCGGGCAGTTATTCGGTCAGCTACGAAAACAGCGACGACTTTGGCACCAACTTGTCGCAGACATTGCACCGCAGCAATTTGAATATCGATGCGCGGTTGTACGACATCGCTGGCAATGAGCTGGCGGTAGCAACCGGTGCCGGGCTCAGTAAGACTCTGACGACCGATCTCGAAGCCGGGTTCTATTTTGTCAGCGTCGATGGGATTGGATTTGGTGACCCATCGGTCAATCCGCCGACCGGATACACCGACTACGGCAGCGTCGGTCAGTACATGATCACCGGTACGGTTCCGAACTTTAACCAAGCGCATCCACAATTGATCGCCGTCGCGCCGAACAATGGCGATCTGTTCGATCTGGATCCCGACGATCAATCGATCGACAACATCCGGCGTGTCGCCCCTACGGAATTGACGCTTTCGTTTGCCAGTCGCGATGCGATTCGCCAGTCGTCGGTCGACGGTGCAATCTCGGTGCAATACAGCGAGACCGGCGATTTTGCCAATGGATTTGTCGAGGTGCCGGTTGGACATCTCGAGGTGCAGGGAAGTCAGGTGATTGTTCGGTTTGCCGAAAATCTCCGCGATGGCTTTTACCAATTGTCGGTAACATCGGATTTGACAGACGCCTCGGGCGTGCCGTTCGAACCGATCTATCCCGAATTGGTTCCTGGAAACCCAACCGCCAGCCGCGAGGTCGTTGGGTTCGAATTGGAACTAGGAGCGAGGGTGACGGCGGTTGTGCCACAGCCGGTCAATCCGACGACGATGCAGCCGGCGTTGGATCAGATCGAAGTCTATTTTGACGATCTGGATCTGTTCCAAAGTGGATCGGTGATCAATGAGGCCGCCTTCTACCAGTTGATCGACAACAAGGGGACCGTCAGCACCGAAGATGACGTTCCCGTGTTACCGACCACGGTCACGCGAGACGATGACGATCGCAAGGTGACGCTGTTGTTCGCCGCTCCGTTGGCCACCTACGGCGACAATCTGCGACTCCGCGTCGGCGATGTCTTTCAGCCGGCCGCCGCGGTTTTGGATCTTCCTGCCGTCGGCAGCGATCCGGGCGTATTGGCTGCCGATGCCGCAACCCTGGTCGCACCTCCGGTCGACGGAAATTGGTCGCTGTTGGTCAGCGAAGAGATCCGCAACGCAACTTCGATCGATGCGTTTCGCTTAGCCGATAACCCTGGGGCCGTCGATGAACCAGGCCATCGCGATATCGATGTGACGCATACCGGTGGTGCCGAGGATCACTACGCCTCGCCTGGCAGTCGTGATGGCGACGACGCGATTGCGACGCTGCCCTACACCTTCATGCGGAACATTCCGATCGGAACGATCCAGGGCGAGGCTCAATACAATCAGATGAGTGCCCAGCAGGAGCAGCGTTTCCGCGAGATTCTCGATATCTACGGCGAGGCTTATGGAATCGACTTCTACGAGGTCGAAGGGGCCGGTGGATTGCAGTTGTTGGTGAGCGATCTCAGCTTGCACGATCCCGCTTTGGTCAGCGGCGTAGGTGGCGTTGCTGGCGTGGCGGGTGGCACTAAGGTCACGATGGACTACGTCGATTATCAAGACAGTTCGTCCAATACGTTCGGCGGTTCCTTCTACGATACTGCGCTACACGAGATCGGCCACGTGTTGGGACTCGGTCACTCTTACGATCTTCCACCGGGGACGTTCCAGGGATCCGAGGGAGCGTATTCCTCGCTGAATACAAGTTCGGAGTGGGCGTTCCCCGCGGAATCCGATTTGATTCACGGCGAGCATCTGTTGCAAAAAGAGGCGTTGGATGTCGATCTCTATAAGATCGATGTCGTCCGGCCAGGGACCTTGGAAGCGCAGACGATCGCCGAGCGAATGAACGTGTCGAGTCTGTTGGATACGCGTTTGACGCTGTTCCAAGAGTTGACCGATGTGTCGGGGAACAAACGGTTGGAACTGGTTTCATCGAACGATGATTACTTCGGGACCGATTCGTTTATCCAATATTCGGTCCAGCCCGGAACGTATTACGTAGGCGTCGCGGCCGAGGGGAACGACTTCTTCGATCCCAACGCCGGAACGACATCGGCTGGTGGTGTCAGCCAGGGAGTCTACGATCTGCGATTGGACTTCAAAGCCGATGCCAATCCGGGCACGCCGTTGGTTAATGGCGGTGTGGACATTGCCGCCGGAGCGACTAGCGTTTCGGTTGTCGATGGCGGTCTGTTTGTCGCTGGCGATCTTGTTCGGATCGGCAGCGAAGTCGCTCGCGTCGTGGCACCGCCAGTGGGCAACGTGCTGCAATTGCAGCGGGCTCAATTGGGAACCGAAGCGATCGACGTGGCCGATGGAACGACGATCACCAAGATCAGCACTTTGACCGACGGCGCGGGAAGCCCATTGGATGGCGACCGCGACGGAAACGCGGGGGGCAATTACAACTTCTGGTTCCGTCCCGTCGAAGATGTCGCCGGCCAACAGACTCTGTTTGTGATCCCCACCGGGCAAGATGTTGTCGATTTCGATCCGGGCTTGGGCACTCCGGGATCCGCCAACAATCCTTATCAAAACATCTCGGCGGCTCTGGATGCTGCCAAGACGATCATCGATGACACTTCTAATTCGATCGATCACGTCGTTGTCCGACTGTTGCCCGACGCGGGTGACGATGGCGATTTGCAAACGACCGACGACAACCTGGCGTACGAGATCGGTTACGTCCAATCGTTGAACGACACCTTGGCCGATGGTCGCAATCTGTTGCTGCCCGGCGGCGTCAGCTTGATGGTCGAAGCGGGCGTGATCATGAAGTTTTTGGACAGCCAGATTTCGGTCGGCAGCAGCGACGACGGTGACGACCGCAGCGGCAGTTCGATCAAGGTCCTCGGAACGCCTCAAGATCCCGTCTATTTCACCAGTTACAACGACACTTCGATCGGGCAAAACTCCAACCGCGACACCAGCCAACCCGCTGGTCCTGGCGACTGGGGCGGTATCGAAATCCGCAACGATGTCGATCGCCAACAGGGCCAAGGCGATCTCGAATTCCAAGGGATCTTCGGGAACTACATCAACCACGCGCAGATCTCTTTCGGCGGCGGACAGGTCTCCACTGTCGGTCGTACGATCGATCCAGTCCATCTGTCGGCAGCGCGAGCGGAGATCTCTTACAACACGATCCTCGACAGTTCCAACGCGGCGATCTCAGCCGATCCGAGCACCTTCGAGGTTTCGGAGTTTGTTGGGCCACGCTACCAGCGTTCATCGATCGGCGACGGGTTTGTCGCCGATTACGACCGGATCGGTCCCGACGTGTCGGGGAACACGTTGTTGGGGAATTCGACAAACGGTCTGTTTGTCCGGCTCGATACGCCCGCTGGCGATGAGCTGTTGAAATTGGAGGTCGCCGCGCGATTCGACGATACCGATATCGTTCACGTGTTGGGAGAGAACCTTGTTGTCAATGGAAACGCGGGCGGCTCGCTGCTGCACAGGATTCCTGCGTCGCCGATCGTTGGTCTGATCCCACAGGCTGGCGGCAATCTGCCAGCTGGCAACTACGAATATCGTTACACCTACGTCGATGCGTTTGGTTACGAAAGCCAACCTTCGACTGCGCAATCCGTAACGCTTACCGCAGGCCAATCGGTGAAGCTGGCGAACATTTCGCCTGCCACCGGCGACTTTGTTGCACGTCGGCTGTATCGCAGCGATGCAAGCAGCGGCGGGGAATTCTTGTTGGTCGCTGAGCTCGATAAATCGACGCTCGATTACGTCGACGATCTCATCGCCGCACCGCCGACCGCTGCGGTTTTGGAACCGGTTTCGCTTCGCCCGCGAACCGACGCTAGTTTGGTGATCGACCCCGGTACGATTGTCAAGAACCAAGGGGCTCGGATCGAGCTGGAGTTTGGCGCCAACCTGATCGCCGAGGGCGTGTTGGGCCGCGAGATCATCTTTACAGGTCGCGCCGACGATCGCTTTGGCCGCGGCGGCAGTTTCGATACCAATGACGATGGAGCGAGCGAAGGCAGCAAGGGCGAATGGGCTGGTATCTACGCCTCGCCAACGAGCGGTCTGAGCATCGATCACGCGCAGCTCTCCTTCGGTGGCGGCACGACGGGTACCGACGGTGGTACCGCGTTCTACAACGTGATTCAGATCCATCAAGCTAACGCGCGGATCGCGAACAGTTTGTTCGAAGACAACGCCGACGGCGTGGGATCACAACAGGATGGAGGCCGCAGCGGGCTGGCACCAAATTCGAGCGCAACGATCCACGTCACCGCGGCTCAGCCAACGATCGTGGGCAATACGATTCAGTCGAACGACGGCGCTGCGATCACGATCAACGCAAACTCGCTGGATGCCGAATTCCGCTTCGACACCGGGCGTCAGACTGGCAACGTCGACGCTTACGAAGTCCCACCGGCCAACGTTGGCCCTGTGATTCGCGGGAACCAGTTCGGACAGGGGACCGATAGCGATGGCAAATTGCTTGCCAATGGCATCAACGGTCTGTTGGTTCGCGGCGAAGTGCTGATGACCGAAGTCGTCTGGGACGATACCGACATCGTGCACGTGTTGCGGAACGATATCGTGATTCCCGACTTCCACACCTACGGCGGTTTGCGTCTGCAGAGCAGCAGCACCGAGTCGTTGGTGGTGAAAGCCGACAGCGATGCGCAGATCCTGGCGACCGGGCGATCGTTGGATATCACCGATCGCATCGGCGGTCGGTTGCTTGTCTTGGGACAACCTGGGTTCCCCGTGATCATCACATCGACGGAAGACGACACCGTCGGTGCAGGCTTCTCGCCGTTGGGGCAACCGCATCGCGACACCGTTCTGTTGCCGTCGAGCACGAATTGGCAGGGCTTGAATTTTGATCCTTACAGCCACGATCGCAACGTCGCAACCTATACCGAACGCGAGGGATCGATCGGCGCGTTTGGCGATATCAACAGCCAGATCGGCAGCCATCAAGATCTGGGGCTGTTGGCAAAAGATGAGAAGTCGGGGGATGAAAACCTTCGCTTGGGCTACACCGTTTATGGTGCCATCGCGGACGTCGGCGATCAGGATACCTATCAGTTCGAAGGCGTTGCCGGAACGATGGTCTGGATCGATATCGACAACACCGATCCTCGATTGAATTCGATGATCGAGATCATCGAGGTCGATGGCAGTGGCAACGGCAAAGTCTTGGCTCGCAGTACCGATTCGGCGAGCGAAGATGCGGCGGGGCAATTGACCTATGTCGATCCGTCGGTGCGCGATGGGCATGCGATGCCGATGCGAATGGATATCGATCCGTTGACCAACGCCGACGGCAGCTATCGCGATCTGTATTCGCTGAACCCCGGCGATGCCGGCTTGCGGATCGTGCTTCCAGGCACAACGGGATCGACTAAGAAATATTACGTCCGCGTCAGTGGAGAGAACGGCACGACCGGTGGTTACCAGATGCAGGTCCGCTTGCGCGAGACCGATGAGGTGGCTGGTTCGGTTGTGCGATATTCCGATCTGCGTTACGCCGATACCGCGATCAGCGCTATCGGGCTCCCCGCTCATTCGCCGCTGGCCGCCGAAATCATGCATCCCGGTGGGAACAGCACGATCAATATCGGCAGCTTTGCCAACACCGACCGCGGCGCTGTTTCCGCTTCGGGATATATCGACGCGTCGGAGGATCGGTACACCTTCGAAATCGCTCAGGATTCGTTGCAACGCAGCAGCGTTCCTGGAATGAACACGTCGCTTGTCTTCGACATCGATTGGGCCGACGGTTTGGTCCGCCCCGACACGACGTTGTACGTCTTTGATCAAAGCGGCAACTTGGTCGCTTTGGGAACGAATTCAAACATTCTGGACGATCAAGTCACCCCTGTCGTTCCCGGCCAACCGACGACTCAAACCGACCTGTCGCGCGGTTCGCAGGGAACTCGCGATGCGTTTATCGGGCCATTGGAACTGCCCAACGGCAACTACTCGGTCGTCGTCAGCACCGCCGCGGAAATGCTGGCTGACATGCAGCAGTTCACGCAACAAAACGCTGCCAATAAGAACTTCCGCTTGGAGCCGCTGGATCCGACGGTCCGGATTATCGACGACCGCTTCAGCACCGAGGACTCGCGTTTCGAGACGACCAATCCGAATCCCGCCCAATTGCCTTCTGCTAAAGAGGTAGCGTTTACGCCCGAGAGCGTGATCGATTGGCACTTTGGCGACATCCCGCTAATTGGGATCAGCCGCGTTGGAGTGCAGGACACCAATAACTCTCAGATCAACATCTTTAATCCCTACACAGGTCGCCACGATGCGATCATCGATGAAGATACTAGCCCGATCAACGCTGCGGCGCAGCGCTCGACGGGGCTTGTCCTTGCCATTGAACGCAGTATCGGCAGTTCCAGCGATACGAACACCGACACCGTCTATTCGATTGCGGCCGACGGATCTTTCACCACCGTTGGTGCAACTGGGATTGTGACCTACGAATATTTCAATCAGGGCGGAACGAACCCGCACATCAATCGAACCGATGCCGATTCCGGGATGCTCTTTAGTAGCCTGGCGTTCTATGAAGACAACAACTCAAGCTCTAGCTATCTGTACGGTCTCGCCAATCGAGGAACCTTTAATGGGAGCAACGTCGGGCGGAATGCTGGGAACACGGCCGACGTGATCTCTGGCAATGCTGGGGCAATCAACGCAAATAATTTGATCTACCGGTTGAGTGCTGACACCGGCGCAGTGCAGTCTCGCAATGGGATTTCGATGCCTGGCGGATTCCAGTCAGCAAATCCACAAGATCCGCTGATTCAGAACAACACCGGATTCAATATCCCATCGGAAGCACCGTGGGCGGGTACAAATGCAATCGCTCAGGTTCAAATTCCGACGACTTCACCTGCGACGGGTGGCAACACGGGAAATGTTACGTCTCTCGTGACAAGTACCACCGCAGGGCAGACGCTCCTCTACGCGTTTACCACGACTGGCGCGGTCTGGGAGATGTCGATCACCGAAAACAATACGACAAACTATGATCCTGGCGATATCTCCGGCGCACCGAGGCTGTTGATCGACCCAACGTCTGCCGAAGCGATTCAGGCTGCCGACGGATCGACGCTAAGCTTTGCTCAAGTCACCAAGGGGCCTGCAAACTTCACGGATGCGGTTAACGGGATCTCCGGTGTTGAGAGCATGTACTTTGGAGTGGAAAGTGCAACGGGCAACCTGTACGCATTTACGATGGATGGAACCGGCGGGACGGCTCAGCGCATCTTCCAATATGGTGCGGATAGTGTGCCTATCTATGGAACACTTGATGGTTCCGGCGCCCTGGCGGGTTTGTTCTTCAGCAACCTTGACCAAAACCTGTGGCATCTTTCCAGTAGCGCACCGGCGGCGGGCCATGGGATGGACGCGTTGGATGATCGCCCCGATGTTCTTGGCGGCGGTAGCCTGCGATTTGGTTTCGATACCCTCGGCGAAGACTACAACCACCTAGGCAATGATATCGGCACCGTTCGCGCCGATGACTTGCAAGGTTTCAGCGGCTACAACTTCCTCGGCGGTGCCCACGGAAACATCCAAGGTGAATCGATCGATTTGTCGGGGATCGACGGCGCCGACCTGCCGAAGCTGTACTTCAACTACATCCTCGATTCGGAAAACACCAACGCTGACGACAACCCGTCGTCGTTCAGCGAAGCAAATCTCGACGACGTGATGCGCGATTCGCTTCGCGTTTATGTCGCCGGTGCCGACCAGCAATGGAAGCTGGTTGCCACCAACAACATGGACGATGCGTTAAACAACCGCGTTTGGCAAGACAGTCGCGGTAACGTGCACGAATACGATCCCGTTGGCAGCGGTGGCTACACGAATGTCGCCAACCAAGTCTTTGTCCAAGAGCTGTTTGACGACAACGTCTTCCGGCAAGCTCGGATCGATCTGAGTCCCTGGGCTGGCGACAACGACGTCAAGATTCGCTTTGAGTTTTCGACGGCGGGCGAGAGTCGCCCCGATCAAACCGATCTGCAGATGTTGCCGAGCGATCAAATCGTCGACGGCCAAGCCTTTACTGTTGCCGGTTCGCTCGCTGGATCAAACTACTCGGAGACCTTCGAATACGATCTCGGGTTGGTCGTGCGGATGCCTTCGGGAGCTCAAGTTGCTGCCGCTGGTGGCACGTTGGATTTGACGCGACCGGGTGGCGCAACAATCATCTCGCTGCAAACCGGCGGGAACATCTTGGCCAGCGACAGCGCCGCGACGGTTGCTGAAAAGATTGCAGCCTCGGTGGGTGGAGCATTTGTTAATCCAAGCGATCCATCGCTGTTGCAATTTAGCAACGAAACGTTGGCCGGATCCTATGGGTTTGGAACGCTTGTCGACTATGTCGTCGGAACGCCTGGAGTCCAGGGCGGGGCAAACGCGATCCCCGTCGATTACAGCATGAACGTCGATCAGGTGCTGGTGGCGACGCAAACCGTCTTGGCTGGCACGATCAAAGATGCGACAGCGCCGGTGCAGTTGGAGAGCTTCCCAAGGATCGCGACGTCCAATGCGATCCGCTTCTACGATGCAACCGTTACGCAGGATGCGTCGACTTATTCGGCGGCCTTCCTGGCACCTGCCTACAAGCCGATGGCGTTGATCGGTGGCGAACACGCCGGTAATGATTCGCTGCCAGGCTCCGATTTTGGCGTCTACACGGGCGGAACCGATTCGGTCGCGGAACTGTTGCGAGCGGGTGAACGGTCGCGCGGTCTGGGCGGAGCGATGGGCGTCTATCTGGACGACATCGTGGTTGGTTTGGCCGAACGTGGCGAATCGGCGACCGGCGGCAGCGGGTCGAACTTGGCCGACAATCCCTATCACGAGGCGCTTGTCTATTCATCGACCAGCGGTGTCGCTCCCGTTGCTCTCGATGTTCCTGCAGGCCCCTACCAATTAGAAGTCCGTTTGGGACGCGAGTATCTGTCGGATCCGGCTGGAACCGGAGTCCAAGTTGGCAAGGGAGAACGCTTCGATATCAACGACCGCTTGGCCGAAGGCTTTAATCTTGAGATCGGCGATGGCGGGGCGCACATTGTCGACGGCGATACCTTCGACCTTTCCAACGGGTACGAAACGCTGACCTTTGAATTCAACGACGTCACTCCCGGTGCGCCGGTTTCGGGAATCGAGCCCGGCAATGTCGAGGTCTCGTACCGCATCGACAGTACCGCCGGAGAGATCGCCGATGCGATTCGCGGTGCGATCAATCGCAGCTCGGTCCGCGCCGTGCTGGGGATCGAAGCGACTTCCAGCGGAGGTCGACTCAACGACGCCAGCGATACCACTATCGTGCTGCACGGATATGCAGCGACCGACAACTTTGGCGGTTCGACATTTACGTCGCCAACGATGGTTGCCGACGCGGGTGGAACCTTCGGTAGCGTCAATATCTTAACGCAAGCGTTTACTTCGAACGCTCAACGCCTCGACGGCGAGTTGTACGAATTGGCGGTCGCTCCCGATGGCCAGATTCGTCCTCTCATCACGATCGATGGCAAAGGAAATGCGTCCGCACGCGCCGATCATTATCGGTTCACCGTCGACGAGCCTGGAACGACAGTCAATATCGAGATGCCCGATCCAAGCTTCAACAGCATCATCGCGTTGATCGATTTCTCCGATATCTCGAACACAACGGTTCTTGCTGCGGGAATCCTCGGCTATCCGCCATTCGTAGAACACACGATTGACACACCGGGTGAATATCAAATTGTTATCGGGAAGATCTCCGACACGGATCTGCCGCTGTTTTTGGATCCAGCAAATCTGCCCGATCTGTCCAGTCTTGTTTCAATCTCAGACATCTTGTCGGGGACTCCGTTCAGTCGCTTCCGGCTAGATCCGACGGACGATTATCAATTGATCGTCGCGATCGACGGGATGCGGACGCCGATCTTGAATCCTGTAGTGACCGGTGTCGACAACGGTCGTGGTGAAGACAATGGCGATCGCAACCTGCACCGCGATCAAGGGCAGTTCGTGATCGATTCGAACACGATCAGCTTCTCGACGGCGACCGGAATCGTCGTCGACGCGGGCGATGTCACACCAGGCAGCAAGGTGCCCAATGAAGGGAATCGCCCTAAGCCCGGTGCGGTTCAGAACTTCCCGACGCTCAACGCCAACAACTTGGTCCCCGGTGCGGTGATCCAAAACAATCTGTTGATTCGCAATGCCAACGGCATCTTTGTGAGTGGCGACGGTTCCGCCGCAGGCAGCAATCTCGGCGCCCCTGCGCCGTTTGCTCGCGTCGTCAACAACACGATCTACGGTCCGGGAACTGGGATTCGAGTCAACGACGGTGCCAGCCCGACGTTGTTGAACAACGTGCTTGTCGAAAATGCGACGGGGATCAATATTACGGGGGCCGGAACCACCGTGATCCGCGGGACAACCGTCGTCAACGAAGGTGCGTTGGCTTCGGTTCCCGGAACGGCTACAGAAACCGATCGGATTTCGATTGGTGGTGCGATCCAGTGGGACGATGTCTTTATCGTCGGCGACACGGTCAGCGATCCGTCGCAACCCGATTCGTTGGATCTGGGGGCGGCGGGACTGTTTGGCATGTTCCAGTTCGATCCTGCCAGCGGCGTACCGAATCTGTATCCCGCGGCCGGCAGCCCGATCATCGATAAGAGTATCGAAAACCAAAACGATCGCTCGCTGTTTGCCTCCACTAAGAATTCGGTGGGGATTGGGCTGAGTCCGATCAAGGTGACCAACCGCGATTTGGTCGGCCAGTTGCGTGAAGACGATCCGCTGGTCAACAACAGCTCGGGACAAGGACAAGCGATCATCAAGGATCGCGGAGCGCTTGATCGATCCGATCGCCGCGGCCC